>DASWWL010000022.1:0-22161 GCA_036400975.1 Novosphingobium sp. | reverse complement strand
TTATCTTCTGGATCTACCGGAACTGGTTGATTTCGACCGTGCGATGAGCCTTCCCCGTGGCGAAGTGCTGATAGTCGCGACGGGCGGGCAGGGGGAACCCCGCGCGGCGCTTTCCCGCATCACCGATGATAACCATCCGATTTCGCTCACATCGGATGACGTCGTACTTTTCTCCAGCCGCCAGATTCCGGGTAACGAGATCGCGATCGGGCGCATCCAGAATCGTCTTGCTGAGCGCGGCATTACAATTGTCACTGACCGCCAAAGTCCGATCCACGTCTCGGGTCATCCCGGACGACCGGAACTCGAAGCGCTTTATGGTTGGTTGCGTCCAGAAATTCTGCTGCCGGTACACGGCGAGATGCGTCACATGCGTGAACAGGCCAAGCTTGGGCGCGCTGCAGGTATAACGAAGACAGTGGTGCAGAAAAATGGCGATCTGGTTCGCCTAGCGCCAGGAAAACCCGGCAAGTTTGGTGAAGTGCGCGCAGGCAGGCTTGTCCTCGACGGTGACATTATCGCGCCTGCGGATGGTGAAGCCATGGTTATGCGGAGGCGTCTGGCCACCAGCGGCATCGTTTGTGTAGCCGTCGGTGCAAATGGGAAAGTCGATGTTGTCGGCGTAGGTCTGCCGCTCGACGAGGACTACGATGCCTTCGTGGCTGAAGCTCGCGACGATGTGAGCATGGCATTGGGGAAGCTCAAGGGGGGAGCCAGCCGTGATCGAGCCTCCCGCACAGAAGCTGCCCGCCTTGCCGCACGGCGAGCAGCCCAGCGCTGGTCGGGCAAGAAACCGCAGGTGCAGGTAATGTTGCTGGAGGCCTGACTTATGCGCTGGACGTCGATTCTCGCTATTTACGTGCTTTTCTGGGTGTTGAGTGCGTTTCTGGTTATGCCATTTGGTGTGCGGACGCATGACGAAGCCGGTATCGAAAAGATCAGGGGGCAGGCGGATAGCGCGCCAGCAAACTTCAATCCCAGGCGCATCGCTTTGCGTGCAACGATCCTCGCCCTGATGTTATTCGGCATCTACTATACGAACTACGTCTATGGCTGGATACTACCGGAGGATCTCGATTTTTTCGGTGGTCCGCCAAATTATGATGGCACACCCGTCGGCAAGTAAGCGTCTGCTTCGCTTTCTATGAAATCCTGTAGGAATTCGTTCAGGACCGCAGTCGTTCAATCGCCTGTGCCAGCGCCACGTAAAGCTTGCCCATATCGGATGACAGCAATGTCACGCCCAATGCATTTCCGTCTCGCGCGGAAAGCACCTGCCGGAGCATTGCCTCGAAATCGTGGATATAGCGGCTGACATGCTCATGGAAGTCTCGGTCGCGCTCGTAAATCTGCGCGACGGCTTTTGCGTCCGCACTCTCCAGCAGAGAGACGGCACGCCGAGTGAAAATGCTCCGGTTGCCTTTCAGATAGGCATTCCATGCTGTGTCGGAGACTTCGGTAGAGAGCGCCTTGGCAATATCGATGGCATTTGAGTTGAGCGATTCCGTGATCAACGCGATGCGGCGGGTGAAGTCGTTATCGACTTGTTCTTCGGCGCGTTGGCGAGCGTGGGCGACTCGATTTTCGAGGTTTGCCGCAAGTTCATTCACTTTCGTCAGTTGATCGCGCAACTGGATCGCCGCTTCACGGCTCACGCCGGCGGCATGTGCGGCCGCTTGTTCCAATTGGCCGGTAATTTCAGCGGCGCTGTTGCGCATGACGCGTTCAAGGGCAGCGGTGCTTTCTTCGCCAAGTTGTTGAGCAAGGCCGGAAACGGCGCCGCTGCCACTCTTTTCGATTTCTGCGATTGCATCTTGCGCTGTTGCCATAAGCTTGGCCAAGGCCATGGACAGCTCGTCGTTCGCTTGAGCCGCAAGGCCGCGACTTTTACCCTCTATGCTTTCAAGAGACGCATGGAGTGCGGCGATAGTTTCGCTATGCGCCGCACCGCCTTCCGTGAGTTTTGCCTGCAGCAGTTCTATCTCGCCAAAAAGGGCGGTAATGCCGGAACTGGCGTTTTCGACGTGGCCGGCCAACATTTCGCTGTCCAAGCGGGAAGCGTTGACCGTCTCGCACAACGCGGCCACGCGTTGTTCAATATCGACAAGCTGGCCTTCACCTGCCGCAAGCGCATGCGGCAATTCATCGCGGCTGTGCTGAGCACTGGCTTGGATCAGTTCAAGGAGTCGAACCGCGGATTCGGTCAGACCTGCTATTTCATTAGCCGCTCCGTCCAGCGTCTGGCGGCTGGCCGCAAGGCGATCGGTCAGTAGCGTCAGACTTAGATCGAGAGTCGATCCGGCTTCGCTGCCATGTTGGGCGATCTGACTGAACCGCTGCTCGACATCACCGAGGCGAGCAATAACGGATTCTCCGTGTGCGGCGATTTGGGTCGATCGATGTTCGTGCTGGGCACGAAGATTATCGAGTTCGGAATCGAGTTCCGCAAGCCGTTTCATGATACGAGCGATTGCCTCATCGCTTTGAGACATGGCACGCGTTTCACGTACGGTAAGCTCGGCATCGAGCTGCTCGAATCTGGAACTGAATGCTTCAATTGCACGCGCATCCAGATCGCGCATTGTTTGGTCCCGTCCAGCAGCCAAAGCCTCAAAGGTCTGACTCCGTTCAAGGAGCTGCGCTTCGAAGCGTGCCGAATCTGCCGCGAGGTCCTCCAGGCTGGTGCGTATCGCCAGCTTCATTCGCTCGTCGCCCGCCTCGACCGCAGCCATGGCTTCGTCCATTTGAGTGGTCATCGAGCGGATCGCATCGTGCCAGGTTTCGATTGCGCGGCTTTCGCTTTCACGCAGTGATCGGGAAATCGTCGTGCCTTCGTCCCGCAGGGCGGAGAGGCGTGCACGCAACGACGTCAGGCTTTCTGCCTCGTGTCCGTCAAGCTTTTGGCGTATTTGATCGAGTTCCTCCACCATGGCTGCCGAACGGCTGCGAATGGCGGTGAGTACTTCTACTTCCTCGCGTTCGAGCTGCGTGCGGAATTCCACGCTGCGTTCGGCAAGAACGGCGAAGCGTGTCGTTGCTATGCCGTCAAGCTGTTCGGCCTGACGCATGAATTCGGCAACCGCTTCATCGACACGATCACGGAGTGCCTGCACCTGCCGTTCGCTAGCGGTCCCGAAATCATTCAACCGCTGGAAACCGTTGATCATGTCCTGAAGTTGGGAATGCGCGGTACGGCCTGCAGTGCCAATGTTGTTTGTGACGTCCTTGGCGGAACTTGCGATCACCGGGAGCTGACCGCGCAACTTTTCCATGTTGTTGAGCGCGGCCTCGCTGACCGTGCCGATCGCTTCGATCCGATCGTGATTGTCGCGTACCAGCGATTGCAGTCGGTCTGCTTCTTTCGAAAGCCGTTCGCTAGCCAGTCGGCCCAGTGCTTCCAGGTCGCGAGATTGAGAGGCAAGAAACTCACGAGCAAGGCTCAACTCGCGATTGACCGTGGACAGCCGTAATTCGAGACGCGTTGATTCCTCTGACAGCATTCGGGCGGCATCGCCGAAGCGCAGAGATTCACGGCGGCTGCCACGGAAGGCGAATAGCGCTATCATGGCGATCAACAGAACGGGAATTGTCCAATCCCGGATCATGCCGAGCCATTCGGCGGGGCCACTTGCAAGCACGCGGTCATGAACCAGCCAGGAGAACGCAGCTGTCCATGCGGTTATCGCGAGGCAGGTGAACAGGGGAAGGATCCAGTAACGTGACGAGACAGGTGGCGTATCGTCCGGGTCCATGAATTCGGATGGCGTTTCGTTCGTGGGCGTTGAATATTCAGGAGGCGCCTGATCCGGTTCATGCACGGATTCCCCGGCGGAAGCCTCAAGGCTGCCCGACCCGAAAGCGATAATGCGATTTCCCCCGACCATGGCGAATCATATCATGCCCGCACCAAGTATAAACCCCACTTTAACCGTTCCTCACTAGTCTGCGACGAATGGCTTATGAATCCGGAGCGCTGGATGAAACCTTGGCGGCGGCCGCTGGTGAGGATGCCGTGCTTTTCGCCGAGCTTCGTGCTGCTTTCGTGGAAAGCCTCTCTCGTCAGATCGATTTACTTTCACGGGCGCGTTGCGATGGCAATTGGCAAGTGGCCGCGATGAGGCTGAAAGGGCTTGCTGCGAGTTTTCACGCAGAGACTCTCATCACTCTTGCTGAAGAAGCGCTGGAGGCCGCGCCGGGCGAACCGTCTGTCGTGCGCCGGATGAAAGCGTTCTTGACCGAATACGCCAAGAGCTGAAGTTTTCCTCTCACTTGATGGACTGAGGCGCAGCGCGGAGCTAGAAGCTTGCGCCTGCCAGGAGAAGCTCGCTGCGCGTCGCATTGCTCGCCATGATGGAACCTGCCGGAGCTGGCCTGCCGATGCCGCGTGCCTTCCTGCGTGTTGCCGGAATAACGCTGGCCCAGCATCAGCTAGGTATCGCTCGCGCGCTCGAATGCCAGCGGGTAATCTGTATCGCGCATCACTTTTCCGGAGAACTTATAGCGTTGCAGCATGAGGCGGAACGGGCAGGGCTGCAATTTCATGTGGTTGCCGGCGCTCGCGGACTCCCAGGATTGATTACCGCGAATGATGAAGTCCTCGTTCTGACGGATGGCTTGCTGGCAACACCGCAGGATGTTGTCGCTCAACTCGGTGAGAGCCATGCTGTCCTTGTTCAATCTGTGGACGCGGGGCTTGCTGCCGGTTTTGAACGGATCGATCTCAACTATGCCGCAGGCGGCGCGATGGCGATTCCGGGAAGACTGGTGGAGCGCCTGAATGAATTGCCTGCGGATTGCGATGTCTCTTCCGCTCTCATCCGGATCGCGCTGCAATCCGGTATACCCACGCGCGAGCTTCCAGCAGTGCTTCGCGAAACCGGCTATTGGCTACTCGTGCGTGACGAGACGGCCGCGCATGCCATCGAAGGGCGCTGGATACGGCTGCACATGGGGGAAGCCAGAGGCATCTCGCCGGGAGGACTGATTGTTCGTCTCGGCGTTCTGGGTTTTGGTCCAGCGCTTCTGCATGCAGGTAGTGGTAGCATGATTCTCGTGCTGGCGGCCGCCGCAATACTTCTCATGGCGTCCGTGGCGGGTTGGCTTGGTTTCACGGCCAGCGCGCTGCTGCTTTGCGCATGCGGTTGGGTTATGCGGCGCGGTGCGGTGCTGTTGGAACGAATAGAGCACGATTCCTTCGATACTTCTTCCGGACCTACGCTGCGTGATCGTCTGCTTGATGGTGTGTTCGACATGGTTCTGGCAGCGATTCTCATATGGAATCTTGCGCATCCAGTGTTTGCCGGAATCGCCGATCAGGCTTTCGCGCCATTGATCCTGCTCGGCCTGATACGATTATTGCCACGCACGCTCGAACGTCGCTGGACAAATTGGTTGGAAGACCGACTATTGCTTTGCTTGGTGCTGGCCGTTTCAGCCATGCTGGGCACCTTGGATTTGGCGATACAGGGTTTGTCGATAGCTTTGATAGCAGCCGGAATTTTCCTCTCCGGTCCTAAGACACGACTAACGTCGGCTTAACCACAGTGCGCTATGATGCGGTCATGAACGATCCCGCCGCCAGTCTGCCCTCATTGGATTCGGCCGAAGCGGTGCTGCGTTCCGAACTCGCCCGAGCGGATGCGACCGCCGGCACAGTGGCGCCAATTTTACGGCATCTTCTCGCCAGTGATGACCATTCGCTGTTCAGTGACGAAATCGTCGCGCGAGTGCGGGGTATGGTGATGGACCTGGCAAGCCGTTTGCTTGTCGCTCTGGCGGATAGCGGGCAATGCGAGGCAAGAGAAAACGTCTTGCTGCTTGCGCGTTTGGGGGACGACTTGCTGGATAGTCCTGCTCTGATCGCGCATCTTCATGCGCTTGTTCTTGAGTGGCAGCTTTCCGAGCGACTCCAATCGCAAATTGCTCTCGATCCAGTGCTTCCCCCCCTGCTGCAAGCCTTGATCGCATCGCCCGATGCGGCGACCGCCGAGACGGCGATGAAACTGTTGGCAGCGCAAGCGCGCTTCGTGCAGTCCCAGCGGCGAATGGCGTGTCAGCTTGTCGAGCTACCCGGCGATTTGTTCCATGCCGTGCTCGTAAGCTTTCGCACCAGCATTGGAAACGCACAGGTTCAGGATGACCGCGTGTCCGAAGCGGAAAGAAGACTGCGATCAGAATATGACGAAAGCCGCAGCCGTCTTGGCCTGATCGCCCGGTTGATCGCGGGAATGGGCGGGGGGGCGATTGCGGCCTTGTCCGTAGCGCATGCGGGCGTCAGTATATTCCTCTCTGCATTGGCGTTTACATCCGGGCAGCGTCGTGACCTTGCCGCACTTGCCATGCATGAGACGCAAGTGGTGCGTTTGGCCTTGGCGTTGCGGGCCGCGAATCTCCGCCCTAAGGCTCTCACCGAGCAATTCCTGACTTTTCATCCACTCGCTTCTCCGCCTGATGTCATGAGCATCGGCCCCGATCGCGCCGCCGCGTTGCTGGCGCGGGCCGGCGATTATCCGGGGGGATGACAATGGCCGACGGAGAACCCGCGATCATCCGTGCGGTCACGGACGGTGCCGACAACCTTGTTTCAGCGGACGAACCACTCATGCGTCTTCAGTTGCGCTGTGGTGGCGAGTTGCCTGGAATCATTGCGATTCCCGCTTTGTTGGAGGCGGTGCGCAGCGCGCGACAATTCAAGCTTCGGCTTGCGCGCATGATTGCAGCGCAGGATGGCAGAAATACTATTCGAACCTGGGTGGAGATCGAACCGCACGAAGAACCGGATGACGGTTGCGAAATTACGCTGCGCAACTGGACCGCTACCGCACTGTTCAGCGAAGGAGGCGACGAGATCGAGCGTCGTCGGAACGATATCGATCGTGGTCTGGCAGAGTTCTTCGTTCGCTTGGACTCGGCGCAGCGCGTACTCGCCGGGCACGGTGATGCTCCGGACTTGTGTGAGCTTGCTCTGGCGATGGAATCGGGCATTGGTCGCCCTTGGACTGATTTTGTTTCGATCGAGGGGGCGGAGCATCATTTGCCGATGCACTGGCGCTTGCTGGATGGCGCCAGGCTATCGGTTCCAGGATCTTCACGCCACTGGCGAGCAAGCCTTCGCCCTCAACTAGGGATGGATAACGAACTCCTGGGTTTCGATCTGCTGCTTATCGCACGTGAGGGGCTTGTCGCGTCCTTGCCGGCAACGGTGGATGTACCTGCTGGCCTGAGGTTGATCGGTGAAGATGTCGCACCTGTGCTCCTGCAGCCCATCAAACGTATCATCGCCAACGCGGAAACGATCCGCACTCGGCTTGCCGGCCCCATCGCCGAAGAATACGCGGGCTATGCTGCGGACATTGCCGCCGCTGGCGAACACTTGCTTGCGTTACTTGACGATCTTGGGGATCTGGAGGTTGTCGAGGCCGATGACTTTACGACTGTCACCGAGCCGGTGGATCTCGTGGAAGTGGCACGCAAGGCCGCCGGGATACTGGGTGTCAGGGCGCGAGAACGCGGCATTGTTATTGAGGTGCCGGCGGAGGGCGCAGTTATGTCCGCGACGGGCGAATTCCGCAGGGTTCTGCAGATACTCCTCAATCTTCTGAACAATGCGATCCGCTATACGCCGGAAGACACGCCGGTTACTCTGGCGGTTTGGAAGGAGAATGGCCGCGCATGCGTTAGCGTTGGGGACCAAGGGCCTGGCCTGTCTGCGGAAGAAGCCTTGCGTGTATTCGAGAAGTTCGAGCGGCTTGGTCGCAGCGGGGACGGCGGATCAGGTCTCGGTCTTTATATTTCGCGGCGGCTGGCGCGGGCGATGGGAGGCGACCTGAGCGTGAAAAGCACGCAAGGCGAGGGCGCATGCTTTATTCTGGAATTGCCTGCCGGGCAGGCTTGAAGTGGTTCACCAGCGCGCGCCGTATGGCGCCCGCTGGTGGACCGATTGCACTCAGCGCTTCGTGACGGGCACGTAATCGCGTTCCGCGGGGCCGGTGTAGAGCTGACGCGGACGACCGATCTTCTGGCCGGGATCCGAGATCATTTCGTTCCATTGCGCGACCCAGCCCACAGTACGGGCAAGCGCGAAGAGGACGGTGAACATCGTGGTCGGGAAACCGATCGCCGAAAGGATGATACCCGAATAGAAATCTACGTTCGGGAACAGCTTCTTCTCAATGAAGTACGGATCGCTCAACGCGATTTCCTCAAGGCGCAGTGCGGTCTCGAACAGTGGGTCGGTAACCTTGAGCGCATCGAATACCTCGCGGACGGTCTTCTGCATGACGGTCGCGCGCGGGTCGTAGTTCTTGTAGACGCGGTGTCCGAAGCCCATCAGGCGGAAGGGATCGTTCTTGTCCTTCGCGCGCTCGATGTAATGCGGGATCTTGTCGGGCGTACCGATTTCCTTGAGCATGTTGAGCGCCGCTTCGTTGGCGCCGCCATGTGCCGGCCCCCATAGGCAGGCGATGCCCGCCGCGATGCACGCGAAGGGGTTGGCGCCTGACGAACCGGCAAGGCGTACGGTCGAGGTCGAGGCGTTCTGCTCGTGGTCGGCATGCAGGATGAAGATGCGGTCCATGGCGCGCTCGACTGCGGGAATTACTTCATACTCCTCGGCAGGAACGCCGAAGGTCATGCGCAGGAAGTTACCCGTGTAGGACAGCGAGTTGTCCGGATAGAGAAAGGGCTGGCCGATCGAATACTTGTAGGCAGCTGCGGCGATCGTCGGCATCTTGGCGATCAGGCGGTGCGAGCTGATCTTGCGATGCTGCGGATCGGCGATGTCGGTGGAATCGTGATAGAAGGCCGAAAGTGCGCCGACGACGCCGCACATGATTGCCATCGGATGAGCGTCGCGACGGAAGCCGCGGTAGAACTGCATAAGCTGTTCATGCAGCATCGTGTGGCGGCTGATCGTGTAGCTGAAATCGTCAAGTTCCTTCTGCGACGGCAGTTCGCCGTTCAGCAGTAGGTACGAGACTTCCATGAAGCTGGAGTGTTCGGCCAGTTGCCCGATGGGATAGCCACGATGCAGCAATATGCCTTCGTCGCCATCGATATAGGTAAGTGCGCTCTCGCAGCTCGCCGTGGATGTGAAGCCCGGGTCGAAGGTGAACATCCCGGTTTGACCATAAAGCTTGCGGATATCGATGACATCCGGTCCGATACTGCCGCTGAGCACCGGATAGTCGAGCTCCTTGCCTGCCGCGTTGAGTTTCGCAGAATTACCCACCTGATCTACTCCCTAGATTTGGCCCGCTTCGGCGGTGATCGCCTGCGCGGCAATCCGCGCAAGACTTTCCTGCCGCCCGAGCAAAACCAGAACATCGAAAATTCCCGGCGAGGTTGTCTGGCCGGTAAGCGCCGCGCGTAGCGGCTGAGCGAGTTTGCCGAGACCGAGCCCCAGTTCTTCCGCCATTGCTTTCAGACTGGCTTCCAGCCCTTCGCTTGTCCAGCCGTTTTCGTTTTCGAGACGACTGTGAATCTTGCCGAGGAGGCCACGTGCATCCGCGGTTAGTAGGGCTTCAGCCTTCGCATCCAGCGAAAGCGGCCGCTGCGTGAACAGGAAGGCTGCGCCATCGGCAAGGTCGTTAAGATCTTTAGCGCGAACCTTCAGAACCGGCATCGCACGGATCAACAGGTCCAGGTCGATATCGCCGCCCATCCGCTGGCCCGCCAGCGTGGCGAGCCGGGTGTCTTCGGCTTCGCGCAAGTAATGTCCGTTGAGGTTCTGAAGCTTGGCGAGATCGAAACGCGAAGGTGATTTGCCGACATGGGCGATATCGAACCATTCGATCGCCTGTTCACGCACGATGAACTCTTCGTCGCCGTGGCCCCAGCCAAGCCGGAGCAGATAATTGAACAACGCTTCGGGCAAGACGCCCAGCTCGTCGCGATAGGCATCCACTCCAAGCGCGCCATGACGCTTGGACAGCTTGGCGCCGTCGCTGCCATGGATCAGGGGAACATGCGCATAGACCGGATCGGGCCAGCCGCCTTCGATAGCGTCCATCGCACGCAGGATCGCGAGTTGTCGAAAGGCATTGTTCAGATGATCGTCGCCCCGGATCACATGGCTCACGTCCATGTCATGGTCGTCTACCACCACCGCAAGCATATAGGTCGGCGTGCCATCGGACCGCAGCAGGACGAAATCGTCGATTTCGGCATTGCTGACGGTGACGCGCCCTTGCACAAGATCGTCGATCACGGTTTCGCCATCGCGTGGCGCCTTGATGCGGACGACGAAGGGTGCATTCTCAGGCGCCGTAGCCGGGTCTGCTTCGCGCCATTCGCTGTCGATCCGGAAAGGCCTGCGCTCCGCTTGCGCCTGCGCGCGTCGCTCCGCCAGTTCTTCCTGGGTCAGGTAGCAGCGATAGGCTTGGCCCGCTGCCAACAGGCGATGGGCGACCTCGGCATGACGGTCGGAACGGGCGAACTGGAACGTGGCCGGCTCGTCACCGTCGAGACCGAGCCAGCGCAAGCCATCGAAGATCGCCTCGATCGCGGGCTCGGTGGAGCGGGCACGGTCGGTGTCCTCGATGCGGAGCAGGTACTTGCCGCCGTGATGGCGGGCGAACAGCCAGTTGAACAGCGCGGTGCGGGCGCCGCCAATATGCAGGTAGCCGGTAGGAGAGGGAGCGAAACGCGTGACGACCGCACGGCCGCCAGCCGTGGGAGCGCCATTCACGCCATCGCTTGCCATCATCCGTTCTTCCTGTCCTATGAAGCATATGGCCAGCGATGCCACATACTCCGAGCAACCGAGCGGTGGCGCCTTCGAGGGCGCTGCACTGCAACATCGCCATTGGCGCAGGCGAGACGGCTTGTCCAGCATGCTGGAAGCGGTCGAGCGATTTATTGGACGGGCGGGTTTCGAACGCGGGCCATGGATGGCAGTGGCCTTCGCGGTTGGTATCATCCTGTGGGTCGTGCTGGACGGCTGGCGGGAATGGCTGGTGCTTCTGGGCGGTTGTGTCGCCGTTCCGGTGCTTGCCATTCTGTATTGCAATGCAGGGCGCTTTCCCTTTCTCCGCCAGGCGCTGGTGGTCGTGCCTCTGACCATCGCTTTCGGCTGCCTGGTGATCTGGGGCAAATCGGCCATGGTCGGCGCGCCGGCGATCGATCGTCCGATCGTGACTCGAATCGCAGCGACCGTTCTCGATCGTGAGGAGCGGCCCGCCGAAGGGCGGGTTCGCCTGCATCTCGCCATTCGGGAGCCGGCGACAGGGCGGCCGTTGCGGGTGCGGGTCAATCTGGCGACCGGGCAGGATCGGCTCGGGATTTCGCAAGGCGCACATATCCGCGCGCGGCTGCGATTGATGCCGCCAGCGCCACCGATGTTGCCTGGTGGATACGATTTTGCGCGCACGGCCTGGTTTGCGGGTATCTCAGCGACGGGGAGTGTGCTCGGCGACATCGAAATCGTCCAGGCCGGCGATAGCGGAGGGCTGCTCGTCCGGTTGCAGGCTGCGCTTTCAGAGCATGTCCGCTCGAGGCTCGACGGCGCCAGCGGCGCTATCGCCACCGCATTCGCCAGTGGCGACCGTGGCGCGATCGATCCGGCCGACGATCAGGCCATGCGCGATTCCGGTCTTGCGCACCTGTTGTCGATCAGCGGGCTGCACGTCAGCGCCTTGATCGCGGCGGTCTATTTCGTCGCGTTGCGGCTTTTGGCCTTGTCGCCCTGGCTGGCGCTGCGCGTGCGGCTCCCTTTGCTGGCGGCGGGGGCGGGGGCGACCGCCGGGATCGGTTATACGCTGCTTACTGGGGCCGAAGTGCCTACGGTCCGCTCCTGCATTGGCGCGCTGCTTGTGTTGATGGCGTTGGCGCTGGGACGGGAACCGTTATCGTTGCGAATGGTCGCCGTCGCGGCCGGTTGCGTGATGCTGCTTTGGCCGGAAGCGGTGCTGGGCCCCAGCTTCCAGATGAGCTTCGCAGCGGTGATCGCCATAGTCGCACTGCACGGCGCCGCGCCAGTCCGCGCTTTTCTGGCGCCCCGGAACGAGGGTTGGCTTGCTCGCGCCGGGCGCAGACTGGCCATGCTGCTGCTTACCGGTATCGTCATAGAGCTGGCACTGATGCCCATCGGCTTGTTCCATTTTCACCGCGCCGGGGTTTATGGCGCGCTGGCCAATGTCGTGGCGATCCCGCTGACCACTTTCGTCTCGATGCCGCTGATTGCGCTTGCGCTTCTGCTTGACGCTTTCGGAGCAGGAATGCCCGCATGGTGGCTTGCCGGAAAATCGATCGATGCGCTGCTGGCGCTCGCGCATTGGGTGGCGTCGCGGCCAGGCGCGGTGACTGCATTTCCTGCGATGGGAGCGGGTGGCATGGCGTTATTCGCGGCGGGCGGATTCTGGCTGGCGCTGTGGAGCGGGAAGGCACGCCTGCTCGGGCTGCTGCCCGTCCTGCTCGGCGCGGCTTCGCTGGCGCTACTGCGGCCTCCGGATATTCTGATTTCCGGTGACGGTCATCACGTAGGCTTCGTCGAAAGGGGTGAGCTGTACGTCCTGCGCGCGGGCAAGGACGGCAAGCCGGGATTCGCGCAGGAAAATCTGGCCGAGATTGCAGGAATGAATGGTGTTCCTAAAGCGCTGGCCCAGTGGCCTGGCGCTCGGTGCAATTCCGATTTCTGTGCGCTCTCGTTGCGTCGGGAGGGACGCGAATGGCGCTTGCTGGTCGCTCGCAGTCGCGACCTCCCGGCGGAGCGGGAACTGGCCGCAGCGTGCGAGCGATCGGACATCGTCATCGCCGACCGCCAACTACCGCGCAGTTGTCGACCTCTATGGCTGAAGGCTGATCGGGCTATGCTGGCGCGAACCGGCGGGATGGCGATCGATCTGCCAGGCCGGCAAATGCAGACCGTGGCCGAAACGCAAGGGGGGCATGGCTGGTGGCGACCGAAAAAAGCCTATCACCGGCGACCGACGGCGGCTGCCGCCTCGCC
Organism: Novosphingobium sp.; assembly: GCA_036400975.1. Taxonomy (GTDB): domain Bacteria; phylum Pseudomonadota; class Alphaproteobacteria; order Sphingomonadales; family Sphingomonadaceae; genus Novosphingobium. The sequence goes on along the minus strand of DASWWL010000022.1, from coordinate 9,215 downwards.
AGCCCCCGTCACGCCCGTGGCTCAGTGATAGCGGCGCAGGAGGCCCGCAAGCTTGCCTTGCACCTGCACTTCGCCCTGCCGATAGACTTGCGGTTCGTAGGCGGCATTTGCCGGATCCAGGCGAACCAGATCATCTTCCCGGCGAAGATACTTGAGCGTCGCTTCCTCGCCGCGCACCAGCGCGACCACGATTTCGCCATCGCGCGCGTTTTCGGTGCGTCGTATCAGCGCGACATCTCCATCGAGGATGCCTGCCTCGATCATCGAGTCGCCGGAAACTTCCAGCGCGTAGTGCTCTCCCGGGCCAAGCAGCGCTGCGGGTACTGGCAGCACCGACTGACCTTCGATCGCCTCGATCGGTACGCCGGCAGCAATGCGACCATGCATAGGAATTTCGATCACATCGTTTGCCGGCCGGGCTTTCACTACGGGACGGGGATCGGTGATGGTCGCAGCGCTGTTGGCGGTCGTGCGCGCCGAAGGCTTGCTCGCGACGTCATCAGGCTGGCGCAACACTTCCAATGCGCGGGCGCGGTTGGGCAGGCGGTGAATGAAGCCCCGTTCCTCCAACGCCGAGATCAGGCGGTGAACGCCCGACTTCGACTTGAGGTCGAGTGCCTCCTTCATTTCTTCGAAGGAAGGCGAAACGCCGGTTTCCTCGAGCTTTGCCTGAATGAAACGAATCAACTCGTGCTGCTTGCGTGTCAGCATTGTTACCCTCTCCCTAGCGGAAGTTTAGTGAACGAATGTGGAACAATTAAGCAACGATTCGGGTTTCGTCAAGCAATTCCACCATTCTCCAAAAGATAGGCGGTGACGGCATCGCCAGCTTGGGCGGGCGGAGCGCCCGCATCGCGTTCTATGAGCGCATTACTCGCGGCCAAGGGGGTCAGCGCGCCGCTATCCTGTATCGACTGCGCCGCGATTTCTCTCCCGTCCCACGCCGCGCGCAGGAATTCTCGCCGCGCTCCCCCGGCGCGCAGCGGTGCGGAGAGCGTGGTGCGGATCGGGCGCGGAAAAGGCTCGGCGGCGCCAAGCAGGCCGCGCAACAGTGGTAAGAGGAACAGATAGGCGGTGACGTGGTTCGAGACGGGATTGCCGGGCAGACCCAATATCAACTGGTGGCCGCGCCGCGCGACAAGCAGCGGCTTGCCCGGCTTGATTGCCACTCGCCAGAAGTCGATTTTCGCGCCCCACGCCTCCAGCGCCGGGCGGACCAGATCATGATCTCCGACTGAAGCGCCGCCGCTGGTGACGATGACGTCGGCTTCCTGCGCTTGATCGAGGACGGCCGCAAGGGCGTCCATCCGATCAGCGACCGGCCCAAGCCGTTCGATCACACACGGCAGGCTGGCGGCCATGGCGGCCAGCATGGTTCCGTTGCTCGCCGGGATCTGGTGTGGCAGGCAATTCTCACAATCGCTGGCCAGCTCGTCGCCGCTGTCGATTATGGTGAGCCGGGGCCTCCGGCGAACCGGCAGGTGGCGATGGCCTGCCGCCATGGCGAGCGCAGCTTGTGCCGCGCTGATCCGCTGGCCCGCCGACAGGACCTGTTGGCCGTCGGTAAAATCCATGCCGCGCGGTCGGATGTGCTTTTCGGGCGGAGCGGGAGGTTCGCCGACGAGCGTCAGGCTGTCGCCATCACGCGCGATGTCTTCCTGAAGGATCACCGAAACGGCGGTTTCGGGCACGACAGCGCCTGTAGAGATTCGAACGGCTTCTCCGCTTCGCAATATGCCGTCATAGGGATGACCCGCCGCGCTTTCGCCGATCACGCGCCAGGGGCCGGCCATGTCGCCTGCGCTCACCCCATATCCGTCCATTGCCGAAAGCGGCGCGCTGGGCTGGGTGCGGCGAGCGAGCAGCGGAGCCGCGAGGTAGCGCCCCAGAGCTCCTTCGATATCGACATGCTCGACCGGCATCGGCTCGATCAGCCCGAGCAACCGCGCCTGAGCATCTTCGAGCGGGAGCGGCGGAATATTCATGGCTTGGCCCGCCAGTCGCCCGATTTTCCGCCCCGTTTCTCGATGAGGCGCAGCTCTTCGATAATCATGCCCTTATCAAGTGCCTTGGCCATGTCATAGATCGTCAGAAGGGCTATCGAAACAGCGGTCATCGCTTCCATCTCGACGCCGGTTCTGCCGGTCAGCGAAGTGGTGGCGGTGGCGCGAAGGGCATCGTCCTCGAAAATGAAATCGAGCGTCACCGCATCCAGCGAGAGGGGGTGGCAGAGGGGAATCAGCTCGGCGGTGCGCTTCGCGGCCATGATGCCTGCGATGCGCGCGGCGGCAAGGACATCGCCTTTGGGGATTTCTCCGCCGCGAATTGCGATGAGAGCCTGCTTCGACATGCGGATGCGGCCCGATGCGATCGCGATGCGCTGCGTTGGGTTCTTGCCGCCGACATCGACCATCCGCGCGTTCCCCTGCTCGTCGAGATGCGTGAGGCTGGTCATGCACAGCTTCCCCAAGTTGACACAAGTTGACAGTGTCCATGGAAAAGCGATTTTCCCCGAAACGCGGCAGTTGATCGCGCATGCCGGCCCGATCCTCCGGCGCGACACATCGGCCGGTTTGGCCTCTCTTCCATGCCCATGCGGGCAAATATCTGATCAATTTCCGTCATGAGTGTCTTATTGCCAGATTGAGACGGTGTAGGACAACGCTCAGGTCTGGCTCTGGCCCTTGAGCAGCGCTCTGGTGGCTGCGGTGATATCGGGCTGGCGCATCAGGCTTTCGCCGACCAGGAAGGTCCGCGCACCGCAAGCGGACAGGCGAAGCAGGTCTACATGGGAACTGATCCCGCTTTCGCTGACCAGCAGCGTGCCTTCCGGCATCAGCGGAGCCAGACGCTCGGTAACGCCGATATCGGTCACGAAGCGCTTGAGGTCGCGGTTATTGACTCCGATCAGGCGCGATTGGAGGCGGGTGGCGCGCTCGACCTCAAGCTCATTATGCACTTCGACGAGCACATCCATGCCTCGTTCAAGCGCGGCAGCTTCGATTTCGGCCATCTGTCCGTCATCGAGCGCGGCGACGATGATGAGGATCGCGTCGGCACCGATCGCTCGTGCTTCGGCCACCTGCCATGGGTCGATCATGAAATCCTTGCGCAGTACGGGCAGGGTGCAGGCGGCGCGGGCAGCGACCAGGTAGTTCTCATGCCCCTGGAAATAAGGCGCGTCGGTCAGAACCGAAAGACAGGCGGCGCCGCCCGCCTCATAGGCGCGGGCATGGTCGGCGGGATGAAAGTCCTGCCGGATCAATCCCTTGGAGGGTGATGCCTTCTTGATCTCCGCGATCAGGCCGAAGCCTTCTGCGGCTTTGGTTTCGAGCGCGGCACGAAATCCACGGGGCGGGGACTGGGCGGCGGCGCGAGCGTCTATGTCTGCAAGTGCCATGAGGGACTTGCGAGCGGCGACTTCTTCGCGTTTGGTGGCGCAGATTTCGGTAAGTTTGTCGGTCATTTCAGTGCCGTGATCCAGCAGTCGAGCAATGCCTTGGCAAGCCCCTTGTCGATGGCTTCGGCTGCTTCCTCGACGCCCGTGCGCCAGTCGTTGGCTTCCCCTGCGACCATCAGGGCGCCTGCCGCATTGAACAGTACTGCATCGCGATAGGGACCTTCTTCCCCCAGCAGCAGGCGACGCAGGGCATCAGCGTTGTACGCGGGATCGCCGCCGCGAATGGCCGATATCGCGGCTTGCGCCAACCCCGCATTTTCAGGTGTCGCGCGTTGCAGAACGAAACCATCCGGTCCGACAATCGCCAGCTCGTTGCCACCGGCAAGGCTCAGTTCGTCGAGACCCTCATCGCCGGAGACGACGAATGATTTATCGGTGCCGAGCCGGGCGAGAGCTTCGGCATAGATGGGCACATAGGCGGGCCGAGCGATGCCGACGAGCTGGCGGCGCACCCCGGCGGGATTGGCCAGAGGCCCTATCAGGTTGAAGATCGTGCGGCGGCCCAGTGCCTTGCGGATCGGCATGATCCGCGCCATCGACGGGTGATGTCGACCGGCGAAGAGGAAGCAGATGCCAAGGTCGGCCAGCGTTTCCTCGGCGGTTCCGGCCACGCGATCAAGGTTGAGACCAAGTGCCTCCAGCGTGTCCGCCGCGCCTGCCTTGGATGAAGCAGCGCGGTTGCCGTGCTTGGCGACCGGCACGCCGCAGGCGGCGACTACTAGCGAAACCGCCGTCGAGACGTTGAGCGTGTGATGTCCGTCTCCGCCGGTGCCGCAGACATCGATCGCATTTGCGGGCGCCCTGATCGGAATCAGTCGGGCGCGCATCGCGCGGGCCGCTCCCGCGATTTCGCCGGCGGTTTCGCCGCGATCGGAAAGTTCCGTCAGGAAGCAGGCGATATCCTCGTCAGCCAACCGGCCATCGAGCATCGCGCCGAAGACTGCCTCGGCCTCGTCTTCGGTGAGAGGGGTAGCGGTCGGCGGCAGGGAAGTCATGCGGGCAGGCGCGCGTCGATACCGCATATGCGCAGGAAATTGGCGAGCATCGCGTGTCCATGCTCGGTGGCAATGCTTTCGGGATGGAACTGCACGCCATGGATCGGCAGGCTAGCGTGGCGGAAGCCCATCGTATGGCCATCGTCCGAGGTCGCGTTCACGATCAGCTCTGCCGGAGGGTCCTGAACGATCAACGAGTGATAGCGTGTCGCGGTAAAAGGCGAAGGCAGACCTTCGAACAGGCCTGTGCCGTCATGCGTGACGGGCGAGGTCTTGCCGTGCATCAGCCCTCCGCGCACGACCTTGCCGCCAAAATATTGGCCGATCGACTGATGGCCGAGGCAGACGCCGAGCAAGGGCAGCTTCGCATCAGTGCAGGCGCCGACGAGGTCGAGGCTGATCCCGGCTTCGTTGGGCGTGCAGGGGCCGGGGGAGATCAGGAAGCCTTGCGCGCCGCTCGACACTGCCTGCCCGGCGGACAAGGCGTCGTTACGTACGACTTCGACTTCCGCGCCCAGTTCCATCAGGTAATGGACAAGGTTCCAGGTGAAGCTGTCGTAATTGTCGATGACGAGGATCATGCCGCCCTACTGCCCGAAACCGGGCTCGCCCGCCACCCTTACGGCTTCGCGTGCGGCGGCGATCAGGGCGCTGGCCTTGGCTTCACACTCGCGTTGTTCGTAGGCGGGGTCGCTATCGGCGACGATTCCGGCGCCGGCCTGGACATGAAGCATGCCGTCCTTGACGATGCCGGTGCGCAGCACGATGCAGCTGTCCACCGAGCCGTCCGGCGCAAAATAGCCGACGCCGCCGGCATAGGCGCCGCGCGTTTCGGGTTCGAGCTCGGCGATGATCTCGCATGCGCGGACTTTGGGCGCACCGCTGACGGTTCCGGCAGGGAAGCCGGCGAAAAGCGCGTCGATGGCGTCGTGCTTTGCCGTGTCGAGCCTTCCCTCGACATTCGAGACGATGTGCATGACGTGACTGTAGCGTTCTATCGTATAGCTTTCCGTCACTTGTACGCTGCCTGCGCTGGCGACTCGGCCGACATCGTTGCGGCCAAGATCCAGCAGCATCAGGTGCTCGGCGCGTTCCTTCGGATCGGCTAGGAGGCTGATCTCGTTTGCCTTGTCTTCTTCCGGTGTCTTGCCGCGTGGTCGTGTGCCGGCGATCGGCCGGATCGTAACTTCCCCATCGCGCACGCGCACGAGGATCTCGGGGCTGGAGCCGATCAACGCGAAGCCGGGAAGGTCGAGAAAATAGAGGAAGGGGGAAGGGTTCACCCGTCGTAGCGCACGGTAGAGCGCAAGGGGAGGTAAAGTGAACGGGCACGTGAAGCGCTGTGCCAGCACGACCTGAAAGATGTCGCCTGCTTCGATATAATCCTTCGCGCGTGCCACCATCGCTGCGTATTGTTCCGCAGGCATGGTTGGCGTGAGCGCGGGTGCGAGCGGCACATGAGAGGCTTCCGTGACCGGAGCGGAAAGAGCGAGACGGCGAAGCGCGCTATCGATCCGCTCTTCGGCGGCATCGAGCATGCGCTCGGGTGCGGCGTCCGATGGCCATACGGGTGCGACACAGAACAACTCGTCGCCGAGCCGGTCGAACACCAGGATCAGCGTGGGTCGGACGAACAGCATGTCCGGAAGCTCGAGCGCGCCCTGCGGTGCGCGAGGAAGCTTTTCGACGAGGCCGATGGTCTCGTAACCGAAATAGCCGACCAGGCATGCCAGACTCTTCGGCAATACCGGCGGCACCTCCATGTGACAGGCAGCGACCAGCGAGCGCAACTCGTCCAGCGCATTGCCGGCCAGCGGAGCGAAGGCCTGGCGATCGTTCCGCCAGTCGCGATTGACTTCACAGGTGTGCCCAGCAGCGCGAAAGACGAGATCGGGGTCGAGGCCTAGCAGGCTGTAGCGTCCGCGTACTTCACCGCCTTCTACCGATTCGAGCAGAAAGTCGCCCCTGCCGGGCTCGATGAGCTTCAGCGCCGCGCCGACGGGCGTTTCGGTATCGGCGATCAGCCGTCGCCAGACGAGCGCCGGCTTCCCCTGCGCAAGAGCCCCGATGGCGGGATCGAAATTTTCGGGACGGGAAGAGCTCATTGTTCAGCGATCAGTTGTTGCCGCCGCCGAGCTGAGTCCGGACAGCCTTGATCGCGGTCTCGTTCCGCTTGGCTCCTACCTCGTCACGAATTGCGCGGCGCATCTCATCGGCGTATTCGCTGCTCACGACGCCGCCCAGTTCGCGTTGCGCCGCGGCGATGATCGGGTCGTTTGCCGCGACTTTCCCTGGTACGATGTCCTTCAGCGACACTACGAACCAGCCACGATTTCCCGGTGCGGGCAGGATTTTTACCGTACCCTCCGCCATGCTGAACAGCAGGCCCAGCGGCGGCGGGATTTGCCGGCCCTGTGCGGTAAGCTGCTGGCGATTCATGTCGATTTGTTCGACGGGTGGAAGGGGGCGGCCCAGCGATGCCATTGCTGCATTGAGCGCCGCACCTTTGCGCACGTCTGCTTCGACCCTTTGGGCTGCGGCACGGGCGGCCGTGGCTCCCCGGTCCAGCATGAATGCCGTGGTGACGTCCTGCTTGATCTCCGCCAGAGGAGCCGGGGCCGATGGGGCAATGTCGGTGACGTCGAAAATCAGGAAGGTTTTGCCCGGCTCGACTTCGGCAAGTTGGGGCTCGTTCTCGCGCTCCATGGAGAAGGCTGTCTGTACGGCCTTCGCGAGGATCGCCGGCGCCGTCTCATCGGGCTTGGCATAAGATCGGCCATCGGCAGTAATCGGCACGGTCTGCTGCAGCGTGAGGCCAAGCTCCTTGGCAACATCGGCAAGATTCGCGCCATTATCGAATTCTTCCTCGATCTTCGCGGAGAAATCGCTGAGCGCTGCGCGGCGTTTTTCCATGGCGAGTTGCGTGGTGATTTCGCCTCGAACTTGATCCAGCGTACGCTCGGGCCGTTTGTCGATGCCATCGACGTGAAGCACATGCCAGCCAAGGCCGCTGCGTGCCGGCGCTGCGATAGTGTCCGTGGCGGCGGTAAAAGCGGCATCGGCGACAGCTTGCGAGCTTTGTGCCGTGAGTGCGGCTTTCGCGACCGGTCCGATCTTTGCGGCGGCCAGGCCCTTGGAGCGAGCGACGGCATCCAGGCTGGCGCCTTTGGCGACTTCCGCGATCACCGCGCGTGCCGCTGCTTCCGTGGGAACCACAAGCTGGGTGAACCGCCGCGATTCCTGGGCCGCATATTGCGCCTTGTTGTCGGCATACCGCTTGGCGATTTCGGCTTCGCTCGGAGATGGTACGCTTTTCAAAGCGGAATCGGTGAACGAAGCATAGCGAAGTACCCGCCGCTCGGGGCGGATGAACTTATTGCGATGGCTGTTGTAGAATGCGGCGATCTCCGCATCGGTCGGAAGGGTCTTTGGCACGAAGGCTGCCGATGGGAGCAGGGCAATGGCGCCATTGCGGGTTTCGGTCAGCAGCGTCGCGTAACGCAAGGCGAATTCGCGGGGTATGCTCGCGCCGAATCCGGCAGGCAGCAGGATCTGCCGGGCGATAAGGCCTTGCGCCAGATCGTCGCGAACCAGTTTTTCGCTGACGCCCCGTTGCTGGATGAGCTGGCGGAACGCCGCTTCGCTGAACTTGCCGTCCGGCCCCATGAAAGCCGGGATCTTCGCGATTTCGCTATCGACGAGGCGGTCACTGGCGACGATGCCGTTCTTCCGCCCGAAAACCGCGACCGAGGTTTGATTGATGAGGTTGTCCATCACCTGCTCGAGTCCCCCCGAAGCGAGGAAGGACTGCATCGAGGTGCGCGGATCCCGTTGCTTCATGTTCTCGACGGCGCTGGTGGCGGCCTGGCTGAGCGTCGCGGTGTCGATCCGCTCATTGCCCACGATCGCTGCACGGTCGCCGCCGGCAACTCCACCAAAGGTGCCGGTTTTGGCGACGTCGCCGCTGGCGAAAGCAAGCGCGATCAGGCCAAGAAACACAAGGGCGACGAAGGCGCCGACCTTGGAGCTCAGGAGGCTTCGGAAAAACTGGAGCATGGCCGGTCTTGTGATTTTCCCGGAAAGACGATGATTATGGCGTCGCGCGGCTTTAGGCGGGGAGCGGGCTTCCCGCAATGGCTGGGCGGCAACTATTGACAGAGCGCATGCCGCATCGGGGGAGCGAAACTCGGCCCGAACGGTTTTGACAAGCGCGAGACGCCTGCCTAGCAGCGCCTCGATCGCGCCGAAATTAAAGGGGATTCGGCGCTCTATGAGGATCGAGAATGTCAATTTTGCCTTATATTGTCGGCAATTGGAAGATGAACGGAACGCGGGCGATGCTGGCCGAGGCACGGGCCATCGATCGCGCGGCGAACCGCATAGCGGGCGTGCAGGTCGCGCTCGCGCCGCCGTTCACGCTGGTTTACGCGATGCGGGAGGCCGTGCAGGAGATCGGCGTCGGCGGGCAGGACTGCCATGTCCAGGCGAGCGGCGCTTTCACGGGCGAGATTTCCGCATCGATGCTGGCGGACGCCGGCGCCGACTTCACGATTGTCGGGCATAGCGAACGCCGGGCGATGCACGGCGAGACCAATGAAATCGTGAGGGCGAAGGCGGAAGCGGCGCAGGCGGCTGGAATCGGAGTAATCCTCTGCGTCGGCGAAACGGAGACCGAGCGCGATTCGGGTAAGGCCGAGGACGTGGTGGCGGCCCAGCTAGACGGTTCCCTGCCGCGCACGGAAGACGCCGCGTCGCGGCTT
>DASWWL010000021.1:0-8206 GCA_036400975.1 Novosphingobium sp. | reverse complement strand
CGATCGGTCCAGAAGGCCGGTTGACTTATAGCGTCCCTCGGAATATTTGTATGAGAACAACGTTCTCAAGATATTTTGATTCCGGAGGGAAAGGCGAAATGCCGAAGGTTACCTATATCGATCACGACGGCACTACGCACGAAGTGCAGATCGACGCAGGCGAGAATATCATGCGCGGCGCGGTGTATAACGGCATCGAGGGCATCGTCGGCGAATGCGGCGGCGGCCTCGCCTGCGCAACGTGCCATTGCTACGTCGATGAAGCATGGCTGGATCGCATCGATCCGCCGTCCGAGGCCGAAGTGCAGATGCTGGAGTCGGCCGCTTCGGAAGTGAAACCCAACAGCCGGCTGAGCTGCCAGATCCCGGTCAATGCCGAGCAGGACGGCATTGTCGTTACCCTGCCCGAAAAGCAGTACTGAGCCCCGCATCGGCTTCGAGGGAGAATGAAAATGGCTACGCAAGCACCTGAAAAACAAATTCCCGATCACGTTCCACCGGAACTGGTGCATCATATCAGCCTGATCAACGGCGCTGACTTTCTGGCCGATCCCTACGAGTTCCTCGCCGGGCTTCACGACAGGACGCCACCGATCTTCTACAGCATCAACCCAACGGGACCGGCCTGGCATCTCCGCAAGCACGAAGACGCGTTCTTCATGCTCCGCAACACCGAATATTTCTCGAACGAGGACGGACTGCCCTTCCCGCGCGATCCCAATGATCCGTTCCCGATGATTCCCATAGAGATCGATCCGCCGCATCACCGCAAGTATCGCGCGATCCTCGACCCGGTCTTCTCGCCGCAGGGCATCAAGCGCATGGAGGCCCGCATCCGCGACCTCTCCAACGAGCTGATCGACGAAGTCATCGACAAGGGCGGCTGTGAGTTCACCACCGCCTATGCCAGGCCGCTGCCTGTGGGAATTTTCCTGGAACTGATGGGTCTGCCGCAGTCGATGCGCGACACTTTCGTCACCTGGGTGGTCGATCTGCTGAGCTTCGCGCCGGAGGAACGCCACAAGATGGCTGCGGCGATGAAGTCGATCGACGCATACATGAAGGAAGCCATCGCCGAAAAAAGGAAGAACCCGGCGGACGACGTGATGAGCCGCATTATCGCCGCACGCCCCGGCGGCGAACCGCTGAGCGAAAAGGAAGTCTTCGGCTTCGTCTTCTTCCTATTCATCGCCGGGATCGACACGGTCTACGCCACCATGAACAACATGTGGCTCTGGCTGGCCAGAAATCCCGATCGACGCCACGAAATCATTTCGCGGCCAAACGACATGCAGCAGATTATCGAGGAACTCCTGCGCATGTGGGGCACGACCTTCTCCGGCCGCCGGCTGGTCAAGGATCTTGAACTGCGGGGCGTAAAAATGAAGGCAGGTGAAAAAGTCACCAGCATCCTGCCCGCCTGCAACTACGATCCCGAAGTCTTCCCGAACCCCAAGGAAGTCGATTTCGATCGCACACGCAAGCCGATCCTATCGTTCGCGGGAGGCGTGCATGCCTGCATGGGCGCGCATCTGGCGCGGCTCGAGATCACCATCGGCATGGAAGAATGGCTGCGCCGGATTCCCGAATTTTCACTGCAGCCGGACGCGAAGATCACTTACGAGCCGGCCGGCGTCGTCGGCCCGGTCGCCGTTCCGCTCGTCTGGTAATCGCATCTTTCCCCTCCCGCCAGACGGGAGGGGGTTTATTGGCGCATTGTCCGCACCGGCTTCGCCAGCATTTCCAGCAACGCGGCATTGAAAGCTTCCGGACGCTCATACATCACCCAATGCCCGGCGCCGGGAATCACCCGAAACTCCATATGGGGCTGAAAACGGCGAAATACCGCTTCCTGTACGACAGGATCGGGATGCGGCGCGTCAAGCTCCCCCCATATCGCATCAATCGGCACTCGAATATCAGGCAATATCTTCAATAAACGCGCGGGCAACACGAGATCGCGGCTCACCACCCGTGCCTTACGGGCGTTGGTGAGCAACAAGTGAATGGAAAGATCATCGGCGCTTTCGCGATGGTGCAGCATCATCGCCAGCAAGTTCGCGCGCACCGCCTCCTTCCGCTGCTTCTCATCCAGACCCTTGAGCCGGTGCAATTCCACATGCCCCATCGGCGTATCGATCCCACCGGTCGCCACCGCGATCAGCCGGCGAACCATATCCGGACGATAATAGGCAAGATGCGCCAGACAAACGCCGCCCATCGAAAAACCGACTATATCAACGGGTAGCCGATCCCCCAGAATTTCGTTCAGTCCATCCGCAATGACGGTCGAAATCGCGTCGTGATCCGGTTGAGGCGGCGCGGCAGAATCCCCCTGCCCGGGCATGTCGATAGCAATGACCATGCGTTTCTCGGCAAGGCCGGGGATATTGTGAATCCAGTGCGACCACGCCCCCTGAGCGCCATGCCCCAGCACCAGCGGCTCCCCTTCGCCCCAGATGCGCCAAACGATCGCACCATCGCCGCAGGGCGTTTCGACCCTACGCGCGCGGGCATCCAGATCGGCTACAATTCCGGCAGGATCGATTTGATGCACCTGAGCTTCAGCATTCACGCGGCGGACACTCCTCTGCTTTTCTCACCTTAGCATTCCTCATGACTTGCGATGCAAGCATGCGATTGACCCCACCTCCCTCACGGGCGCATCTTCACACGGAAAGAACCCGCTCTGGAAGGAATAACATTTGTCCGGAATGCGAAGCGAAAGCGACACGATGGGTGCCATCGCAGTACCCACCGACCGGTTGTGGGGCGCACAGACGCAGCGTTCGAAGGAAAACTTTCGCATCGGCGAGGAACGGATGCCGTTTCCCGTGATCCATGCCATGGCCACCATCAAGCGCGCCGCTGCGCAGGTTAACCGCGACACGGGCCTGCTCGCTCCCGAACTGGCAGAAGCCATCACGCAGGCGGCCGCGGAAGTGATCGCCGGCCGGCTCGACGATCATTTCCCGCTTGTCGTCTGGCAAACCGGATCAGGCACGCAGACGAACATGAATGTGAACGAGGTCATCGCCAACCGCGCCAATGTGCTGCTGGGCAGCAAGCCCGGTACGAAAAAGCCGGTCCACCCCAACGATCATGTCAACCTGAGCCAGTCATCGAACGACACCTTTCCCAGCGCGATCCACATAGCTGCCGCCAGCGAAATCGCGCAGCGCCTATTGCCCGCGCTTGAGACGATGGCTGCGGCCTTGACGGACAAGGCGCGAGCCTGGCAGCACATCGTCAAGATCGGTCGCACCCACACGCAGGATGCGACTCCCCTGACGCTGGGACAGGAATTCTCGGGCTATGCCCGGCAGATCGAAGCGGGAATCGCAAGACTGCACGCGACGCTGCCCGGCATTCACGAACTGGCGCAGGGAGGCACAGCCGTCGGCACCGGGTTGAACGCGCCGACGGGCTTCGGCCCCGCCATCGCCGCCGCCATCGCCGAGGCGACCGGTCTGCCGTTTACCAGCGCGCCCAACAAGTTCGAGGCGCTGGCGGCGCAGGATGCGCTGCTGTTCTGCCACGGCGCAATCAATACCCTGGCGGCCAGCCTGTTCAAGATCGCCAACGACATCCGCCTGCTGGGTTCAGGCCCGCGTTCCGGCCTTGGCGAACTTGCCCTGCCCGAGAACGAGCCCGGTTCCTCAATCATGCCCGGCAAGGTCAATCCGACGCAATGCGAAGCGATGACCCAGGTCTGCGCGCAGATCTTCGGCAACCATGCGACACTCACCTTCGCCGACAGCCAGGGACATTTCGAACTCAACGTCTATCGCCCGGTCATGGCCTACGCCTTCCTGCAGTCGGTGCGTCTGATGGCCGATGCTTGCGACAGCTTCACCGAACATCTGCTGAGCGGTCTGGAACCGCGCGAAGACAATATCCGCAGCGGCGTCGAACGTTCGCTGATGCTGGTGACGGCTCTTGCGCCACGGATCGGTTACGACAAGGCGGCCGCCATCGCCAAGGCAGCGCACAAACAGGGCATCACCTTGCGCGAGGCGGCCATTGCAAGCGGCGACGTTAGTGCAGAAGATTACGATGCGATCGTCCGACCGGAGGCGATGCTGGGACCAGCGATCCCGCCTCCCGCAACCTGACTATTTTCGTAAGGGCATCTGCGTCGGAACCGCCTTGCTTTTGGCGGCCGCATCCTCTGCCATGCGCCAATCCTCGCGAGCCTTCAGTTCGCTGTCGATGGCGGCGCCTGTCGCCATGATCGATTTTTCTGCCTGGCTATAACGTTCGTCGAAGCTGGGCTCGGGTTTCGAGCATCCTCCCAGAACCACCAGAGCCATCATGAGCAACCCGCGCATCAGTAATTCTTCCGGATACGCAGATTGAAGTTCGTTACCCCCGAACCACCGGCCTGGCTGAGGATCGACAGCCAGGGCATCAAGCTTACCTCCAGCTGGGTGGCGGTGAATCCGCGCGCGTCGGTGACGAGTTCGACATAGATATCGTCCGTAATATACTGCCCCGCCGCCAAAGCGGTGCCGCGCCCATTCGTCTCATCCGGTGCAAGAATGCGCAGACGGTCGATCCCTGTAGCCGAACGCAACTTGCCCAGCGGATTGAGCCCACCGCCCGATCCCCGCAGCGAATTGAGCGAAGCGGCAAGCTGCACGGCCTGGATCGCCGACAAGTTCGAGATCGAACTGCCGAACAGGATACGAGAAAGAATCTCGTCCTGCGGCAATCCCGGTACTGACGAAAAAGTGATCTGCGGATTGTAGGCGCGACCAGCCACGTTCACATTCACCGTAACGTCATCGATATCCTCGGTCCCGGTAATGGCCACCACGGGATCGATCACGCGTCCGCCCGTGAAAGTGACACGGCCATCCGTCAGGTCAAAACTCCGCCCGGCGAAGCCCAGCGTACCGCGGACCAGTTCAACTTCACCCGCGATTTCCGGCGCGGCGGTCGTGCCGGTAAGACGGAAGTTGGCGCCCCATTCGGATTCGAGCCCCATCCCGGAAACATATAGTTCCTCCGGCGCGATGACCGTCACATCGAGACGGATGGACTGGAACAGGCCTGGTCCCCGCTGCACCGGTTCATCACCGGTCACACGGGTACGACGCGGCTTGAAACGTACACCCGTAAGTTCAGGGACTTGCGAGGCGCCCTGACGGATGATCTCGTAGCGCGTTTCGGGCAGGACGATCCGGCCCGAAAGCAGCGCCGCTTCGCCAGCGGTCTTGGTCAGGCGAAGCTCTCCGGTCGCGGTGGCCGAAACGGCGTTGCTCCGTGCGAGACGGGCATTGTCGAGCGTAACGGTCACATCCATCGGATAGCCTGCCTCGGCAGCAAGACCGACATAGCCGCGTGCGCTGATCCGACCCGTGCCGGCTACCGCCGTCATCTGCTCCAGTTCCAGACGATCACCGCTGAACTTGCCCGAAATCGCCATGTTGGCAAGCCGCGTACCATAGACCTGGTTCTCGTACGTGAGGTTGCTGGCCCGCACCACCCCATTCAGGCAAGGACTGGAAACCCGGCAGGAGAAATCAGCCGCAAGTCCGACCGGACCCGTCAAGGTTTGATTGGTCATACCAGCGAAGGAGAATAGCGTGTCAGCCGGTCCGTTATAACGAATCCCGCCAGAGAGCGGCGCGCTCAGCAAGCGTTCGTTCCAGCTTCCCGTGCCGGGCGGCAGAGGGCGGAGAGACGCGGCAAAGCGGCCGATCACGCTGCCGCGCTGGCGGATGACCGCCCGGGCCTCGCCGCCATCTGGCAACAGCTTGCCAACGAAGTTTACATCTACAGGCTGGCTGATCGAGGCGGCCGTGGTGCGAGTGAAATCGTTGATCGTCAATCGCGCGTCGGCGCGAGGGAATCCTGAACCGGCAGCCTGTTCGAAATCCAGGCTACCGGTGGCTCTGCCACCCACGCCGATCCCCGGCATAAAGGTATTGAACAACCCCATGTCGAGCGCATCGAGCCGGCTCTGAAGTTTGATCCCGTCGCCGTAATTGCCTGCAAGGCGAATGCTGCCCTGCCCGAAATCAACCTTAGTCGGCAGCAGTTCGTAACCCGTCTTGCCCGGTATGATCCGGGCAGGCGTGGTAGTGCGGAAATTCATGCCTCGAACCCGCCCCTGCAGCATCGCGCGCCAGAGATTGGGTTGGAGGTCAGCATTAAGGGAAACACGGAAGGGAACCCCGCTATAACCTTCGAGCAGACCTTTCACCTGTCCACGCCCATCGCGATAATCGACGATCATGCGGGCTGCGCGAAGGTTCAGGCTGCCAAGCCGCGTATCCGCCAATTGCGCATCGGCAACCACCCATGGCGTGTCATAAAGCACCACACGCGCATCGACGATCGCAGATCCTATCGCCAGTTGAGCCGGTCCGGGCAGGATCGTGTCATTGGCGCGCAAATTCAGGATCGCCTCCTGATACTTGCCCTGCGCCGTAAGCCGGATAACGCCCCCAAGACCATTGCCATTGGCGGTTAGCTGACCGGCGAAGGGCCCGGCGGCTGTCTGCTGCAACGATCCGGCGAAGGCGATACCGGCGAGATTGGCCTCATTGACCTGCAGAGTCACAACTTTGCCAACGCCAAGCATTACATCGGCAGTCAGTGGGCCATAATCCGTATCGCCAGTCGCGGCGAGACGATAACCACCCCGTGCACCGGTGATCCGCGCTTCAAGGTTGGCGAGGCCTACCCCCAGTCCAGGTCGATCCGCTGTTACGGTTGCGCGCGGATTGGAAATCGTGCCCGCAATGCGCACACCAACTTTGCCATACTGGTCCGTCACAGCATCGGCATTGAGCGCGATCTGGCCATTCTGCGCATAACTGCCGCTGCCGCCGGTCACGCGCACATTCGGGGATTGCAGCCGTAAATTGGCGAAGCGCGCTACGCCGTCGGTGCCATAGCGGACATCGCTCGAAGCGACCATGTTCCCGCCTAGGAAATCGCGCACCCCTTCATTGAATAGCTGTGTGGAACGTGCACGCACCTTGCCGACCAGCGCAAAACCGCCCTTGGCTTCGGTCTTCAGATCGGCGCTGGTCTCTATGTCGAACACGCCCACGCTGGCCACGCGATAATCGTCTATCTTGCCGTCGATTGCGCCGGTGTAGAGCCCGGTCGAGGTATCGGCGACAAGGATCGCCCGCGCGTCGATACGGTCGGAGCGAATGCGCATGTTGTCCGAGAGAATGCGCGGCATATCCACGGCGAGATCGCCGTCGAGGCGCACATTGGCGAGACTGCCGCCCGCGACGGTGTCGAGCCCGGTGATCCGGGCCGCTCGGGCAGTAACCGGAATGACGATATGATCGGCATCTACCCGTGCGGCGCCGCTCGCCGTCAGACGATCGATGCCCATGTCATTCATCGCCAGGCGATCGGCGTTGAGAACATACTGCACCGTCGGCGTGGAAAAGGCGCCGTCCAGCGTCAGCAGCGCACGCAGACCGTTGCCGCTCAGGTTCTTCGCCAGTGCCGATGGCTTCGTCAGCACGAAGGCAAGTTTCAGCCCTTCGAAACTGTTGTCCGAAAGGTCGATCACCCCATTACTGGTAAAATTGAAGGCATCGCTCGACGCACCACCGGCCAGTGTCGCGCGGCGATCATTCAGCACCGCTGTCAGGTCGATGTTCGTGATTGGGCCGAGCAGGCTGGCGGCTGGTTCGGTGACCGCGCGGGCGATCCGCGTCGGGCCTTTGACCGCGAAGGTGCCATCACGCGCTGTCAGCGTCAGGCGAGCAAGCTCCTGCCCGCCAAGATCCGCATTGAATGCGCCATTCCAGGTCTTCCAGTCGCCGCGTCCGCTCATACGGACCGAGAGCGGTTGCTTCAGCCCTACCATCGCCGCGATGACGCCGCCGGTAGGCGCGTCGAGACTGAGCGACATATCAAAACGGTTAGTGTCGGGCACGGCATCGAGCACCAGTCCGATGCGATCGTTGCCGCCCCGCCCGGCGCCGGCGATGGTCACGCCATCGAACCGGACCTGCGCCCGGCCATCCTCTATATGTGCGGTGCCGGAAAGCCTCGCCACACGGCGTTCACCCGAGACGGCTGCTTCGGCAACAAAAGTGTCGATGCGCAAGCGGCCGATATCGATATCCATGTCCGGCAACAGCGGCGCATTGCTGGGGGGCGTCGGCTTGAACTGCGGTATTCTTCGCAGCACCATGCGCTGCGCGGTGAACGAGCGCACATCGAC
>DASWWL010000020.1:0-3977 GCA_036400975.1 Novosphingobium sp. | reverse complement strand
ATTTCCATCATGATATCGCTGCCGCCTACGAACTCGCCCTTCACATAGAGCTGAGGGATCGTCGGCCAGTCCGAGAAATCCTTGATGCCGGCCCGGATTTCCATGTCCTGTAGAACATCGACGCTTTCATAGGTCACGCCCAGATGATCGAGGATGGCGATCGCGCGGCTTGAAAAGCCGCACTGCGGGAACAGTGGGGTTCCCTTCATGAACAGCACGATGTCGTTGCCGTTGACGATTTCGGCGATGCGGGCGTTTGTATCGGACATATTTGCGAGGCCTCTGGAGTTCAGCAAATCAATTGGGGACCGCGGTGGTCAGTTGCAAGGCATGGAGCGCGCCGCCCATGCGACCGTCCAGCGCTTCGTAGATGAGCTTGTGTTGCGCAACGCGCGTCTTGCCCCGGAAGGCGGCGGAAACGACGTGTGCGGCATAGTGATCGCCATCGCCGGCGAGGTCTGTGATGATCACTGTCGCATCGGGCAGTGCGGCGCGGATCAGCGTTTCTATCTCGTCGGCAGCCATGGCCATCGCCTGTTCTCCCTCAGGCCTCGCCCATCAACGCGCGGCGTGCCTCGACGAGCTTGGCTTCGAGCGCGGTGCGGACTTCGGCTTCATCGGCATCGACGCCGGCCGAAACCAGGTCGCCGAGCAATTTGCGGACCAAGTCCTCGTCCCCGGCTTCCTCGAAATCGGCCTGCACGACGCCCTTGGCGTAGCTTTCCGTCTCGGCGGGCGAGAGGTCCATGCGTTCGGCCGCCCACTGGCCCAGCAGCCGGTTGCGGCGAGCCTGGATGCGGAACATCATTTCTTCGTCATGCGCGAACTTCGCTTCCTCGCCGCGCTCGCGATCCCTGAAACTGGTCATATCGGTCCCCACTCGTCTTGCGTTTGGCGCTCAGGCCGCGATGCCGGTTCCCTTGGCGAGGAACGGCAGATCAGCGCGAACCCGCGCCTCGTGCGCATCGATAGTTGCCGCCTGCGCCAGCGTCAGCCCGACTTCATCTAGCCCTTCCAGCAGACAGTGCTTGCGGAAGGGATCGATCTGGAAGGCGAAGCGGTCCTGGAACGGCGTGCTGACGATCTGGCTTTCCAGATTGATGTCGATGGGATCGCTCTTCGCCACTTCCAGCAGTCGATCGACCTGATCCTGGGGGAGCACCACGGCAAGGATGCCGTTCTTGAAGGCGTTGCCCGAGAAGATATCGGAAAAGCTGGGTGCGATCACGCATTTCACGCCCATGTCGAGCAGCGCCCAAGCGGCGTGCTCGCGGCTGGAGCCGCAACCGAAATTGTCGCCAGCGATCAGGATCGGGGCGCCGGCATATTCGGGGTCATCGAAAACGTTGCCCGGCTCCTTCTTTACCGCTTCGAACGCGCCGCGGCCAAGCCCCTCGCGCGTGATGGTCTTGAGCCAGTGAGCGGGAATGATGACGTCGGTATCGACATTCTTGCGGCCGAACGGGATGGCGCGCCCGGCGACGTGGCGGATCGCTTCCATCAATCGGTTTCCGGTGCGTCTTCGGGGCGTGGCGGCGCCTTGGTTCCCGCGTTTTCCTTGCGGCGATTGGCATAGAGGAGGGCGGCGGCCAGCGCGGCCGAGCCGATGGCGGCTACGCCGGCTACCGCAGCTTTCGTCGCCCAGCTTGATCTGTCGGATTTGTCGCTCATCGTCCCCCTATGTGCATGGCTCGCCCCGGAAGCAAGCGTCAGTCGAGGAAATGTGCAACTTGGAGCCACTTCTCGCGCTTGGCCGCAAAGGACATAGCCGCATGGGCAGGGCTGCTCGACGGCAGGTCGACCAGGGTCATGCCGCGATGATCGGCGAGCTGTCGCCGCCCTATCCTGGCCGAAGTCGCGCCGTTGAATGCGATTGCCCGCAAATCGGGAAGAGTGGCGACAAGATCGGCGAGTGGGGCGTGTTCGGCCTCGCGGATGGCGGCATCGAGGCTGCCCGTGCGGTGGGCGGAAGTGATCGTGTCCCATAATCCGATGCCTGCGCCGGTCAGGACTGACAGGCGCTGTTCGTATTCCAGGAGATGCAGATCGTCCCGCCCGATCACCGCGCCAGCCAGCTTCCAGAACTGGTTGCGGGGATGCGCATAGTATCGCGCTGCCGCAAGCGAAGCTTCGCCCGGCAGACTGCCGAGGACTAGCACACGGGCGTCAGGCGCAACGACCGGTGCGAATGCCGATTTTCGTGCCGGTCCGGGATCAGCCAGCTTTGCCGTCCACCAGTTCGCGCACGTCGGTGAGCTTGCCCGTCACCGCCGCCGCCGCCGCCATCGCCGGCGATACGAGATGCGTGCGCGCGCCGGGACCCTGGCGGCCGGTGAAGTTGCGGTTGCTGGTGGAGGCGCAGCGTTCGCCGGCGGGGACCTTGTCCGGATTCATGCCGAGGCAGGCCGAGCAGCCCGGCTCGCGCCATTCGAGGCCTGCATCGGTGAATACCTTGTCCAGTCCCTCGGCCTCGGCCTGCGCTTTTACGAGGCCCGAGCCGGGGACGACGATCGCCCACTTCACGCTGTCGGCCTTGTGACGGCCGCGCAGCACCGCGGCGGCGGCGCGCAAATCTTCGATGCGGCTGTTGGTGCAGCTGCCGATGAAGATGTTCTGCACTTCGATATCGCTCATCCGGGTGCCCGGCTCCAGCCCCATATAGTCGAGGCTGACGCGCGCGGCTTCCTGCTTCGAAGGATCGGCGAAGCTTTCCGGCGCGGGAACGACGCCGCCGATGGCCACGGTATCCTCTGGGCTGGTGCCCCAGGTGACGGTCGGCTGCACGTCGGCCGCCTGGATTACCACCGATTTGTCGAATGTCGCCCCGGGATCGGTCGCAAGGCTCTTCCACCATGCGATGGCCTTGTCCCAGTCCTCGCCCTTGGGGGCATAGGGACGGCCTTTCACATAGGCGAAGGTCTTCTCGTCCGGGGCGACGAGACCGGCGCGCGCGCCTGCCTCGATCGACATGTTGCAGACGGTGAGGCGGCCCTCCACGCTCATGTCCTCAAGCACCTTGCCGCGATATTCCATGACATGGCCGGTGCCGCCGGCGGTGCCGACGACGCCGATGATGTGGAGGATCAGATCCTTGGGCGTGATGCCGGGGGCCAGATCGCCTTCCACGCGCACTTCCATCGTCTTCGATTGCTTCAGCAGCAGCGTCTGGGTCGCCAGCACATGCTCGACTTCGGTAGTGCCGATGCCGAAGGCCAGCGCGCCGAGCCCGCCATGGCACGAGGTATGGCTGTCGCCGCAGACGATCGTCGCGCCGGGCAGCGAGAAACCCTGCTCGGGGCCGACGACATGGACGATGCCCTGTTCGGCGTCGGTGTCCGCGATGTAGCGGATGCCGAATTCGGGCGCGTTCCTGGCCAGCGCGGCGAGCTGCTGCGCGCTCTCGCGGTCGGCGATCGGGATGCGACGGCCCTCGGCGTCGAGACGCGCGGTGGTGGGAAGGTTGTGGTCGGGCACCGCTATCGTCAGATCAGGACGGCGGACCGGGCGCCCGGCGACGCGCAGCGCCTCGAAGGCCTGCGGGCTGGTCACTTCATGGACGATGTGCCGGTCGATATAGATCAGGCATGTGCCGTCGTCCCGGCCGTCGATGACGTGGGCGTCCCAGATCTTTTCGTAGAGTGTGCGCGGTTTGCTGGCCATGTCGGGCAGCTAGGCCCGACCGAAGGGCTTTTCAAGCGGCTTCGCAGTCCATCCGTTTTTGCGCCGGATCGCTTGTGGGGCTATACGGATCGTCATGTCCCCGCTTGCCGCCGCCGCGATCGTTCTCGTCACCATCCTGGCCATGGAGGGTGTCGCCTGGGCGAGTCACAAGTACGTGATGCATGGTTTCGGCTGGGCATGGCATCGCGACCACCACGAACCGCACGACAGGGTTCTGGAGAGGAACGACCTTTACGCGATCGTCGGCGCGGCGATGAGCATTTCGATGTTTGCCCTGGGCAGTCCGCTGGTCCTCG
>DASWWL010000019.1:0-6428 GCA_036400975.1 Novosphingobium sp. | reverse complement strand
GGCCGTTCGCATAACAACTCACACGCATCCACGCCCGTACTGCCGGGCACATACCACAAGCGCCGGCCGCACTGCCCGTTCGCTGCTCTCTACCCCACGGCGCACACCCGGCCTCGCCAGCGGGCGATGACGCGCGCCTGCATTCCGCAGCGGCCAGCATCCTGCCGGATCAGACCTTGGCGTCGGCGGGTGTCTGTCCTCTTGCAATGTCTTCTGCCCATTGCAGGCACCATTCGACCGCTTCACGCGCGGCTTCGGCGTCATCGAGCGCATCCTGAGAGGAGCCGCCGGAACGCAGTTCCGAGATACGCCTCTCGACCGACGCTTGCTCGGCGGCGACCCGCCCGCCGTAGGCTTCGAGGGAGATATCCTGCGCCTGATAGAGCTCGAACGCCTCTTCCAGCTTCGCCATCACGGCCGTTGCGAATGATGCGCCTGGTTCTTGGTCATCCGCCGGGGCGGGTGCGTCCACTGCCTGAAGTTCCGCTTCGGACGGGGAGGGCTGTTCCTCTATCTGGTCTTTCTCCATCTGGCTTGCCGGGACCAGTTTCCGCCGCCGCTCGGTCTTCGCTTCCGTCTGCGGAGGCGTTGCGCTGCGCGGTGTCTCTTTCGCCTTGGCGGCACGTCCGGGCGTTGCCCGCGACTGCCGCAGGGAACGAAAGGCCAATACGACGACCATGACCAGCGCGGCGGCGATCACCGTCACGATCAGGACCATCTGATAGAGTTGCATTGCGCCTCTCCGAACTGCGTGGAACGCATTGTTAGCATAAAGCGCTTAACGCTTTTTAAAGCCTGTCTGGTGATATTTGGTTCATGACGATGCGTGCTTTCCGGCGCGTCGAGCCAAAGGGACGTACGATGGGCGACACGCAGGAAAAGGGTACGCGCCGGATTGAGCAGCGTGCCGCGAAGCGATCGTCGCTGATGCTGCGGGCGGCCAAGCTGCTTGCGGAAAGCGGCGAATATGTCTGCATCGTGCGCGACGTATCGGCGACCGGCGCGAAGCTGCGCCTGTTTCATGCGCCGCCGCCCGATCTCCATCTCTTCCTCGAACTCGCCGATGGCGAGCGTCACGCGATGGAGCGCGTCTGGCACCGGGAGGATCACGCCGGCTTCCGCTTTTCCTGCGAAATCGATGTCGGGCGTTTCATCCGCGAATCCGGTGAGTTCCCCCGCCGTCCCTTGCGGCTCAATCTCCAGCATCCGGCGCTTGTAGGGGTGGGCGCGGAAACCTGCGATGCGACCCTGGCCGACTTGTCGCAGCACGGCGCCTGCGTCGATGCCGCCGCCCGCCTGGCCATCGGCCAGCCGGTTCGCCTGGAAGTGCCGGGCTTGCCCGTTCGCGACGGCCGGGTGCGCTGGCGGCGTGGAGGCCGCCATGGCCTCGTCTTCCAGCAGGCTTTCCGCCTCGACGAGCTGGCGGGACATGCGCTGTCGCTTCAGCCGTTCGGACGGGATGCCGCGGATGACGTGCTGGCCGTGCCGGGAGTGGCGCGCTGCGCGTGAAGCGTTGCGGGGCTACCGCATGGATGAGTAGCATCCTGTATTCCCAACGGTTTAGGTATTTTTAAGGTTGCCCCTGTAACCTCACGATCGGATTTTTCCGTAGGGGCGGA
This sequence comes from Novosphingobium sp., assembly GCA_036400975.1. Classification (GTDB taxonomy): domain Bacteria; phylum Pseudomonadota; class Alphaproteobacteria; order Sphingomonadales; family Sphingomonadaceae; genus Novosphingobium. Next base: position 4,809 of record DASWWL010000019.1, on the reverse strand, counting down.
ACGCCGATCACAGGTTGGAATATGAACGGGGCAAACACATCATATAACGCGCTGGCGCGTGATGTCCGCGGCAACGTTCTGCCGCTTGCGGCGATCGGCATGGTGCTGTCGGCGGCGTTGATCGGCGGCGGCATCGACATGGGCCGCGCCTATCGCGCGGAAAACCGCCTGCAAGCCGCCTGCGATGCCGGCGTTCTGGCGGGACGGCGCGCCGTGGAAAGCAATGGCTATACCGCGGCCGCGCAGAAGCAGGCCAGCAACTATTTTTTCAATAACTTCGATCAGACCCGGCAGGAAGCCAGGGACACGGTGTTCACCAGCACGTCCGAAGAAAACGGCAATGTCATCAATGGCACCGCCACCGCCAAGGTGAACACGGCTGTCATGAAGATATTCGGCTTCAAGGACTTCGACCTGTCGGTCGAGTGCACCGCTTCGATGGGCGTGGGCAACAGCGACGTCGTCATGGTGCTGGATACCACCGGATCGATGGCCGGAACGGGCATCGCGGCGCTGCAGACGGCGGTGAAGAATTTCTACGACACGGTGCAGAATTCGACCGCCGGCACGAACGCGCGCATCCGCTATGGCTTCGTTCCCTACAGCCAGTCGGTGAACGTGGGCGGACTGCTGCAGCAGGACTGGATCGCCGATATCTATGACGTGCAATCGCGCGTGGCCCAGTGGAATTGGGTCGATGGCACGCCAACCACCAGCTATAATACCGTGACGAAAGGGCCTGAGACGCTCCATCCGGCATATGCAGCCATCGATTATACCAGCAAGAAAAAGTGCGAGGCTGACAGCTACGTCACTACGACTGCCTGGGCAAACCAGGGCAGCGCCAGCGCCCCCCGTGAGACCATCACGCAAAGCGAAGTTCCGCAAAGCCGGACGACGGCGGTGGATCAGGACGAGACCAGCACCGTCTATTACTGCAAGCAGGTCGGCAATGTCTGGAAGCGGTATCAGTATGTCCAGACCCGCACGAAGACCACGACGACGCCTGCATCGCAGAAGTTCGCGTCCTGGATCTACCGCAAGGTTTCCTACGACGTCAGCAAGTACAAGGCCGGGCAGTCGGTAACCACGAACACCGGCACCAACGGCGCCAAGGTCACGTCCACCTGGGCGGGCTGCATCGAAGAGCGCAAGACTTCGCCGGAGGCCCTGTTCACTTATTCGACGATCACGGGGATGACGCCCTATACCTGGGATCTCGATATCGACACCGTCCCCGATCTGGCGAAGCCGGATTCGCAGTGGCACCCTATGTGGCCGGAAGTTGCTTATTATCGGGCTCTGGGCACGGCCGAGAAGACCAGCGGCACGAAGGCCGGCTTCGCGTGTCCCCGTGCGGCGCAGCTCCTGCGGACGATGGATGAAGGCGAATTCGACGCTTACGCGGATTCGCTGGTGGCCGTAGGCTCCACGTATCTCGACATCGGCTTGCTATGGGGCGCCCGGCTCAGTTCTCCTGACGGGATCTTTGCCGATAATGTCACCGAAACGCCGGACAACGGCGGCGAAGTGTCGCGCCACATCATCTTCATGACGGACGGTGACATGGATCCCCAGCCGAACACCCAGGCGCCCTACGGCATCGAGCAGAACGATTTCCGGGTGACCAACGACGGCACGGACACCACGGCGACGGCGCGGCACAATGTGCGCTTCCGTGCGATCTGCGCGGCGATCAAGGCCAAGGGTATTCGCATATGGGCGATTTCCTTCAGGGTTGCTCTGTCCACCGACATGAAGAACTGCGCATCCGCCAACAGCGCTTACAATGCGACTTCCTCGGCCGCGCTGAACACCGCCTTCCAGGAAATCGCCAAGCAGGTCGGCGAACTGCGGGTCACGCAATGACGCGGTCTTGCGGAAAACGCTTCGCGCTCCGGTGGCGTCGGGGGCTTCGCGCCGCAAGCGACGGTGTGACCGCGGTCGAGTTTTCCCTTGTCGCTCCGATTTTCCTGATGATGATGCTTGGCCTCTACGATCTTGGTCAGATGGTTTTCGGCAAGATTCAGTTGCAGGGGGTGGTGCAGGACGCCGCGCGCAGCTCGTCGCTGGAAACGGCGAACACGTCGGAGGCGGATGCGAAGGTCCTGGAGGGTGTGCGGAAAATCCTGCCCGGCGCTACCATCGAGTCAAAGCGCCAGAGCTACTATGATTTTACCGACATCGCGCGGCCCGAAAAATGGGATGATACGAACAAGAACGGGACTTGCGACAATGGTGAGACTTTTGTCGATGAGAACCGTACCGGCGACTGGGAGGCCGATGTCGGCCGCGATAACAACGGCGGCGCCGGCGACGTCGTGCTTTACACGGTGACCGTGACGTACAAGCGCGCGTTCCCGGTTCCGTTCTGGGGGTCGGACGCCGAACGCACGATGGTGGCGACGGCGGTCAAGAAGAACCAGCCCTTTGCCGCTCAGCAGGCCCTTGGCTCCAGCGTGGGCAAATGCACATGAACTGGCGCCGTATCCTTTCTGTCTGGCGTCGCCTTCGTCGGGATCGTTCCGGCGTTTCGGTGATCGAATTCGCTGTCGTGACGCCGATCTTCCTGTTCGGCACCATGTACGGCATCGAGCTTGCCTACATGACCACGGTGAACATGCAGGTCAGCCAGATCGCCATGGCGGTAGCCGACAATGCCTCGCGCATCGGCCAGACCGACAACAGCTCGGTGACTCCGAGCGTGAACGCCAGTGACATAGATTCCGTGATGGACGGTGCGATCCAGGAAGGCAAAAGCATCAAGTTCAAGGAGAACGGGCGCGTGATCCTGTCCAGTCTGGAGCAGAGCGGCACCGGACGGCAATACATTCATTGGCAGCGGTGCCGGGGCGATTATGTCAGGCCGTCAAGCTACGGCGGGGAAAATACCGGCCTGACCGGTCCTTTGTTGCCCGGCATGGGGCGGACCGCACCGAAGGTAACGGCCAGCGTGAATTCGGCCGTGATGTACGCCGAAGCCTATTACAATTACAAACCGCTGTTCGGGAAGATGTTCGTCAAGAACGTGGTGTTCAGGCAGGAGGCTGCTTTGCTGATCCGCGACAACCGCAATCTGCAGACCGGAATCTCCGGAAGTACGACCAAATCGCTCTGCACGGTATGAGCAACCTTGCGGACTTTTTCCATTCGGTGAAAATCTCGCGACAAACTGATACTTGACAGTGTGTCGCCCGGCCTGAATTTGCATGCCGATGCGACAAGCTGCCCGCCGTAACAGGTTTCCGTCGGAATACTCGGGAAGGCTCTTCGCCCTTTCCGTCTGCCTCCTGCTTTGCGCTTGTCAGGACAAGGCGGCGGCCGCACGGAACAATACGACGCCGCAAGTCGGATACCGGGTGATGGAGCCCGCTTCGGCCGCGCTTGTCACGGAATTGCCCGGTCGAATCAATGCGCTGCGAACCGCTGAAGTCCGGCCGCAGATCTCGGGAGTCATCCAGCGCCGCCTCTTTGCCGAAGGCGCCATCGTGCGGCAGGGGCAGCCGCTCTACCAGATAGATCCGAGCCTGTATCGTGCCGCCGCGGACCAGGCGCGCGCCAATCTTGCCAGCGCGCAGGCCAATGCCGAGGCGACCCGCGCGCGGGCGGACCGTTTCCGTCCGCTTGCGGCAGAGCAGGCCGTCGCCCAGCAGGACTATGTCGATGCCCTCGGCGCGGCGCGCGCGGCTCGGGCATCGGTCGCGCAGAGCCAGGCTGCGCTCAATACCGCGCAGATCAACTTGCGCTTCGCCACCGTTCCGGCGCCGATCACGGGCCGTATCGGTCGTTCGCTGGTGACCGAAGGGGCGCTCGTCACGGGCAATCAGGCCGATCCGCTGTCGGTCATTTCCGTACTCGATCCGATCTTCGTCGATATCCAGCAAAGCTCCGCCGACATGCTGCGGCTGCGTCGCCAGCTTGCCGGCGGCGGCATGGCGCCGCTGCGCGCTGATGTCCGGCTCAGGCTGGACGACGGCAGCGATTATGGCGCGACCGGCTCGGTCGAGTTCTCGGAGGTGACCGTCGATCCGCAGACGGGCACCGTCACGCTGCGCGCGCGCTTCCCCAATCCTCAGGGACTGCTGCTGCCGGGGATGTTCGTGCGCGCCAGTTTCGCCCAGGCCAGCGTGAGCAATGCCTTCCTCGTGCCGCAAATCGCGGTGACGCGCGATCCGCGCGGCAACGCCCAGGTCTATGTCGTGGGCAAGGGCAACAAGGCGGAACTGCGTACCATCACCGCCCCGCAAACGCAGGGGAACAACTGGATCGTCACCGGCGGGCTCGCCAGGGGCGACAAGGTCATCACCCAGGGCCTTGGCCGCCTCAGGCCCGGCCAGCCGGTGAAGCCGGTGCCCGAAAACACGCCGCAGCGCGTCGGCGTGCCAAAGGCGCAGTCGGGCAACGCCAGCAAGGCGGATTGACCGGCCATGTCCCGGATATTCATCGACCGTCCGATTTTCGCCTGGGTCATCGCGATCATCACCATGCTGCTGGGCATCGGCAGCCTCTATTCGCTGCCGGTCGAACAGTTCCCCGATATCGCTCCGCCGCAGGTCAACGTTCGCGCCACTTATCCGGGGGCTTCCGCTGCGACCCTGGAAACCAATGTCACCCAGGTGATCGAGCAACAGCTTACCGGCATCGACGGGCTGCTCTATTTCAGTTCGAGTTCCTCGGCGCGAGGCCAGGTCAACATCGCCGCGACATTCGAGAAGGGCACCGATCCCGATATCGCGCAAGTGCAGGTGCAGAACCGCGTCCAGCAGGCCCTTACCCGGTTGCCGCAGCAGGTGCAGCAGCAGGGCGTGA
>DASWWL010000018.1:0-3159 GCA_036400975.1 Novosphingobium sp. | reverse complement strand
GGGGCAGATCGTCTTCGTTCGCGGTGGGAACAAGCGTCGAATTGGCGGTCGGCACCAGCGTCGCGGTGTCGGTCATATGCGATAACCCGTTGTAGTTTGAGACTTCGTGGCGAAAAGCGGGCGCCCTATACCGGAAATATTCGCTCCGGACATGGGATTTTCCTCTTATTATGCGATCGCACGGACCTCCCCATTCCGAGCGGACTGTGGCACGAATAGGGCAATGATCCGACAATCCGCCACAAAGCGCCTGCCGAAGCCGATCGATCCGGCGCGTCTGGAGGACATGGCGCTGGCCTATGTTGCGCGCTTCGCGACGAGTCGTGCAAAACTGGAAACCTATCTCCGGCGAAAACTGCGTGAACGCGGCTGGGCCGGGGAGGGTGAGCCCCCCATCGATGCGCTGGCCTCGCGTTTCGTCGCGGCTGGATATGTCGATGACGCTGCCTTCGCGCGCTCCAAAAGCAGCAGCCTCCTGCGGCGTGGTTACGGTATGCGACGTGTGACGCAGGCGCTGGACGCGGCCGGAATCGCCGAAGAGGCACGTTCTGGAGCATGGCCTGACGAAGCCGTGCGGCGTGGGGCGGCGCTGACGATGGCGCGCAAGCGCGGGTTCGGACCGTTCGGCCGCGCTGAGACGGATCGCGCCCAGCGGGAGAAGCAGCTTGCCGCCATGCTGCGGGCGGGCCATGCCATGGACCACGCACGCCGTCTGCTGGCGGCGGTCAGCATCGAGGCGGCCGAGGAATGGGCAGCCTGTTTCGATGAGGAAGGATAGCCGCAAGACATGCGCCTAAGGTATTCGATTGCGGTGGCGGCCCTGTTGCTCGCCGCCTGTTCCTCATCCGGCGGCAGTGGCGCGGCCTCGCCCGGCGCAGCCGCGCAGGCGCGCCACCCGGTATCAGGCCTGCCGGTGATACCTCTCACCGTCACGCATGACGGCAAGGTCCATGCTTTCCGCGTCGAGGTCGCCGCGAGCGAGGTCGAACAGCAGAAGGGGCTGATGTTCCGTACGGAAATGGGGCCGGACGAGGGCATGATCTTTCCGATGCGCCCGTCGCGCCCGGCATCGTTCTGGATGCGGAACACCGTGCTTTCGCTCGACATAGTGTTCATCGGGCCTGATGGCAGGATCACCAATATCGCCGCCAATGCGGTGCCCTATAGCGAGGACCCGCTCTCTTCGGCGGGCCTGGTGAAGGGCGTGCTGGAACTGAACGCGGGCAGGACGGCCGAGCTGGGCATGAAACCTGGCGACAAGGTCGCCTGGTAGCGCGGGCTGCGGCCTTTCCCTGAGGCGGTTACCCTGTTCGCTCTTGCCCCGGACCCTCCAATTCCGCTAGGCGCGCTGGTCATGGGAATCCTCTCCAAGATCTTCACCTGGTGGGACGGCGCCACCATCGGCACCCTGCTCGACAGTTCGCTGCGCGGCGAGCATGTCGGCACCGATGCGCAAGGCAATCGGTATTTCCGGGCGAAGAAGCCGAAGAGCGTCGATGGGCGAGAGCGCCGCTGGGTGATCTATGCCGGCGCCAACGACGCCAGTTGCGTGCCCGCCGAATGGCATGGCTGGCTGCATGGCAGTTTCGACGGCGTTCCCGAGAGCAACCTGCCGCCACCGCGTATCTGGGAGGTCGATTACACCCCTAACGCGACCGGCACGGCGCAGGCCTATCGTCCGCAGGGCGCGCTCGAGCGTGGCGGCCATCGCGCCCGCGCCACGGGTGATTATCAAGCCTGGTCTCCGGACGCCTGATCCCGATGCGCCGGGCGCTCGCCCTGATGGCCGTCATGGCGCTGGCCGGTTGCGGAGGCGGCAGTGGCGACGAAAACGACGCCACGGCGACCGACGTACCGAAGGCGGTCGCATCGAGCGGGGTCGGCGCGCCGGCGGTCGAGAGCGAGTTCGGCACTCCGGTAAAGAATCGCGTCGCAACGCTCGGCCTGCTCAACAAGCGCAACAACCTGACGCAGGACATCGTCTTGAAATCGGGCGAAGCGCGGCGGGTCGGCAATGTTGTGGTGCGGCTTGCCACATGCGAACGGACGCTGCCCTGGGAAAATCCGCCCGAGGTTGGCGCTTTCGTTCAGGTCTTCATAGAAGAACGCACGCGTTCGAATGAGCCGCTTGCATGGCGCAAGACATTTTCCGGCTGGCTGTTCAAGAATTCCCCTTCGCTCAACGTGGTCGAGCACCCGGTCTACGACGTATGGGTCAAGGACTGCGCGATGAAATTCCCGGGTGAGGAAGAGGATGCCGCCGCATCTTCCAGCAGCGCTGCGAAAGCCGCGGGCAGGGCCAGCGCTTCGCCTTCGCCGGCGGCTTCTGCTGCCTCTGCCGCGCCGCCAGGCCCGGTCCGCGCTGCCTCGTCAGCCGCCGAATCGGAGCCCGAATAGCGCCGCTGCGCATCCTGGAGCAGCGCCAGATAGCGTTTCTGGCTGATCTCGACGGCCCCTAGCGAAGCGAGATGCGAGGTCATGAACTGGCAGTCCAGCAGTTCCGCATGCCCGCGTCTCAATGCCGCCACAAGCGAGGCCAGCGCGGCCTTCGATGCATCGGGCACGTGGCTGAACATGCTTTCGCCACAGAATACGCGGTCGAAGCCGACACCGTAGAGTCCTCCCACGAGTTGTCCGTCTCGCCAGCATTCGATCGAATGGGCATGACCGAGTTCGTGGAGATGCTGATAGCTTGCGGCGATCCTGTGGCTGATCCAGCTTTCGCCTCCGTCGTCCCGGCGAGGGGCGGCGCAATATTGCATGACCTGTGAGAACGCACGGTTGCACGTTACCGTGAAGTGCCCGCGCCGAAGCGTGCGGGCTAGCGATTTCGCCAGATGAAAGCCGTTCAGCGGCAGGATCGCGCGCTGCCTCGGCTCGACCCAGAAGATTTCCGGATCGTCGCGATGGTCGGACATCGGGAACACGCCACTGCGATAGGCCAGCATCAGCAGGTGGGGATCGATGATCTGTATGAATGCTGGGGCGTGCACATTTTCGGCATATCATTTCTCTTGCCGTCATGGGAGAGATACGCGGGCTTGCCATCGTCTTCGCCAGCCCCTAGAGGCACCGGCGCCCGCAGGAGTGTAGCTCAGTTGGTAGAGCATCGGTCTCCAAAACCGAGGGCCGTGGGTTCGAGTCCCTCCACTCCTGCCA
>DASWWL010000017.1:0-26037 GCA_036400975.1 Novosphingobium sp. | reverse complement strand
GTGCCGTGCATGCCCAGCATGCCCAGCCAGTCCTTGTGGTCTGCCGGGAAAGCGCCGAGGCCCATCAGCGTCGAGGTGACAGGCGCACCGGTGAGCGCCTGAAGCTCGCGCAGCAGGTGCGTGGCTTCGGGGCCGGAGTTGATGACGCCGCCGCCGGTATAGAAGACCGGGGCCTTTGCTTCGGCAAGGATCTCGACTGCGCGCGCGATGTCTTCCGCCTTGCCGTCGAGCGGCGGCGTGTAACGGTTGCGCCGCTGCGGCGGGCCGTCGTGGAACAGGGCCGAGGCGATCTGGACGTCCTTCGGGATGTCGATCAGCACGGGGCCGGGGCGTCCGGTCGTGGCGATCTGGAAGGCTTCGTCGATCGTCGCGGCAAGCTCGGCCGGGTCCTTCACCAGGTAGTTGTGCTTGGTGCAGTGGCGCGAGATGCCGACAGTGTCCGCTTCCTGGAAACCGTCGGAACCGATCAGCGCGGTGGGAACCTGACCGGTAATGACGACGAGCGGGATCGAATCCATGAAGGCGTCGGCGATCCCGGTGATCGCGTTGGTCGCGCCGGGGCCGGAGGTGACGAGCACGACGCCGGGCTTGCCGGTGGAGCGAGCATAGCCTTCCGCCGCATGCGCCGCTCCGGCCTCGTGCCGGACGAGGATATGGCGGATGCGTTCATCGCCGAACAGGGCGTCGTAGATCGGCAGCACCGCGCCGCCGGGATAGCCGAAGACGAATTCGACGCCCTGACGGATCAGGCTTTCGACCAGAATGTTGGCGCCGCTGCGCTCCTCGCTCACTTTCAAAGTCCTTCCAAAAATCGTGCGCTCTCTAAAAGACCCGGCCCGATACGACAATGCCGTACCGGGCCGCCTCTCCAAGCGCGCAAGCCCGACGTGCGGGCCTTTCGCGAGCCATCTATGAGACATGAAATGTCATGTCAACCCGATTTATAGTAACAATCGTTCTGCAATGGATTTATCGTTATAATTTTCTGACTCAATTCGGTGCCAATCTTTCGGAGGCTGGTGGCGGAACCACGTGAACTGGCGTTTGGCATAGTTTCTTGTCGCCTGAGCACCTGCGCTTTGGCTTTCGGCGCGTGAGCAATCTTCGCGGATCAGGGCTGCGATCTCGCGCACGCCGATCGCTCGCATGACCGGGAGATCGGGATCGAGCCTGCGCGTCAGCAGGCTCTCGACTTCAGCGATGGCCCCTTGTTCGAGCATCAGGGCGAAGCGGTGGTCGCAGCGGGCATAGAGAGTGGCGCGGTCCGGCAGCAGGACGGTGGCGTCGAGCATGACCGTATCGCCGATGCCGCCGCAGCGATCGGCCTGCCATTCTGCCAGCGGCCGGCCGGTGGAGCGCACCACCTCCAGCGCGCGCGCGACACGGGCTGCGTCGTTGGGAGCAAGCAATGCGGCGCGGGCGGGATCCTCGGCAACGAGTGCGGCATAAGCGTCGCTTGCGGCGAGCGCGCGCACTTCCGCGCGGATTTCGGGTGCGATCGGTGGGACAGGGGCGATGCCGTCCAGCAGCGTGCGGATATAAAGGCCGGTGCCGCCGGCAAGTATGGGAATGGCCCCCTTGGCATGAATATCGGCGATCTGTGCCTTCGCCGCCGCCGCCCAGTCCGCTGCCGAGCAGGCCTGCGCGCCATCCCACGCGCCGAACAGGCGGTGTTCTATGCCGCGCATTTCCTCAATGCCGGGACGGGCGCTGAGCACCTGCAGGTCGGCGTAGACCTGCGCGCTATCGGCGTTGATCACAACCGCGCGTCGTCCACGCTCTTCCAGCGCCAATGCCACGCGCACGGCAAGATCGCTCTTGCCGCTCGCTGTCGGCCCTGCGATGAGCGCCAGCGGCGGCTTCCCGCCCGGATTTTCAGAGGAGTTATCGGTGCTCATCGCCCGGCTGATAGCAGAAGCGGACACGCTTTCGGCAAATCTTGAAAGCGCCAAGGCGGCGATGGAGACGAAAGGCCTGCGGCTGGCGTCGGCGAGCATGCTCGATTTCTGCGGCGATGTGCTGCAACTCGGGCTGCCCGATGGCGATCCTGTCGTGCTGCGCGCCATTCTGGACGCGCATTTCGCGCCTTCCGATGTCCTGATCGCCGATCATGATCCGGTCGTGCCGCGCGTTTTCGTCTCGGACATGGATTCGACGATGATTGCCGCCGAATGCATTGACGAACTCGCTGACTACGCCGGCATCAAGGATCGCATTGCCGAGATTACCGAGCGCGCTATGCAGGGCGAGCTCGATTTCGAAAGCGCGCTGCGCGAACGCGTGGGCCTGCTGGCGGAACTGGACGAAGCCGCGATCGGGGCCTGCCTCGCCGAACGCATCGCCCATATGCCCGGTGCGCGGACGCTGGTGGCTACCTTGAAGTCGAAGGGCTGCCATACGGTGCTGGTGACGGGCGGCTTCCATCATTTCGCCGATCCGGTTGCCGAGCAGCTCGGTTTCGAGCGGGTCGTGGCGAACGGTTTGGAAGTCGCGGGAGGAAAGCTCACTGGCGGTCTCGTCGGTCCGATCACGGACAGTTCGGTCAAGAAGGCCGTCCTGCTGGAGGAAATGGCCCGCCTGGGCGCAGGTGCGACCAGCCTGGCGACCGGCGACGGCGCGAACGACATCCCGATGCTGGAAGCGGCCACTTATGGTCTGGCCTTCATGGCCAAGCCCAAGGCGCGTGCGGCGGCGGACGGCTGGATCGATCGCGGCGATCTCACCAGCGTCCTGCAACTGCTGGGTATCCCGCGCGACGAGTGGGTGTGGGAATAGATCAGTTCCTTATAGGGTCGCGTCGGATACCCAGCTTTCCCGCTTGCATCTCTAGTTGCTTGTCACGTGTCCAGACCTGACCGCCTGTAAGCAATGCGGCGGTCAGCAAATGGCAATCGACATAACCGACACCTGTTCCTGCCAGCTTGTTGAGATCGATCATGGCCATCACTTCCTGATGTGCGGCAACGGGCACGGGCCAAGACATCTCCAGTTGCTCGATGACTTTCGAACGATTGGCAAGCGAAGCCAGCCCTATTTCGGCAATGGTATATGGATGGATGAAAGCTTTGTCCGTCTCGATCAATTCGACCAGATGGGTATCAGCGGATCGAAAGTGGTCTATCCATACGTTCGTATCGACGATGATCATTGAATAGGTTCATCGCCTTCGTTGGGTGCCCAGGCATTGGGGTCGCTTCCGCCCAAGGCAATCAGACGGCGCGCGGCCTCGCGCTGACGCAATTCAATCAGCGCCTTGTGCAGCAAGGCACTGGTTCCACGAATGCCTGTCACTTTCTGAAGGTGAGTTACGAGTTCTGCATCTAGGGTTACAGTAGTGCGCATGCATCAAAAATAGCATCAAGTGATGCTATTTTTGATGCTGTATCATCCTTCCATCCAGTCCCTGAAGAATGCCTCGTTCGCTTCGCGCAGCGCGGCGATCGGCGCGGTGAAGCCCTTGCCCTTGACTTCCCTGCCGCTGGTGGTGCCGATACGGGAAACAGGCACGCCGCTGGCGGCGATTTCCTCGGCGGCGGCTCCGGTCACGATGTAGCGCGCCTGATCCTCGCCGAAAGCGGTCGCGGCGGTCAGGTCGATGTCGATTTCGCAGCCGATGCCGCTGGCCATCGCCATCTCGGCAAGGGCGACGAGCAAGCCGCCGTCCGAGACGTCATGCACGGCTGTCACGCGATCGTCGGCAATCAGTTCGCGCACGAATTCGCCATGGCGCCGCTCGGTCTCGAGAGCCACTGGCGGTGGGGGGCCTTCCTCGCGGCCCGCGATCTCGCGCAGCCACAGCGATTGACCAAGGTGTCCATCCGTCTCGCCGATCAGCCAGATGGCCTCACCTGGAGCCTTGAAGCGCAGCGTCGCCATCTTCTCGTGATCGAGCATCAGGCCAACACCGCCGATCGCGGGGGTGGGCAGGATCGCGGAGCCGCCGCCGGTCGCCTTGCTTTCGTTGTAGAGGCTGACGTTGCCCGAGACGATCGGGAAATCGAGCGCGCGGCAGGCGTCGCCCATGCCGTCGAGGCAACCGACGATCTGACCCATGATTTCCGGCCGCTGCGGGTTGGCGAAGTTCAGGCAGTTGGTGACGGCGAGCGGCGTCGCGCCCACTGCGCTGATGTTGCGGAAAGTCTCGGCGATCGCCTGCTTGCCACCCTCGTAGGGATCGGCGAAGCAATAGCGCGGCGTGCAGTCGGTGCTGATCGCCAGCGCCTTTTCGGTGTCGTGCACACGCACGACAGCCGCGTCGCCGCCGGGCTTCTGCAGCGTGTCGGCGCCGACCTGGCAGTCATATTGTTCCCATATCCAGCGGCGCGAGGCGAGGTCGGGCGAGCCGATCAGCTTGAGAAGGTCCGCGCCCAGATCAGTGCTGGCGAATTCTCCTTCCAACGCCGCGGGTTTCGGTGTCGCAACGTGCGGCCGATCGTAAAGCGGAGCATCGTCCGCCAGCGGGCCGAGCGGAATGTCGCAGACCATTTCGCCATCGAACATGAGCTGCATGCGTCCGGTGTCGGTAACTTCGCCGATCACCGCGAAGTCGAGTTCCCATTTGCGGAAGATGGCCTCGGCGAAGTCTTCCTTGCCGGGCTTCAGCACCATGAGCATGCGCTCCTGGCTTTCCGACAGCATCATTTCATACGGCGTCATCGCCTCTTCGCGGCAAGGCACCTTGTTCATGTCGAGCCGGATGCCGACGCCGCCCTTGGATGCCATCTCGACCGAGGACGAGGTGAGGCCGGCCGCGCCCATGTCCTGGATCGCGACGATCGCGTCGGAACTCATCAGTTCCAGGCAGGCCTCGATCAGCAGCTTTTCGGTGAAGGGGTCGCCGACCTGCACGGTGGGGCGCTTCTCATCCGAGTTTTCGTCGAAATCGGCGCTGGCCATGGTCGCGCCGTGAATGCCGTCGCGGCCGGTCTTCGAGCCGACATAGACGATCGGATTGCCGATGCCGGTGGCGGCCGAATAGAAGATCTTGTCGGTGTCGGCGATGCCCACGGTCATCGCGTTGACGAGAATGTTGCCGTCGTAGGCCTTGTGGAAGTTGGTCTCGCCACCGACGGTCGGCACGCCGACGCAGTTGCCGTAACCCCCGATGCCCGCGATGACGCCCTGCACGAGGTGCTTCATCTTCGGGTGGTCGGGGCGGCCGAAGCGCAGCGCGTTCATATTGGCCACCGGCCGCGCGCCCATAGTGAAGACATCGCGCAGGATGCCGCCCACGCCAGTCGCCGCGCCCTGGTAAGGCTCGATATAGCTCGGGTGGTTGTGGCTCTCCATCTTGAAGATGGCGGCCTGTCCGTCGCCGATATCGATCACGCCGGCGTTCTCGCCCGGACCGCAGATCACCCACGGCGCCTTGGTGGGCAGCTTGGAGAGATGGATGCGCGAGCTCTTGTAAGAGCAGTGCTCCGACCACATTACCGAAAAGATGCCGAGTTCCACAAGGTTGGGCTCGCGCCCGATCGCATGGACGACGCGCTCGTATTCTTCCTCGGACAAACCGTGGGCGGCGACGATATCGGGCGTGATGGCGGGAGTCGGCTGGGTCATGGCGCGCCCTTAGCGGGACCACGGTCCATTCGCCAGCCTGATTGGCATCGCACCGCGGCCGCGCGCGCACTTCTCACGAGACAAGTTCCCGGCTCGGCGATAATTAAGGGCGCGTAGTCCCGCGCCATGGGAAAGCGCGGTCCGACATAAGGGGGTATCATGAAGAAACTGATCGCTTGGGCGCTGACCGGTATCGGCGCGTTTGCAACGATGGGCGCAGCGCAGGCGCAAATGGTGACGGCGGTGTCGCCGCAATCGGTTGTCGATGCGATGCAGAACGCTGGCTACCGCGCGGTTCTGAAAAAGGATTCGGCGGGCGATCCGTTGATCGAAAGCTCGTCGTCCGGATCGAGTTTCAACGTGTTTTTCTATGGCTGCACGAACAACCGCAACTGCCGCACGGTGCAGTTCTTCTCGGGCTACAAGGATCCCAAGAACGCCTCGCTTTCCGTGCTGAATGGCTGGAACGCCAACAACCGTTTCACTCGCGCCTATCTGGCGGATACCGGATCGGCCCGCATCGAGATGGACGTCGATCTTGACGACGGCGGTATGAGCGCTGCGCTGTTCGAGGATAATCTGGAGTTCTGGGTGGCCCTGATGGCGAAGTTCGAACGGACCATCAACGGCGGCTAAGTCGCAAGCTTCCGCCGCCCGCGCTGCGGAACCTGCCCAGGCGGTTCCGCGACGCCGTTTTTCAGACTGGCGGGGGCGTTGCATTGGGCATGCCCTGCGTTGACGGCTTGACCCTGGGGCTGCCTCCCGCCAATGCTTGCCATGATGGACGACCGCACTACCGACATCGCCGATATGAGCTTCGAGGATGCGCTTCGGGCGCTGGAGGATGTCGTTCGCCGCCTGGAAAGCGGCGAGGTGCCGCTCGACGATTCCATCACGCTCTATGAACGCGGGGAGGCGTTGCGCAAGCATTGCCAGGCGCGTCTCGATGCAGCGCAGCTTCGTATCGAACGCATTGTCGCTGGCCCCGATGGCGCGGCCGCGGCTACCCAGCCTTTCGACGATCCGGACCGTTAACATGGGCGTTGTCGGCGTCGCGGACGGATTGCTGGCCGATGCACTGGTGCGGATCGCGCGTGAAGTGGATGCGGGCTTCGATCGCCTGCTGCAGATTCCCGTCGACGGGCGGGCCCGTCTGGTCGAGGCGATGCGATATGCGGCTATCGGCGGAGGCAAGCGGCTGCGGCCCTTGCTGCTGACGGCGACGGCCGAGATGTATGGCGCGAATCGGGAGGCGGCGCTGCGTGCCAGCCTCGCGATCGAGGCGATCCATGTCTATTCGCTGATTCACGACGATCTGCCGTGCATGGATGATGACGCCACGCGTCACGGCAAGCCGACCGTCCATATGGTGTTCGACGAAGCGACGGCGGTGCTTGCCGGCGACGCGCTGCATGCCTTCGCTTTCGAGATTCTGGCGGATCCCGCCACCAGCGGCGATCCGTTCTGCCGGGTGGAGCTGGTTTCGACTCTGGGCGGTGCGAGCGGATTCCAGGGTATGGCCGGCGGCCAGATGATGGATATGGTATCGGAAGATCAGGAGTTCGACCTCCAGACGATCACCCGCCTCCAGCAGTTGAAGACCGGCGCCTTGCTTGGTGCCGCGGTCGAGATGGGCGCGGTGCTGGCCCGGGTGCCGGTAGAAGGGCGCACGCATCTGCGCGGCTATGCCCGCAATATCGGCCTGGCCTTCCAGATCGTCGACGATCTCCTGGATCATGATGGCGACGAAGCGGTCGCCGGCAAGGCGCTGCGCAAGGATGCGGGCGCGGGCAAGCAGACTTTCGTTTCGCTGTTGGGGGCGGAGCGCGCGCGGGAACAGGCGCGGATGCTGGTTTCCCAGGCGATAGATCATCTTTCCGGTCATGGATCGGAAGCCGATCTGCTACGTACATTGGCGCAATATGTAGTGGAGAGGGACAGGTAATGGCTTCGGGGGCGGAACGCGTCGGCATCTATCCGGGCACTTTCGACCCGATCACGCTCGGCCATGCCGATATCATCCGTCGCGGCGCGAAGCTCGTCGATCGCCTGATTATCGGGGTGACGACGAATCCGTCGAAGAACCCGATGTTCACCCCCGAAGAGCGTATTGCGATGGTGGAGCGGGAGGCGGAGGCCCTGGGCATCGACAACGTCGAGGTCGTCGGTTTCAATGCCCTGCTGATGCGTTTCGCCGAGAAGCAGGGGGCCAGCATCATAGTGCGCGGCCTGCGGGCGGTGGCCGATTTCGAATACGAATATCAGATGGCCGGAATGAACCAGCAGCTCAACGGCAGCATCGAAACGGTATTTCTGATGGCGGATGTCGGCTTGCAGCCCATTGCATCGAAGCTGGTCAAGGAAATCGCCCTGTTCGGCGGCGACATCTCGCGTTTCGTCAGCCCTGCTGTCCGGGATGATGTGCTGGAGCGCATAGATCGCGTAGGACGGCAAGGGGACTACTGATCGGCGGATAGCCGTGCTCCGTTCATTGCAACGCAAGCGGGGCGGCGCTATCGCCCCCGAAATGTCGGCGCGACGGGCCATTTTCCGTACGGCCGCAGCTGAGAGACGCCGATGAAAGCCCGACTGACCGCTTCCCTGTTTCTTGCCTTGTCTCTGGCGCCTGCGCCTCTGCTTGCGAAGGACGCGCCGCCGCCGACACCGGCCGCGCTGCCCACCGTGATCGATACCGATCCGGCGCATGATCCAGAGAACGTGCTCTATCTGGATCTGTCCAATGGCGGGCGCGTTACCATTCGCCTTATGCCGCAGTGGGCGCCCCATCACGTCGAGCGGATCAAGACGCTGGTCGGTCAGCACTTCTACGATGGTATTATCTTCCACCGCGTGATCGACGGCTTCATGGCACAGACCGGCGATCCGACCGGCACCGGCCAGGGCGGATCCCAATTGCCGGACCTGAAGGCGGAGTTCAATTCCATCCCGCATGTCCGCGGCACGGTTTCCATGGCGCGCACGAACCTGCCGGATACCGCGAACAGTCAGTTCTTCATCACGTTCTATCCGCGTTTCGCGCTGGACCGGAAATACACGGTGTTCGGTCGCGTGATCGGCGGGATGGACATCGTCGATCGGATTGAGCGCGGCGAACCACCGGCCAATCCGACCAAGATCGTGCATGCGACGCTTGGCGCGGAAGGCCAGCCGATTGCGGCGCAAGCGCCTGCACCCGCACCGGCTGCCGATCCGGGGCTCGCAGGGGAACAGCACGACAGCTCCCACTCGCACTGACGGCGCGCGCGATTTGCGCTAGGGGCGTCCGATGCGCGTCGATCTCTTCGATTTTGAGCTTCCCTCCGAGCTGATTGCGCTGCGTCCGGCGCAGCCGCGCGATGCCGCACGCCTGCTGCATGTGCCGGGCGAGGGGACATTCGCCGATCGTTATGCGCGCGATCTGCCTGCACTCCTGAATCCGGGCGATGTCCTGGTGTTCAACGATACGCGCGTGATCCCCGCCCAGCTTGAAGGGAGGCGAGGCGAAGCGCGTATCGGCGCGACGCTGCACAAGCGCATCGATCTGCGGCGCTGGCAGGCTTTCGTCCGCAACGCCAAGCGGTTGCGCGAGGGAGACGGGATCGCATTTCCTGCTGATGTTTCGGCAATAGCCGAAGCGCGTCATGAGGACGGGAGCTGGACCTTGCGCTTTGATGGCGATGAGCCGGTGGAAGTGTTGCTCGAGCGCGCGGGCCGGATGCCGTTGCCGCCCTACATCGCCGGCAAACGCCCTGCCGACGAGGCCGACCGCAGAGATTACCAGACGATGTTCGCCGCGCGCGACGGTGCCGTCGCCGCACCGACCGCCGCGCTGCACTTCACGCCGGAGCTGATGGCAGCGCTGGACGAGTGGGGCATCGGTTCCGAAACATTGACTCTCCATGTCGGCGCCGGGACTTTTCTGCCGGTGAAAGCCGATGACACCGCCGATCACCGGATGCATGCCGAATGGGGCGCGATCGACGCGGCCGTCGCCGATCGCCTCAATGCCGTCCGCGCGGCGGGCAAGCGCGTGATCGCCGTTGGCACGACCAGCTTGCGTCTGCTCGAAAGCGCCTGTGGGGAGGATGGAATGATCCGTCCGTTCGAAGGCGACACTGCGATCTTTATCACCCCCGGCTATCGTTTTCGCGCGATAGACGGGTTGATGACCAACTTTCACCTGCCGCGCTCCACGCTGTTCATGCTGGTCAGCGCGCTGATGGGGCTGGAGCGGATGCAGGCCGTCTATGCCCACGCGATCCGCGAGGGTTATCGCTTCTATAGTTATGGCGACGCCAGCCTGCTTTTGCCTCGGGGATAGCTTGCGGCATAAGTATCCGGCTGACCTAGGCGTTCAGAGTGTTGTCCCACGATCATTGGCAGGCGGAAGCCCGCTGTTGATTTCCACGATATTCCCGCTTGGATCCATGATCAGAAGTTTGCCCCGCGTCTGGCCTTCGCCGTCGGGTTCCCTGCATCGAAGCAAGATTTGGCCGGCTTCCTGAAGGCGATTCCGGATCGCGAACCAATCCTGTTCCGTGACCACATGGCCAAAATGCATTTCGCGGCGGTGGTTGGCATCCATGATGCTGTTCGGTTTGTCGTGCAGCGTAAGCTGACCGCCGAATAGATAGAGATTGGCCACCTTCTCGTCGAGCAGCACCACCTTGGCGCCAAAGCAGTCGCGATAGAAATCGAGACACTGCGAAAATGCGCTCACAGGCAGCGAAAGGTGAAACATGCGCTACTCCTCATTTACCCGCTGCATAATACCACCTCGTGCAATGATCGTAGCGGTGAAATCAAGAGGTTGGCGGCGTTTGCGGGCTTCCCTACCCGGATCGAAGCTGCGATGTTCCTGTCGTGTTGCCGATATTTCCTCTCGTGACCCCGGACTTCCCGTATCCTTGATCGGCTTGATCCGGGGAAGGGCGGATGTTTTTATGAAAGGTCACATCCAGCACAGGCGTGCGAAGCGAAGTTTCCGATAATTCATTATTGTTTTCAATATTCTGTGGTGAATTGATGAGCGGAAGGTCACAGGGTTTCGTTGTGCGTTCGGCGACAACTCGGGGTAAGGCGGAGAGCTTCTCTCTTCTCGATCAGGAAGCAATGCGGGACGCGGCGAACAATGCGGGCGGGGCTGGCAGCCGTCCGGCAGCAATGGGCATGCGATAGATGGAAATGGAACCGATCCTCGATATCCGGGGGCTCTGCAAGACTTACGCTGGCGGCACGGTCGCGCTGAAGCCCACCGATCTGCGGATACGCAAGGGTGAGATATTCGCACTGCTTGGCCCCAATGGCGCGGGCAAGACGACCCTGATCGGGCTCGTCTGTGGATTGGTGCGGCCGAGCGGCGGAGAAGTGCGCGTGTTCGGCTTCGATGTGTCGAAGCGCTGGCGCGAGGCGCGGGCGCGTATCGGTCTGGTGCCTCAGGAACTTGCGGTCGATATGTTCGAATACGTGCTGCCGTCGGTCACGCACAGCCGTGCGCTGTTCGGCCGGCCGGCCGATCCCGCGAAGATAGAAAGACTGCTCAAGTCCCTGTCGCTGTGGGACAAGCGGGACCAGCGCATATCGGCGCTCTCGGGCGGGATGAAACGCCGCGTGCTGATCGCCAAGGCCTTGGCGCACGAACCCGATCTGCTGTTTCTCGACGAGCCTACCGCCGGCGTCGATGTGGAATTGCGGCGCGACATGTGGGCTTTGATCGGCGAACTGCGCGATCAGGGCGTCACGGTCATTCTCACCACGCATTATATCGAGGAAGCGGAGGAGATGGCCGACCGCATCGGCGTGATCGACAAGGGCGAGCTGAAGCTGGTGGAGGAAAAGCGCGCGCTGATGGCGCGCCTTGGGCGGACCCAGGCCAGGATCACTCTCGCGGCGCCGCTGTCCGTCATTCCCGGGGAGCTTGGCCGATACGATCTCGCGCTGGCGGATGAAGGCAATGTTCTTCTGTATCATGGCGCGGGCGAGGGCGAGGTCGCGGTGCTGCTCAAGGATTTGGTCGCGGCGGGTGTCGATTTCACGGGCCTCGGTATCCGGGAATCCAGTCTGGAAGACATCTTTGTCGATCTTGTCGGCAATAATCATCGGCGCGGGGAGGCAGCATGACCGGGTTCAACCTGCGCGGCACGTTCGCGATCTATCGCTTCGAGCTTGCCCGCACCTGGCGGACATTGTTCCAGTCGATCCTCACACCCGTGCTGACGACCTCGCTCTATTTCATCGTCTTCGGTAGTGCGATAGGCGGACAGATACAGAGTGCGGGCGGCGTGCCCTATGCGGCGTTCATCGTGCCTGGCCTGCTCATGTTGACGATCCTGGCCGAAAGCACCGCCAATGCGAGTTTCGGCATCTATCTCCCGCGTTTTACCGGCACGATCTACGAAGTGCTGTCCGCGCCTGTCGGTGTTGCGGAGATACTGCTCGGCTATGTCGGAGCGGCGGCGACCAAATCGTTGATCCTTTCGGCGGTGATCCTCGCTACGGCGCGGGTCTTCGTCGATTACGAGATCGCGCATCCACTCATGGCGGCGGGGTTTATCCTGCTGAGCGCTGTCGCTTTCTCGCTGTTCGGTTTTATCCTCGGCTGCTGGGCCGACGGCTTCGAAAAGCTGCAGGTCGTGCCGATGCTGGTGCTGACGCCGCTGACTTTCCTTGGCGGCACGTTCTATTCGATCACTATGCTGCCGGAGCCGTGGAGAACCGTGACGTTGTTCAATCCCGTAGTCTACCTCGTCAACGGTCTGCGCTGGACGTTCTATGGCAAGGCGGACGTCGATCTTGGTCTCGCCACTACGCTGACGTTCGCGTTTCTTGCCATCTGTATAGGGATCGTCGCGGTGATCTTCCGGACCGGCTGGCGTCTGCGGACCTGACCGGCTCGACCGTTATCCGGCGATGAACCCCCAGATCAGCCGCCCGGTAAGCGCGAGCGAGGTCACGATAAGCAGGGGACGGATCAATCGTGCGCCGTGCCTCATCGCGAAGTGCGAACCCAGCCACCCGCCGAGCATCGCGCCCATCGCCATGCACAGCCCGAGCAGCCAGATCACCTTGCCGCCCGCCGCGAAGACGATCAGGCTGCCAAGATTGCTGGTGGCGTTGAGCAGTTTGGTCGTGCCGGTCGCCCGGGTCAGCCCCATTCCCCGCAGGCCGACCAGGCTGGTCACGAAAAAGCTGCCCGTGCCGGGACCGAAGAAACCGTCGTAGAAGCCGATCGAACCGGCGACCGGCGCATAGCCGGATTGCGTCAAACGCTGATGCGCGTCCTCGTCGGTCATGCGTGGGGAAAAGATCACATAGGCGGCCGCCGCGAGCAGCAGGATCGGAACGATCAGTTGCAGCGAGGCGGGTTGGATCAGCTGCACCACGATCGAGCCTGCGGCCGCGCCGAGGAACACCACCACGACCGAGGGCAGGTTGGCGCGCCAGTCGATCTGCCCACCGCGCAGGAAATTGCGGCAGGCAGTGCTCGTGCCCGCCAGTGACTGGATCTTGTTGGTCCCCAAGGCGAGATGCGGAGGCAGGCCCGCCCAGAGCATGGTCGGCATCATGATGAGTCCCCCACCGCCGGCAATGGCATCGATGAAGCCGGTCAAGACGGCAACCACGGTAAGGAGCGGGAATATCCAGGTTTCGACCATGCGTCCCCATGCCGCCTTGCCTCTGATCGGGCAAGGCATGTCCGGAAGCTCTCGCCAAGCGGGCGCATGCGGCTATAGGCGTCGGCATGACCCGCTTCGCGTTTTCCATCCACGCCACGGACGGCAAGGCCCGTACCGGCACGATCGCAATGCGGCGCGGCGAGATCCGCACGCCCGCCTTCATGCCGGTGGGCACAGCCGCCACCGTCAAGGCTATGAAGCCCGAGAGCGTGCGTGCGACGGGTGCCGACATCATTCTGGGCAATACCTATCATCTGATGCTGCGCCCTGGCGCAGAACGTGTCGCAAGGCTGGGCGGACTGCACAAGTTTATGAACTGGCCGCGCCCGATCCTGACGGACAGCGGCGGCTATCAGGTGATGAGCTTGTCGGACTTGCGCAAGATCACCGAGGAAGGCGTCACTTTCGCCAGCCATCTCGACGGATCGCGGCATCTGCTGACGCCGGAGCGTTCGATGGAAATCCAGCGTCTGCTGGGTTCGGATATCGTCATGGCCTTCGACGAATGTCCGCGCGCCGATCAGGACCGCGAGGCGATCGCACGTTCGATGGAAATGTCGATGCGCTGGGCAAAGCGCAGTCGCGAAGGCTTCGATGCCGGAGGGGAGCATGCCGAAGGAGCCGCCCTGTTCGGCATCCAGCAGGGAGCACTCGACGAAAGCTTGCGCCAGGCGAGCGCTGACGCGCTTCGTGATATCGGCTTCGACGGCTACGCCATTGGCGGCCTTGCCGTAGGGGAAGGGCAGGAGGCGATGTTCGCCACGCTCGACTTTGCGCCGGGTCAACTGCCGCACGACCGGCCGCGCTATCTCATGGGTGTCGGCAAGCCCGACGATCTCGTGGGCGCGGTCGAGCGCGGGGTGGATATGTTCGATTGCGTGCTCCCCAGCCGTTCGGGGCGTAACGGACAGGCCTTCACCTGGAACGGTCCGCTGAACCTCAGGAACGCGAAACACGCCGAGGACACCCGCCCGCTGGACGAACGTTGCATCTGCCCGACATGCGGTACTTACAGCCGTGCCTATCTGCACCATCTCATCAAGGCTGGCGAGATACTGGGCGCCATGCTGCTGACCGAACACAATCTGGGTTTCTACCAGCAGCTCATGCAGGGAATGCGCGATGCCATCGCGGGCGGACGCTTCGCCGCCTTCGCCAGCGATTTCAGGCGGGATTATCTGGCTAGGTAGCCGAAGGCTCGATCTCCAGCCTAGTGCCGCGGTAGGCGAAGAATTTTCCGGTGCGGCGTTCCAGAAAGCCGGCGCCGATTTCGCATGCGAAGCGCTGGGCTGTCTTTAGATCGGGATACCATTTCCCGCGGCGATGTGGGGTGGTGAAGCGATAGCGGAACATACGGTAACTATACTCGGAAACCGCCGGCAATGTTCCCGCATATCGTCCATTTCAGGCGAAATTGAGCCGAAATGAAAAGGGCGGCCCCAAAGGACCGCCCTATCAGGATTCCAGCAATGGAAGCGAAATCAGCGTGAATAGAATTCGACGACCAGGTTCGGTTCCATGCGCACGGGATAAGGCACTTCATCGAGCGTCGGAACGCGGACGAAAGTGACCTTGTCGGTGCCGTCGGGAGCCACATAGTCGGGCACTTCGCGCTCGGGCAGCGAAAGCGCCTCGATGATGAGGGCCATTTCCTTGGCCTTGTTGCCGAGGCTGATGATGTCGCCGGGGCGGACGCGGCGGCTGGCGATGTTGCACTTCACGCCATTGACGCGGATGTGGCCATGCGAAACGATCTGGCGCGCGGCGAAAATGGTCGGCGCGAACTTGGCGCGATAGACGATCATGTCGAGACGCTGCTCGAGCAGGCCGATCAGGTTCTGACCGGTATCGCCCTTCATCTTCGACGCTTCCTGATAGGTGCGCTTGAACTGCTTTTCGGTGACGTCGCCGTAGTAACCCTTCAGCTTCTGCTTGGCGCGGAGCTGAATGCCATAGTCCGACATCTTGCTCTTGCGGCGCTGGCCATGCTGGCCGGGGCCGTAGCTGCGGCGGTTGACTGAGCTCTTGGGACGACCCCAGATATTCTCGCCCATGCGGCGATCAAGCTTGTACTTCGACGAATTGCGCTTCGACATGCGCTACTCCAATTTGCTTGCGACAGACGACGCGTCCACGCTTCAGACCCGGAACCGCACCGTCATGCCCGTTGCATGACGCGGCCGCCGCTTCACCGGGGTGCGAGGCCAATTGCGAAGGCGCGCCTCTGGCGGGGAAAGCGGTGAAAGTCAAGCTCGACGGTTCGTGTCGAGGCGGGTAGGGGCGGGCCTATGGCCGAAGCCCCTATCGATCCAGAGAACTGCCGCTCCATGACCGACGTCCGCGCCGGTGTGGATGATCTTGACGCCGCGATCGTCCACCTGCTCGCGCGGCGTTTTGCCTATATGCGCGCGGCTGCCCGCATCAAGCCGGCCCGGACCGATGTTCGCGATGAACCGCGTAAGGCTCAAGTGATCGCCAACGCCCGGAACATGGCGGTCGAGCTGGGGATTCCTGCGGATGTCGTGACGGATATCTGGGAACGGCTGGTCGAAGGTTCGATCGCTTACGAACTGGCGGCCTGGGACGGGCGCAGAGGAAATTAATCCCGGCTTCCGGGTTTGCGTTCCAGCGCTGAAAGCACGCCGCGCATCGTCCGCACTTCGAGGTGGTTCCAGCCGGGCTTGGTCAGCATGTTGCGCAGCGTTCGTCGCGTTGCTGCGGCGCGGCTTTCCGGAAAGAAGTATTTCCGGGGCTCGAGCAATGCCTCGAAATGCGCAATCATGCCCTCGAGTTCATCCTGCGAAGCGGGGGGGAGAAGTTCCTCGCTGGTCGGCTGCGACAGTGCGGCGTTCTTCGACCATTCGTAAGCGCAGAGGATTACCGCCTGCGCGAGGTTCAGCGATCCGAACTCCGGATTGATTGGAACCGTGACGATGGCGCGGGCTAGCGCCACGTCGTCGGTTTCGAGGCCAGAGCGCTCAGGGCCGAATACGATCGCCGATCGGCCTTGCTGCACATGAATCTCGCGCGTGGCTTCCTCGGGCGTCAGCACCGGCTTGGTGACGCCACGTTTGCGGACGGTGGTGGCATAGACATGCGCGCAATCGGAGACCGCATCCGCCAGCGTCTGATAGACGGTGGCGCGTTCCAGCACGATATCGGCACCCGCCGCCGCGGGACCGGCGCTTGGATTCGGCCAGCCATCACGCGGCGAGACGAGACGCATCTCGGTGAGCCCGAAGTTGAGCATGGCCCGGGCCGCCTTGCCGATATTCTCGCCAAGCTGCGGACGGACGAGAACGATGACCGGGGAGATTTCAGTTGCCGCCAATGTCTCGTACCGAGCTGGCGAACTCCTCGAAATCCCGGGCTTCGCCGAAATCGCGATAGACGCTCGCGAAGCGGATGTACGCGACCGAATCGAGCTGGCGCAGGCCGTCCATCACCATTTCGCCAATGACCTTGGACGGAATTTCCGCCTCGCCCGACGTTTCGACCTGACGCTGTACCCCGGAAACGAGTTGGTCGAGCCGCTCCTGCGCGATGCCGCGCTTTCGGCTGGCCAGCGTGACCGACTGCTCGATCTTGGCGCGGTCGAATGCTTCGCGCGTGCCGTCGCTCTTGATGACCGAGACTTCACGGAGCTGAACCCGTTCGAAGGTGGTGAAGCGGGCGCCGCAACCTTCGCATTGGCGGCGGCGCCGAATCGCGGTGTTGTCCTCGGTGGGACGGCTGTCCTTCACCTGACTGTTTTCATGCGCGCAGAACGGACAGCGCAATCCTCACATTCCCTGATAGATCGGAAAGCGGGCGCAAAGCTCTTCCACACGGGTACGGACGCTCTGCTCAACTTGTGCGTCGCCTTCCTCGCCGTTCTTCCGCATGCCTTCGACAACTTCGGCGATCAGCTTGCCGATCTGGTGGAATTCGTCCGTGCCAAACCCGCGCGTCGTGCCGGCGGGCGTGCCGAGGCGGATGCCGGAAGTGACGAAAGGCGAACGGGTGTCGAACGGGATGCCGTTCTTGTTGCAAGTCAGGAAGGCGCGATCGAGCCCTTTTTCGGCCGCCTTGCCGGTGACTTCCTTTGAAGTCAGGTTGACCAGCATCAGGTGATTGTCCGTGCCGCCCGAGACGATGTCGAGACCATGTTCCTGCAGGCTCATGGCAAGGGCCTTGGCATTGGCCGCCACGGCTTGGGCGTAAGCCTTGAAGGAAGGTTGAAGGGCTTCGGCGAATGCGACCGCCTTGGCCGCTATAACATGCATCAGTGGGCCGCCCTGAAGACCGGGGAAGATCGCGCTGTTGATCTTCTTGGCGATGTCCTCGTCGTTCGAAAGGATGATGCCCGAACGGGGACCGCGCAGCGACTTGTGCGTCGTGGTCGTGGTGACATGGGCGTGCGGCACGGGCGAGGGGTGCGCTCCACCGGCGACCAGGCCCGAAAAGTGCGACATGTCGGCCAGCAGATAAGCGCCTACCTCGTCGGCGATCTCGCGGAAGCGCTTGAAATCCCAGTGACGCGAGTAAGCGGTCGCGCCGCAGATGATGAGCTTCGGCTTGTTCTCACGAGCTATGCGCGCGACTTCGTCCATGTCGATCAGGTGATCGTCGGGGCGTACGGTATAAGGAACCGGTTTGAACCACTTTCCGCTCATATTGACGGGCGAGCCGTGCGTGAGGTGGCCGCCGGCGTTGAGGTCCAGCCCCATGAAGCTGTCACCGGGCTGCAGTAATGCCAGGAACACCGCTTGGTTCATCTGGCTGCCGGAGTTGGGCTGGACGTTGGCGAAGCTGGCGCCGAACAGTTTCTTCGCGCGTTCGATCGCCAGCGTCTCGATGTGATCGACGTATTCGCAGCCGCCGTAATAACGCTTGCCGGGATAACCTTCGGCATACTTGTTGGTCAGGACCGAACCGGCCGCTTCGAGCACGGCTTTCGAGCAGATGTTCTCGCTGGCGATCAGTTCGATCTTGTCGCGTTGACGTCCAAGCTCCTTGCCGATCCAGCCGGCGATTTCGGGATCGCTCTCGGCAAGGCCGGCGGTGAAGAAACCCTCGGGACGGATGGCGGTCTTTTCGGCGGTGATGGTCATGCGGGCTGTCTGCCTGATTTCTTGGAAAGATTGGGGTTGGAAAGTTTTTCGACGCGCGGCCCGTGACGGCCGCCGGCAAAATCGGTGGAAAGGAAGGCGTCGAGACAGGCCTTGGCCATGTCTACGCCGGTCAACCGTGCACCCATGGCGATGGCGTTGGCATTATTGTGTTCGCGAGCGAGCGCGGCGGAAAGCGGTTCGGATACGAGCGCGCAGCGCAGCGCCGGATTGCGATTGACGGCGATAGAGATGCCGATGCCCGAACCGCAAAGCGCGACGCCATATTCCGCAGTGCCGTCGGCCACGACCTCGGCAAGTTTGTAGCCATAGTCCGGATAATCGACGCGATCGGCCGTTTCAGGGCCGAGATCGGCGACTTCATGACCTAGTTCGATGAGGTATTCACGCAACTCGGCCTTCAGATCGATGGCGGCGTGATCGGATGCAATAGCAATGCGCATGGCGGGCCAATAATCCTGGATGGCTGTCATGGCCAGTCTTTTGGCACAGTTTCGACTCTGCCTTATTCGTTGAACTCTTCTAGGTCGGGAATGCGGGTGAAAGCGACTTTGCTGCCGGAAAAGCCCACGCCGGTAGAAGGCAGCATTCCGAGCAGGACTGTGTCCCTGCCGAAACGGTGATTAAGGCGGTCCATGGCATGGGAAAGACGCAGATCGCGATGATGTTTCCGGGAATGGACTTCTTCCTGCGTACCGGAATTGTCGAAAAGATCGAACTGGCGAAGATCGGTAGGTTCAAGTCCGTACAGTGTCACGCCCAGTTTCTTGATACGCAGATCCTCCTGAGATGGGAGTAAATCGTGCCACATTTTCAATAGCATTGCGATAAAGGCGGGGCTGTCCTGGGTTGGCCGGCAGCGTGTTTCGGCCCGCAAACGCCGACCGTCTTCCAGACGCATGGAAAAATGGAACGTGCGGGCAGTATAATTCATTCGGCGCAGACGAGAGGCGGCTTTCAGGATCAGTCTCCGGGCGACGTCGATGGCTTTGGCTGGAGGACGCAGCGCCGGAGCGAGAACGTGGCTGTGACCGATGCTGTGTCGGTGCGTTTCAGGCTCCGGCAAGTCGTATCCGCGCAGCAGATACCACATCCGCTCACCCCAGATGCTTCCCCAAGCCAGGCGCATGCGCCTGCGGTCCAGGGCCAGGACATCTGCAATGGTATGGATGCCTTGTGCGCGCAGCCGCCGCTCCATGTTGCGACCGATGCCTGGAAGATCGGTGAGGACCAACTCCTTGCTGACGCGATTGGCGATCTCCGCGTGCGGGAGAATGGTCAGTCCATCCGGTTTCTGCAGGTCGCATGCTACTTTGGCGAGATAGCGGTTGGGGGCGATGCCGATGGAGCATCGTATCCACTCTCCCAATGTCCTTCTGATTCCGGCCTTGATCGCTTCTCCGATGCGCTGGGCTATATCGGGCGCGGCTTCATTGTGCATGAGCATCGCTGCCATTTCATCGATCGAACAGACTGCGGCGACAGGTATGTGGCGCTCTATTTCCCGAATGGCCCGGTGATGGAATGCGACGTAAATTTCATGACGGGCCAGAACGCAGACAAGATCGGGGCAGAGCTTCCGTGCTTCCCAGATTGGCGTTCCGGTGCTTACGCCGAAGGCTTTCGCTTCGTAACTTGCGGCAATAGCGCAAGTGCTTTCGGTCTCGACAGGAACGACCGCCACGGGACGACCTCGCAGATCAGGCCGCAATTGTTGCTCAACGCTGGCGAAATAGCTGTTAAAATCGACATAGAGCCATTTCAGCCCTGAAGGATGGGGACTCGAATCGAACATGCGCCGCCGCCTGAGTGACAGGTGGGGAGCAGTATGTTTCTTATTTGTTCTTTGCAAGGATTGCATCCGGCACGAAGGCCGGATGCAACATGATCATTGATCCAGAAATGACCGCATTTTCCGTGAACGGCTTGGGTGCTTGAGCTTGCGCAGCGCTTTCGCTTCGATCTGGCGGATGCGTTCGCGGGTGACCGAGAACTGCTGGCCCACTTCCTCAAGCGTATGATCGGTATTCATGCCGATACCGAAACGCATGCGCAGCACGCGCTCTTCGCGCGGGGTCAGGCTGGCAAGGACGCGGGTAACCGTTTCCTTGAGATTTGCCTGAATCGCGGCGTCCACCGGAATGATCGCGTTTTTGTCCTCGATGAAATCGCCTAGATGCGAATCTTCCTCGTCACCGATCGGCGTTTCGAGGGAGATCGGCTCCTTGGCGATCTTCATCACCTTGCGGACCTTCTCGAGCGGCATGGACAAGCGCTCGGCCATTTCCTCCGGCGTCGGCTCGCGGCCCTGCTCGTGAAGGAACTGGCGGCTGGTGCGCACCAGCTTGTTGATCGTCTCGATCATATGGACCGGGATGCGGATCGTGCGCGCTTGATCGGCGATCGAGCGGGTGATCGCCTGCCGGATCCACCAGGTTGCGTAAGTCGAGAACTTGTAGCCGCGACGATACTCGAATTTATCGACGGCTTTCATCAGGCCGATGTTGCCTTCCTGGATGAGGTCCAGGAATTGCAGACCACGGTTGGTGTACTTCTTGGCTATTGAAATCACGAGGCGAAGATTGGCTTCCACCATCTCCTTCTTCGCGATGCGCGCTTCGCGTTCGCCCTTTTGCACCATGTTCACGATGCGGCGAAACTCGGGCAGCGCCATGCCGGTGGCGGACGCGATATCGGAGACTTCGGCGCGAATGCGTTCGACTGGATCGACTTCGTTCTCTGCGAAGGCGGCCCACTTCTTGTCCTTCTTGGACATCTCCTGCAGCCAGTTGTCGTCAAGCTCGCGGCCGACATAGGCGTCGAGGAAGTCCTTGCGCGAAACCTTGTGGCGCTCGGCCAGGCGCAGCATCTGGCCTCCCAGTGCAGTCAGGCGCCGGTTGAAGGCATAGAGGTTGTCGACGAGATATTCGATCTTGGTCGCGTGAAACTGGACGCTTTCCACTTGCGCGGTCAGGTCTTCGCGCAGTTGCTGATATACCTTTTCCTTGGCGGCCGAGAAATCGTTGCCGAGGCCCATCGCGTCCAGGCGTTCGCCTTGGATCTTCTCGAACTTGCGGAACAGTTCGGTGATGCTCGCGAACTTTTCCAGCGCTTCCGGCTTCAGCGCGGCTTCCATTTGCGCGAGGCTGAGGGTGTTGTCCTCTTCTTCCTCTTCCTCGGGCCGGCGCGCGCGGCGTTCGACGCCGTCCTCGTCTTCGTCCTCGTTTTCGGAGGTTTCCTCTTCGATGTCTTCTTCTTCCTTATAGGAAGGTCCGGCGGTGGCTTCGCTGATCTCGCCGCTGTCGTCCTCGCCGTCCTCGGACATGGCTTCGGGCGCGGGTTCCTTCGAGAGCATGGCGTCGAGGTCGAGGATCTCGCGCAGTTGCATCTCGCCGGCGTTCAGCGCCTCGGACCATTGGATGATCGCGTGGAACGTGATCGGGCTTTCGCACAGGCCCAGAATCATTGTGTCGCGTCCAGCCTCGATGCGCTTGGCGATGGCGATCTCGCCTTCGCGGCTGAGCAATTCGACCGCACCCATCTCGCGCAGGTACATGCGCACCGGATCGTCGGTGCGCTCGACCGTTTCCTTCTTCTTCTCGACGACCGGGCGTTCGGACATGCCGTCGCTGTCGTCGATCTCATCGACCTGCTGTTCTTCCGGATCGACCGCATCCTCATCGCTTTCGACGATGTTGACGCCCATCTCTGAGATCGCGGCCATGATGTCTTCGATCTGCTCGGACGACATCTGGTCCTGCGGCAGAGCTTCGTTCAGCTCATCATATGTGATGATGCCGCGCCGCTTGGCGCGGGCGATCAGTTTCTTGATCGAGGCTTCATTGAGGTCGATGAGCGGTGCATCGGCACCTTCGCCCTTGTCGCCCTGCATGTCTTCGTTCTGGTCGAGATCCATTATTCCGCCATGGTGTTGGGAGCATTTCCCGAGGGCAATGCTGCGCGCGCGCTGGCCATTTGCCTGAGACGCGCTTCAAATTCCAGTTTTCTCTTCAGCAATCGCTGCTGTTCTTCGAAATCGAGTCTTGCCGTAGCCGCTGCGAGCGCTGCTTCCAGCTCCGGCCCTTCGACCAGAATGGATATCGCGGTAGCCAACGCTTCTGTCGCAACCTCTCTTGAAACTTCGTCAACGACGAAGGGATAGCGGATGCGTGCATAGTCGTCGGGACTCGGAAGGTTCAGGCCCTTGGATGCCAATATGGTGGCAAGGGCCTGCGGTTCAACCGTCTCGCTGGCGTCATGAATATCGACCAAGGTGGCGATTCGCGCATCAAGTCCGACGCAGCGGACCAGAGCCTCCACGTGCCGGCCGATTTCTTCAGGCCACCGGATCAGGCCGGCGACGATAGCGGAGACGAGAATCTCGCGGGTTCCGCGTGTTCGCATCGGGCGGCGATCCTGGTGGGGCGCACTGAACCGCTGTGGCGTGCGTCCTGGCTGCCAGCGCTCTTCCCGGCGGGGAAATGCATAGGCGGAGAATCGTTCGAGCAGGTCGCGGCGATAAAGCTGCTGGATGTCGCGATCCGCGATGGTTTCGACATGGGAGAGCAGTCGCGCCTTAAGGCCGGCCTTGTCCTCTGGCGTGGAGAGGGGGATGGCGTCGCGTTCGTGTTCCCACAGCGTCTCGATCAGGCTTTTCGCGTTGCCCAGCACCTCTTCCATCGCTCGCGCGCCGTCACGCTTGATGAGGTCGTCCGGGTCCAGCCCGGCGGGCAAGCGAACGATCTTAAGGGAATGCGCGGGGCGGAGCAGAGGGAGGGCGCGCGCCACTGCCCGCATCGCCGCCCGTTGGCCGGCGGCGTCGCCGTCGAAGCAGAGGATCGGCGTTTCGACCAGCCGCCACAGCATTTCGATTTGCCGCTCGGTCAGCGCAGTGCCTAGAGGTGCGACGCATTCCGCGAAGCCGGCGGCCGCCAGCGCGATCACGTCCATGTAGCCTTCGACCACCACCAGGCGTCCCGACTGGCGTGAAGCAGGGCCTGCGCGATGCAGGTTGTAGAGCGTACGTCCCTTGTCGAACAACGGCGTGTCCGGCGAGTTCAGGTACTTCGGCGCATCCGTCTTCGCCTTGTCGAGGATGCGTCCTCCGAATGCGATCACCCGCCCGCGTGCATCCTCGATCGGCAGCATCAGCCGGCCCCGGAAGCGGTCATAGGGTTCCTTGTCATCGACCGCGATGCGCAGCCCGGCCTCGATCAACCTGGCTTCGGGAAAGGCGGGTAGCGCGCCTTTCAGCGC
This sequence comes from Novosphingobium sp., assembly GCA_036400975.1. Taxonomy (GTDB): domain Bacteria; phylum Pseudomonadota; class Alphaproteobacteria; order Sphingomonadales; family Sphingomonadaceae; genus Novosphingobium. The sequence continues at coordinate 2,432 of DASWWL010000017.1, read as the reverse complement.
CTGTCGTCCCTCGGGCGCGAAGCCGAAGCCGAAGCGCTGCACGGTATGCGCATCGAAGCCTCGTGTCGCGAGATAGGCGCGAGCCTTTTCTCCCTCGGGTGCGGCCAGCATCTCGACGAACCATTTTTGCGCCGCCGTCGTCACGTCATGTAGCGAATCGCGCTGTTCAGCCGCCTTGGCGGCGCGCGGATCGGGAGCAGGGACGTCCAGCCCGGCTTCTGCGGCGAGTTCTTTCACCGCGTCCATGAACGCCATGCCGCGTTGATCGGTCAGCCAGCGAATGGCGTCGCCATGCGCGCCACAACCGAAGCAGTGATAGAAGCCCTTCTCGTCGTTGACGGTGAAGCTGGGCGACTTCTCATTGTGGAATGGGCAGCATGCCTTGAATTCGCGTCCCGCCTTGGTGAGCCGCGTCGTGCGCGAGATCACGCTGGACAGCGTGATCCGCGCGCGCAGTTCGTCCAACCATTGGGGGCTGAGCGACACGTCAGGAGAGCGCTTGCTTCACCAGCCCGCTGGCTTTGCCCATATCCAGCTGGCTGCCGTGCCGGGCCTTCAACTCGGCAATGACCTTGCCCATGTCCTTGACCCCCGTGGCGCCGAGTTCGGTCTTGATCGCCTCGATCGCCGCGGTAGTTTCGGCATCGTCCATCTGCCTGGGCAAGAATTCCTCGATAACTGCTAGTTCCGCTTTCTCGACCTCGGCCAACTCCTGTCGGCCGCCCTGTTCGTAAAGCGTGATCGATTCGCGGCGCTGCTTGGCCATCTTCTGCAGCACTTCGACGACCAGCGTATCGTCGTCGGGCGTCGACGAAGCCGTGCGCAGTTCGATATCGCGGTCCTTGAGCTTGGCGAGGATGAGCCGCACGGCGGCGAGCCGGCCTTTATCACCCGACTTCATTGCGGACACTTGCGCGGACTTGATCGAGTCGCGGAGCATAATTCCCCTGATTCCGTGGATAAGCGCGGATTTGCGCGGAAAGTATTATCCTAGCCGGGATTTTCCGCTATTCCTAGGTTGACGCACTGCACCATGGGGTCTAGCGGCCGGGCCTTAGCACCTATCGCCGGAAACCTGACAACGGAGCGCCCCATCATGGCCGACCCCGCCTCTTCGCACGCGCCTCAACCCAAGGGCGCGACCGGCGTTCTTGTGCTCGCCGACGGTCATGTCGCGTGGGGCCGGGGCTTTGGCTCTACCGGCAGCGCCGTAGGCGAGGTTTGCTTCAACACCGCGATGACCGGCTATCAGGAAGTGATGACCGATCCTTCCTATGCCGCGCAGATCGTGACATTTACATTCCCGCATATTGGCAATGTCGGCGTCAATGACGAGGATCTCGAATCGGGTGTCGATGGCGCGGTCGGATGCATCGTGCGCGAAGACGTCACCACGCCTTCCAGCTTCCGTTCGCGCGGTGAATTTTCCGAATGGCTCAAGGCCAAAGGGAAGATCGGGCTCGCCGGCATCGATACGCGTGCGTTGACCCGCCGTATTCGCCTTTCCGGCGCGCCTAATGCGGTGATCGCGTACGATCCGAATGGCGAGTTTGATATCCCCGCGCTTGTCAAACGGGCGAAGGACTGGCCGGGCCTCGAAGGCATGGATCTGGCTCGTGTCGTTTCGCGTCAGGGGCAGGAGGACTGGGAAGGGGGCGTCTGGACGCTCGGCAAGGGCTATGCCCGTTCCCCGCGCGAACCGCGTCCCCATGTGGTCGCGATCGATTACGGTGCGAAGGACAACATTTTCCGCAGTCTGGTGAAGGCGGGCGCGAAAGTCACGGTGGTGCCCGCCCAGACTTCAGTTGAGGCGATTCTGGCGCTTGAGCCCGACGGCGTCTTCCTATCGAACGGTCCAGGCGACCCGGCGGCGACCGGCGCCTATTCGGTGCCGACGATTCAGGGCGTGCTTGAGCGGGACGTGCCGATCTTCGGCATCTGCCTTGGCCACCAGATGCTTGCACTGGCGGCTGGAGCGAAGACCACCAAGATGCACCAGGGCCATCGCGGCGCGAATCATCCGGTAAAGCGGCTGGAAGACGGCGTGGTCGAGATCACTTCGATGAACCACGGCTTCGCGGTCGATAACTCGGCGTTGCCCGACACTGTCGAGGAAACTCACGTTTCGCTGTTCGACGGCTCCAATTGCGGTATCGCGGTGAAAGGCAAGCGCGCCTTCAGTGTGCAGTACCACCCCGAAGCGAGCCCCGGACCGCAGGACAGCTTCTATCTCTTCCAGAAATTCATTGGACTTCTCGGCTGATGCCCAAACGCACTGACATCTCCTCGATCCTCGTCATCGGCGCCGGTCCGATCGTCATCGGCCAGGCTTGCGAGTTCGACTATTCGGGCACTCAGGCGATCAAGGCGCTGAAGGAGGAGGGCTACCGCGTGGTCCTCGTCAACTCCAACCCGGCGACGATCATGACCGA
>DASWWL010000016.1:0-24292 GCA_036400975.1 Novosphingobium sp. | reverse complement strand
GGGCTTGGGCATTCCGAAGGCTGAAAAATCAGCCCTTCTTTCCGACGATGCGGGCGATCTCGGTAGCGACCATGCGTTCGACCATCGATGGCAGGTTCCTGTCGAGCCAGTCGCTCAGCGCGGGGCGCAAAAGCTCGCGTGTGAGAGCTTCCAGTGAGGTTTCACCCGAGCGTACGATTTGCGGCTGAGCGCCAGGCTGGGCAAGCATGGCAAGTGCGGCCAGCGATTCGCGCATCGAATCACGCGCGTCCTCCGTCATCATCGGCGATTCGGCTGTTTCCGCATCTTCGGCCAGCTCCGATTCCTCGGAAAGGTCGAGCACGTCTTCCTCTTCGGATGCCACCCCGATTTCCGGCGAGGTCTGGCGCATTCCTGCGGTTTCGCGTTGGCGTCTTTCCTCGGCGGCGCCGGCGCGATTGTCGCGCGCGATCACCTTCTTGATCGAATCCAGAATCTCTTCGACCGTCGGTTCACCGGCATTACGCATTCGCCTAACCCCCTGGCGGAATATCGTTAACGCTGAATTGCCCCGGTCTGTGGGGGTGTGTCAACGGTTCGTGTCGATTGGGCGACCGGATCGCGATCGTCGTCCCAGTCGAACCACTTGCCCCGCACGCGCTTGTAGTTGGTCTCCGCGTCGTAGAGCGGTCCCCCATCCAGCCCGAGGTCATCGGCTTCCGCGCGGCCCATCGCGGCCAGCAGGGAGAAGCCCGCGACATAGGAATTGCGCCGTGCCTGCACCAGCCGGACTTGCGCATTCAGCAATTCCTGCTCGGCGTCGAGAATATCGAGAATCGTCCGGCTGCCGACGCTGTTGCCGGCGCGAACCCCTTCGAGGCTGAGTGTCGCGGCATCGACCGCAGTCTGTGTCGAGACGATGATCTCGTTCGCCGCCTGCCAGGATGAATAGGCGGAGCGGACCTGGGCGATCACTTCGCGTTCGGCCCCGATCTCGTTTTCCAGCGCGGCTCCTGCCCGCGCCTGTGCCTGCCGCCTTTGCGCCGCGGGCCGTCCGCCCTGATAGATCGGAATGGTCGCGCGCACGCCGACTTGCGCGGTCTTGTCCGATTGCGCGAGATTCAGGCCGGGAAAGTTCCCGCCGCTCAGCGATCCGAGATAATCCTGATAGGCGCCGCTGCCGAAAACCTCGAGCTTAGGCATGCGGCTCGCCCCGGCGACGTTGATGTCATAACCGGCGGCAGTACTGCGTTCGCGGGCGGCAATGATGTCCGGATTGTTTTCCAGCGCCACCGCCACCGCTTCCTCGGGTGTCGCGGGAAGGCCGGGCAGTGGCGGCGGTGGTTCGAGCATACCCGGTGCCTGGCCGACCAGCTGGATATAGCGTTCCCGCGCTTCGACGAAGTTCGCCTCGGCCGTGCGCGCGTCTCCCCGCGCGATGGCAAGGCGGGATTGTGACTGGGCGACATCGGTGCGCGTGAGATCGCCGATGTCGTAGCGGTCGCTGGTGGCCTCCAGGTTGACGCTCAGCACTTCGACATTCTTGCGGTTGAGGCCCACGACGGCCTCGTTCGCGATGACGTCCATATAGGCGCCCACGACCTGGCTGAAGACCGCGCTTTCGGTGCCGCGCAAATCGGCCTGCCCTGCTTCCACTCGTGATTTGGCGGCCTTGACCGCGTTGCGTACTGCGCCGCCCGAATAGATCGGTACGGCTAGCGAGACGTTGGCGCTGAACTGGCGTTCGGGAGCGATGAAGCTCGTCGCGCTGGGTTTCACGAATTCCGTGTGTTGGGCTTGCGAGGATACCGAGGGGCGTCCGGCCGCCTTTTCGATCGCCACGGTCTCGTCGGTGGCGCGCTGGCTGGCGCGGGCCGATTGCAGTGTCGGGTTGGTGCGGTACGCCGTAGACAGTGCAGTGCGCAAGTCTTCGGCATGCGCCGGCATTGCCAAGGTGGACGCCAGCATGGCGACGCCGGCCAGCAACCAGCCACGCGGAGCTTTGGCCACGATCAGAAACTCCAGCGTTTGGGCGCCGCAAATTCGGTTAGGACTGGAATGCCGATTTCCGCGAGCGGCAGCAATGCGACCTCGCCCGCAATCTTGCGTCCTGTGGCGAGGCGGGTGACCCCACGCAGTACGAGGCCCGTGACGATACGGCCGTCTTCCGCCAGCGCATTTATCAACGCGGACGGAAGTTCCTCAATCGCACCATCCACGAGGACGAGCGAATAACCACCCTTCAGCTGTGCGATGCCGGCGGCATCGGTCGCATCGAGCGAGGCGACCAACGGCCTCAGGAGCGCGGCAAGATAGCCATTGCCGTCGCCTATCAGCAGCGTCCTGTCCTTTGAGGTGGGCACGGCTTCGGCCAGCATGCGGCCATGCACCAGCGGCGCTGCGAGAAAGCGGCCGTCCCCAAGCGGCACGGCGCGATCGATATATGCGGCGGCGCGCGCTTGAGCGGGCACGAAGTCTTCGCGCGCGACACTGGCCATGGCGGCGAGGACCCAGGGCTCGTTGACTCCGCTCGTGCGCAGCTGGCTGTCAATCATGGCGCGGCGGGCGCCTTCGGAGGCAGGCCGGTCCTGCGTGGTCGTCATGTCCATACAATCCCTCAGGCGCCGCCGAACCCGAAATATCCCCCGGGGCGGCACAAAACGGCTGTGCTTCTAGGCGATGCCGCCACGCGCGCCAAGCGCTTTGACGGAGGGAGGCGGCGTGCTTATGGGGATCGCCAGAATCCCGCTAATTCAGGACGCGAAAACATGGCCGAGATGGTAACCATCCGCGAGGAAGACCTTATCGAAAGCGTCGCCGACGCGCTGCAGTATATCTCCTACTATCATCCGATGGATTACATTCGCGCGCTGGGCGAAGCCTATGAAGCGGAGCAGGCGCCAGCCGCGAAGGACGCGATCGCGCAGATCCTGACGAACAGCCGCATGTGCGCCGAAGGCCATCGGCCGATCTGCCAGGATACCGGCATCGTCAACGTCTTCATCGAATGGGGCCAGAATTGCCGTCTCGAATCCGACAAGTCTCTTCAGGATGTCGTCGATGAAGGCGTGCGCCGCGCCTACAACCATCCCGAGAACAAGCTGCGCGCCTCGGTGCTGGCCGATCCCGCGTTCACGCGCCGGAACACCAAGGACAATACCCCATGTGTCCTCGGCGTCTCGATGGTGCCTGGAAGCAAGGTCTCGGTCGATGTCGCGGCCAAGGGCGGCGGCAGCGAGAACAAGTCGAAGTTCAAGATGATGAACCCTTCGGATTCGGTCGTCGATTGGGTCATCGAGATGCTGCCGCAGATGGGCGCCGGCTGGTGCCCGCCGGGCATGCTCGGCATCGGCATCGGCGGCACAGCCGAACATTGCGTCAAACTCGCCAAGCAGAGCCTGATGGACCCGATCGACATGGGCCAGCTCAAGGCACGGGGGCCGCAGAACGATATCGAGGCGATGCGCATCGAGATCTTCGACAAGGTCAACGCGCTGGGCATCGGCGCGCAGGGGCTGGGCGGGCTTTCGACCATTCTTGACGTCAAGATCATGGACTGGCCTTGCCATGCTGCGGGCAAGCCGGTGGCGATGATCCCGAACTGCGCGGCCACCCGCCACGCGCACTTCACGCTCGACGGCTCGGGCCCGAGTTTCCTCGAAACGCCCAAACTCGACGAGTGGCCCAAGGTCCATTGGGCCCCCGACAAGGCGGCGAAGAAAGTGAATCTGGACACGCTGACCGCCGAGGAAGTCCAGAGCTGGAAGCAGGGCGATCGCCTGCTGCTAAACGGCAGGATGCTCACGGGCCGCGATGCCGCGCACAAGCGCATCGCCGACATGGTCGCCGCGGGCGAGCCCCTGCCGGTCGATTTCAAGGGACGCGTGATCTACTATGTCGGTCCGGTCGATCCGGTGCGCGAAGAAGTCGTCGGCCCGGCCGGCCCGACGACAGCGACGCGCATGGACAAGTTCTCCGACACGATGCTCGACCTTGGCCTGCTCGCCAGCGTCGGCAAGTCCGAGCGCGGTCCGGCGGCGACAGCATCGATCGCCAGGCACAAGTCGGCCTATCTCATGGCCGTCGGTGGCGCCGCTTACCTGGTCTCGCGCGCGATCAAAAAGGCGGAAGTCGTCGCCTTCGCCGATCTCGGGATGGAGGCGATCTACGAGTTCACCGTAGAGGACATGCCGGTGACGGTCGCGGTCGACAGCGAGGGCAACAACGTCCACACGCTGGCGCCGCCGGTCTGGCAGAAGAAAATCGCTGAAGAAGGGTTGCTGCAGCCCGGTTGATCATTGCATGGCGCCGCGCCTAGATGATGCGGTGCCATGGCCATGATCCTTCTCTTCATGCTCGGCATCGTCAATTTCGCGATGCACAAGGCGGTTCTCGAAAGCGGGCATCCTCTGCTCGGCCGCACGCCGTGGTTCGTCCACCTGCTGGCTGGGCGCTTCAGCCTGCTGGTCGAGTTCCTGATGTTGCTGGGCTCGATGCTGATGGTCGCCGAAGGCGCGATCGGCTGGGCCTGGGGGTATGGATTGTACAGCATCGCCAACGGTGCGGCAGCCTGGCTGATCCTGACGAACAGGATGTGATGCGGGAACCGCGGCTTTGTGCGCGCTTTTACCGGGATATGCTTAGCGGACGCACTATCTGGCTCGTGACCAATCCGGCCAGCGGCAGCAATGACGAAGCGGCTCTGTCCGCTCTTGATCAAGCTTTCCAGAACGCCGGTTTCAGGATCGGACGCAAGCTTGCCTTTCACCAAGACGGACCGCCTGAGCCCGAAGATTTGCGAGCAGCCGGTATCGACCTTGTCGCGGTCTTCACCGGTGACGGTACGATCAATGCGGTCGTGACCGGCCTGTACGGATGGGATGGCGCCGTGCTCGTCCTGCCTGGCGGAACGATGAATCTCTTGGCTGGACGCTTGCATGGCGATGCCGATGCGGCGGAAATCATCGCGCGCGCTGGGGCGGGCAAGGCCAGAAGGAGGAGGCCGCAGATCGTCCGCTCGCGTTGGGGTGACGGCCTCACGGGCATCCTGGCCGGGCCCGGCACCTCTTGGAACGACGTGCGCGAGGCCATGCGCGAAGCGGATGTGCTGGGGCTCGTCAGCAGCGCCGCAGAGGCGATCGGCGAATCCACCGGCAGCCCGAAGGTCGTCTGTCGCGATCCTGCTTGCGGCAGGTCGGAAGGCTATTCGCTGATCATGGTGACGCCGGAGGATGACGCACTGGAAGTGGACGGCTATTACGCTGAAAGCTTTGCGGACTATGCGAAGCAGGGGATTGCCCTGCTCAGGCGCAATTTCCGCGATGGACCGCATGAATGGCTTGGCCGGCATCCCACGCTCCGTCTGGCCTGTGCCGAAGGAGGGCCGATGGGACTGCTGATCGATGGCGAGCCGCGCGAAGGCGCGGCGATGGAGAGCTTCACGCTGGCGCCCTGCGAGGTAGATCTGCTGGCGACGGCTGATGTCCGCTGAACCGATCAGGCTGTTCCATCTCAGCGATATCCATTTCGGACTCGAGGATCATGAGGCGCTTGCCTGGGCAAAGCGCACCATCGCCGCCGAAGGGCCAGGCGCGGTCGCGATCACCGGCGATCTCACGATGCGGGCACGGAGCCGTGAGTTCCGTGCCGCCATCGAATGGATCCGGTCTCTGAAGGCACCGGTTACGGTGGAGGTGGGCAATCATGACCTGCCCTACTTCAACCTGGCCGAGCGTTTCATTGATCCTTATCGGCGTTTTCGCGCGATCGAGGCGCTGATCGAGCGCGAGATCGACCTGAAGGGCATTTCCATCGTGCCGCTCAAGACCACGGCGCGCGCGCAATGGCGGCTGAACTGGTCGAAGGGCTGGGTGACGCGCCCAGCATTGGCGAAGACGCTGGAGGCGATCGATGCCCTGCCGAAGGATACGCGCGTGCTCGTCACCGCGCATCATCCACTCGTGGAGGTCGGCACGCGGGGCACGGCGTTGACGCGTGGGGGCGAGCGGGCGCTGGCGGCTCTGGCCGGGCGCAAGGTTCTCGCCGTGCTCTCGGGCCATGTCCATGATGCTTTCGACCTGATGCACGAGACGGTGAACGGCCCGATCCGCATGATTGGCGCGGGCACGCTCTCCCAGCGGATCCGCTCGACACCACCCAGCTTCAACGAGCTCATCGTGACCGGTCGTGACCTGCAAGTGCGTGTGCGCAATCTCGAGCATGTGCCGACCCCGGCGATGCAAATTCCTGACGTACCGCCCAATGCGCTGCCGCCGCGCAGCGACGAGGAGCCGATTGCGCCGGTGGGTGCGGTTCCGGTGGAAGACCCGCCGGTTCACTGAGCGTTATCTTTCGCCGCGTTCGCGTAGCCAGCGGCGCTGGACGCGGCGTTCGACCGCGCGGAACAGTGCGTCGAGATCCTCGCGGCTGACGTCCAGCACTTCATCCCAGTCTTCGAGCACCGCGTCGAGGTCGGCCGCGTCGTAGCTGCCGACCCAGCCTTCGGGCGGGAGCGGCGGCACGCGCGCCATGCGGTGTGGGTAGGGATGCTTCGTGAGGTTGTTGTAGAGCCATCCGGCGGCAAGCAGCGCGGCGATATCGATGCCGAGCGGCAGCAACAGTCCGGGCCAGCCGTGGAGCGCGATCGTCTGTCCGCCCAGTGCACCAAGCAGGGCGCAGGCGCCGCCCGGCGGATGCAGGCAGCGCAATAGGCTCATCATCGCGATCGCGATGCCCACGGCGACCGCGCAGGCCAGTTCCGGTGTCGGCAGCAGATGTGCCGAGGCAAGCCCGATCGTCGCCGATATCATGTTGCCACCGATGACGGGCCATGGCTGGGCAAGCGGGCTGGCGGGCAAGGCGAACACCAGCACGGCCGAGGCCCCCAGCGGTGCGACAAGCCATGGCAAGGCGCCCGGCGCGTCGCCGAACAACAAATGGCCGACCATTCCTGCCAGCGCGACGCCGATCAGCGCTCCTGCCGCGCCGCGCGCCCAGCCGAGGCGGCCCGTGGCGCGGCTCGCAGCGGCGACGAGCAGGCGATAGGGCATGTTCGATCGTTCTCCTTGCGCCGCGATGCGACGACAAAAACTTGGAGCAAGCTATGGCGATCCGGATATCGTGCAGCTTGCCCTGGACGCAAAAAAGGGGGCTGGCCAAGACCAACCCCCTGATTTTGCCGGTAAGGCTTGTCGCTTAACGCTTCGAGAACTGGAAGCTGCGGCGGGCCTTGGCGCGGCCGTACTTCTTGCGTTCGACGACGCGGGGGTCGCGGGTCAGGAAGCCGGCGGCCTTCACCGCGCTGCGCAGCGCGGGTTCGAACTTCGACAGAGCCTGGGCGATACCGTGCTTGACGGCGCCTGCCTGGCCCGAGAGACCGCCGCCCTTGACGGTGGCGATCACGTCGTACTGGCCCGAACGTTCGGCGACGTCGAACGGCTGGTTGATGACCAGACGCAGCGTCGGACGCGCGAAGTAGACTTCCTGATCGCGGCCGTTGACGGTGATCTTGCCCGAGCCGGGCTTGATCCACACGCGGGCGACGGCGTCCTTGCGGCGGCCGGTGGCGTAGGAACGGCCCTGGGCATCGACTTCACGCTCACGGAGGGGAGCGGCGGGGCCGGTGCGGACGGGGGCCTCGGTCGCGGTCGCTTCGCCGGCGGCGACGCCACCCGCGAGGTTGCCGAGATCGGCGAGATCGGTGACGGTGTTATCGGACATCAGGCGCCCACCTTGTTCTTGCGGTTGCGAGCGGCGACGTCGAGCGCTTCGGGCTGGTTGCCCGCGTGCGGATGCTCGTCGCCGGCGTAGAGGTGCAGGGCACGCATCTGGTCACGACCGAGGGGGCCGCGCGGGATCATGCGTTCCACCGCCTTTTCGAGCACGCGCTCGGGGAAGCGGCCGTCGAGCACCTTGGCCGCAGTCACTTCCTTGATGCCGCCGGCGTAGCCGGTGTGCTTGTAGTAAATCTTCTGCTTCAGCTTGTTGCCCGTCAGCCGTACCTTGCCGGCGTTGATGACGACGACATGGTCGCCGCAATCGACGTGCGGGGTGTAGCTCGGCTTGTGCTTGCCGCGCAGGATGTTGGCGATGATGACGGCCAGGCGGCCGACCACCAGGCCATCGGCATCGATCAGATGCCACTTCTTTTCCACCTCGGCCGGCTTGATCGACCGGGTGACCTTGCTGAGCGCCTTCATGGCTGGTCAAATCCCTATGTTGAACCGTTTGCCGGTAAGCTCCGGCAGACGGGGAAGGCGGCCCATTCGTGGAAAACGCAGCCTAAGTCAAGCTTTCCCGCGGCTCCACGAGGAGGTAAAATAATACCTTAAGCCTTATCGGGTCAATCCGCCAAGCCAGGCGGCGGTTCCGGGCGAGGCGGCGTCGCAGCGCCATGCCAGGATGGCAGGCTCGTCATAGGGGTGTTCTTCGGCCAGCCGCGCCATGGCCCGGTCGAGCAGGGCTGCGTCGGTCTTGAACACTGCTCCCGCTTCCGATGCCTCTCCTCGTTCGCTGTTCCATTCGAACAGCGAGAGCATGGCGGGAAGGATATTGACGCAGGCGACCAGCCTTTCGTCCAGCAAGGTGTTCGCGGTCGCGGCGGCGCTGCCGGCGTCGGGGAAGGGGCACCAGATCAGCGCCGGTCCCGCCGGTTCGAGGATCATGTCGCCCGTCTGCCGAGAATATGCGCCCCCCACACGGCGGCGGCGACAAGCAGCGCGCCGACGAGCTGGTGTGCGACCGCCAGCCAGAGAGCCACGCCCGACCATACGGTGGCTATGCCGAGCAGGACTTGCGTGCCGAAGGCGCTGTGCACCGCGATGGATGCCTGCCGCTTGCCTCTGGCGCGCAGCTTGCGGCCCATGATCACCAGCACGGCGACCACCGCCCATGCCCACCAGCGATGGACGAAATGGATCAGATAGGGATCGTGCAGCAGTGCGCGGATCGCGCCGCCTGTCCATTCGACGCCCTCGGGAAAGAAGCTGCCCTGCATGAGCGGCCATGCGTCGCTGCTGAACCAGCCCGCACCGGCGACGACGCCCGCGCGAAGCCCTGCGACCAGCGCGCCGAAAAAGAGTTGTATCGTCAGCATGGCGAGCGCCAGTGCGCCGAACCCGGTCAACCGGGCGCATGGCTCGCCGCGATGGAGCGCGCGCAGGTCCAGCGCCGTCCAGACCAGCCCGGCAAGCGTTACCAAGGCGACGAGGAGATGCGCCGCCAGGCGGAAATGGCTGACTTTCACATCCTGCGTCAGGCCCGACGACACCATCCACCAGCCGACGGCGCCTTGCAGGCCTCCCAATGCCAGCAGAGCCAGCAGGCGTGGCTTGTAGCCCACCGGAATCTGCCGTTTCATCCAGAACCAGGCGAGCGGCAGTGCGAAAGCGAAGCCGATCAGCCGTGCGAGCAGGCGATGCGCCCATTCCCAGAAATAGATGAACTTGTAGTCCGACAAGGTCATGCCGGCCGGGCCGTTCACCTCGATATACTGGGGTATGCGCTTGTAGCCTTCGAATTCGGCTTGCCACTGCGCTTCGGTCAGCGGCGGGATCGCACCGGTCACCGGTTTCCATTCGGTGATCGAGAGGCCACTTTCGGTCAGGCGGGTGATTCCGCCTATGGCGACGATCAGAACGACAAGCGCGGCGACGCAGAACAGCCAGCGGGCAAGGGCAAGCGGCTTTCCGCCGGAAGTTTCGGAAACCTGAAGCATCCGCGTTCCCTGCGCCGCCTAGCGAAAAATCGCAAGCATCGGGCGCTATGGGTTGCAGCATGTTACAACATTACATATGGCCGGACCATGCCTCGCGTGCTTCACTCGATTCGCGACCGGCTCGACCGTGTCGGCGTGCTCCTTTCGGGGCTTTGCGCTCTGCATTGCGTGCTTGGAATCGTACTGGTCTCGGTAGTGGGGCTAGGGGGCGAAGCGTTTCTATCTCCGGAAATTCACCGCATCGGGCTTGCGCTGGCGATCCTGGTCGGACTGGTCACGCTGGGCATGGGTGTGCGCCGCCATGGCCAGGTCGGCCCGCTCCTGATCGGCGCTTGCGGGGTCACGCTGATGGCGGCCGCACTGGCTGTCGGCCATGGCGTGTCGGAAGCGGTTCTGACGATCGCCGGGGTCGGGCTGGTCGCGCTGGCGCATATACGGAACTTGCGCCACGCTTGTTGAGCGCTAAGTGCGCTTGGCATGTCCAGTGCAATCAACCTCACGGTCAACGGCGAGCCGCGCAGCATCGCCGCTGGCGCCAGCATCGCCGATCTCGTTCGAAGCCTTGAGCTGAACCCGGCGAAAGTAGCGGTCGAGCATAATGGCGAGATCGCGCCGCGATCGACGCTGTCGGAAGTTGCGCTGGCCGATGGCGACGTACTGGAGATCGTCCATTTCGTGGGCGGCGGACAAGGAAATGCAATGAACCAGGATGATAGCTGGACAGTGGCCGGCCGCACTTTCCGTTCGCGGCTGATCGTCGGCACCGGCAAGTACAAGGACTTCGCCCAGAACGCCGCCGCGCTCGAGGCTTCGGGTGCCGAAATCGTCACCGTCGCCGTGCGGCGCGTAAATGTGTCCGACCCCAAGGCCCCGATGCTGACCGACTTCATCGACCCGAAGAAGATCACTTATCTGCCCAATACGGCCGGCTGTTTCACCGCCGACGAGGCGATCCGCACGCTGCGCCTTGCGCGCGAGGCAGGCGGCTGGGACCTGGTGAAGCTGGAAGTGCTGGGCGAGGCGCGCACCCTCTATCCCGACATGCGCGAGACGCTGAAGGCGACCGAGGTTCTGGCGAAGGAAGGTTTCCTGCCGATGGTCTATTGCGTCGATGATCCGATCGCGGCGAAGCAGCTTGAGGAAGCGGGCGCGGTGGCGGTCATGCCGCTGGGCGCGCCGATCGGTTCGGGCCTGGGCATCCAGAATCGCGTGACGATTCGTTTGATCGTCGAAGGCGCGAATGTCCCGGTTCTGGTCGATGCCGGTGTGGGCACTGCCTCGGATGCGGCGGTGGCGATGGAGCTGGGCTGCGATGGCGTGCTGATGAACACGGCCATTGCCGAAGCCAGGGATCCCATCCGCATGGCGCGCGCGATGCGCCTGGCGGTAGAAGCGGGGCGCGAGGCTTATCGTTCCGGACGCATGGCGACGCGCAAGTATGCCGATCCTTCGAGCCCGCTGGCCGGATTGATTTAGCCTCGTCAGTTAACGGGATGATAACCATATTCTGGTGATCTGAGCCTGTCGGGTCTTTCGGCCCGCGAACAGGGGATCATCAGAAATGGGCAATACCGGAACGGCATCGCTCACCATCAACGAACTGCGCGAATTCGCCAGCTTCAGCCCATGCGAGCAGCGTTACATCCGCCGCAGCCTCGATATCGGGCTTGGTCGGCAGGACGCTTTCAAGCTTTGGGCGCGCGACTCTTCGGAGATATCGTCGATCCGTTCGCAATATGTCGCCTACCAGGATTTGAAGGCGCTGCGCGGGACGATTCCGGATGAGGAAACACTCGACGGGATCGACGGTTTCATGGGCAAGCTGATGCGTCTGACCGCCTTCGACCTCGCGCAGGAACGCATCGACTGCTTCTCTGCCTACCGCTTTCTTTACGAGCGGCTTCTCGGTGCGAGCGTGCGGCCCTGGCTGCCCAGCGCCTTCTGCTCGGCCGCCGCCTTGCCGCAGATCCGCCCGGAACGCCGCAAGAAGCTGCTGCATTCGATCAGCGAGGCCGCAGCCACCGCACCCGGCTGGTCGACCCGCGAGCCCTGCTTCTATCCCGAGTGGATCGAGAAGGAAGCCGCCTGAACTTTCTGTCCCGCCGCCATTGGCGGGACGCATTCCGCTGCGTATGGTCCGGCGATGACCGACGCAGTTCACGCCGGCCCGATTGCCGCTCCCGCCCGTTTTCCCAACTTCGGCCTGCCCTTGTGGTCGATACTGGTCCCATTCCTCGGCCTCGCCGGATTGGCTTTCGGCAAGCCCGCCGGTCTTTCCCTGGCCATTATCCTTGCCGTGCTGCTGGCTATGGCCGTGATGGCCGCGGTCTATCATGCAGAAGTGCTTGCGCATTACCTTGGCGAACCTTTCGGCACGCTGGTTCTGGCCCTGGCGGTTACCGTCATCGAAACTTCGCTGATCGTATCGATCATGTTCAGCGACGGTGCGCCGACGCTGGCGCGAGATACGCTGATTGCGGCCATCATGATTACGATAAATGGCATTGTCGGTGTCTGTCTGCTGGCAGGGGGACGTCGCCATCACGAACAGGGCTATACCCAGTCCGGCGTCAGCGCCGGCCTCGCCATGCTTGCCGTGCTGGCGGTCCTTACCCTGGTGCTGCCAAACTATACGACCAGTGCCAGCGGCGCGTTTTACGCCCCTTCGCAACTCGCGTTCGTGGCCGTCGTCTCGCTCGTGGTCTATGGCACGTTCGTCGTCGCGCAGACCATTCGGCACAAGGATCATTTCCTCTATCCCGAGGAAGACGATCATGCGCACGAAGCCCCTGTCGCCCCCGCAAAGGCGATTGCCGCCGCCGTCATGCTATGCACTGCCCTTGTGGCGGTGGTGCTGCTGGCGAAGGCGTTGTCGCCTTCGATCGAGGCCGCGGTGAACATGCTGGGCGCGCCGCAGGCGATGGTCGGCATCGTGATCGCTGCGCTGGTGCTGGCGCCCGAAGGTTTCTCCGCCGTTCGCGCGGCGCGCGTCAACCGCGTTCAGACCAGCCTCAACCTTGCGATCGGATCGGCGCTGGCCACGATCGGCCTGACCATTCCGGCGGTTGCCGTGACGGCGCTGGTCATGGGGCTCGATCTTGAGCTGGGCCTGTCGATGCGGGCCACGGTGCTGCTGGCGCTGACTCTGCTCGTCGCATCGATCACGCTGGGGACGGGGCGGACCACGGTGGTGCAGGGCGTGGTGCATCTGGTGATCTTCGCAACTTACCTCTTCACCACGCTGGTGCCCTGATCATCCCTTGTAAAGCGCGTCAAGCCGTGCGCCGTAGCGTTCCTTCAGCTTGTGCCGCCGGATTTTCAGGCTCGGCGTCATTTCCTCGTTCTCGATCGAGAAGGCTTCGTCGGCAAAGGCGAACTGGCGGACTTTCTCGATCACCGAAAGATCCTGGTTCACCCTGTCGATCGCCGCGCGAATCGTGCTGCGAAACGCCGGAAGATTCTGCAGGGCTTTCACGTCGAACTTCTCGTCGGCCTTCCGTGCCCATTCGAGCGCCCATTCGGCGTCGGGCACGATCAGGCCGACGAGGTAGGGGCGCTTGTCTCCGATCACCATGGCCTGGGCGATTTCGGGCTGCAGCGTAAGCATGCCTTCGACTTTCTGCGGTGCGACGTTATCGCCCTTGTCGTTGACGATCATGTCCTTCTTGCGGTCGGTGATGACAATGCGGCCCGCGTCGTCGAGATGGCCGACGTCGCCGGTGTAGAGCCATCCGTCCTTCAGGACGCGGGCGGTTTCCGGTTCGTTGCGCCAGTAGCCGTGCATCACCAGCTCGCCGCGAACGAGGATTTCGCCGTCCTCCGCGATCTTCACCTCGACGCCTTGCATCGGGGGGCCGACGGTGTCCATCTTCAGGCCTACGCCGGGTCTGTTGCAGCTTACCACCGGTGCGGCTTCAGTCTGGCCGTAGCCTTGCAGCATGGTGATGCCCATCGCGTCGAAGAACACGCCGATCTCGGGATTGAGCGGGGCGCCGCCAGAGACCATCGCCTTCATCCGTCCGCCGAACCGCTTGCGGACTTTCGGCCGCAGCGCCTGTTCGATGATGAGGTCCATGGGAATATCCCGCAGCCGCCGGCGCCCTTTCGCCTTTTGCTCGCCGATGGCGAGCGCGCGGTCCATCAGGTAGCAGGCCAGCCGCCCCTGCTTTTCGATCTGCTTCATGATACGCGTCCGCAGCACCTCGAATAAACGCGGTACGACGATCATGATCGTGGGGCGCACTTCCTCAATATTGCCGGCGAGCTTTTCGAGCCCTTCCGAGTAGTAGATCTGCGCTCCCATGCCGATGGGCAGGAACTGGCCGCCTGTATGCTCATAGGCATGGCTGAGCGGAAGGAAGGAGAGAAACACCTCATCGTCCCAGCCGAAGTCCTCGGCGAGGATGCGTGCCGCACCGTCGACATTGCGCAGGATCGCGCCGTGATGCTGGCGGACCCCGCGCGGCGCGCCGCCGGTGCCGCTGGTGTAGATGATGCAGGCGAGGTCCTCGCGTCCGATTCCGGCGATGCGGGCTTCGACTGCGCCCCGAGCTTCCGCCGCATCGCCGCCGAGCAGCGCTTCCCAGTCATGCCAGGCGAAAGACCCGGACTGGTTGTGGCGTTGCGGCTCCATGCCGATGACATGTTCGACATTGTCGGACCGCAGGACGGCTGGCAGCAGCGGTTTGGCCAGTCTGGCGTCGGAAACGATAACCGCGCGCGCACCGGAATTCTCCAGGATGTGGAGATGATCCCGTTCGGTATTGGTCGTGTAGGCGGGCACGGTCACGCAACCCGCCGCCATGATGGCGAGATCGGCGATGCACCATTCGGGGCGGTTTTCGCTGATCAGCATGACCCGGTCGCCGGAATTGAGCCCCATCCCGCGCAAGGCTTCGGCTGCAAGGCAGACGCGACGGGCCACCTCTTCCCAGCTTAGCGGTTGCCAGCTGCCGGCGCCTTTCGACCAGAGCATCGGCTTTTCGCCCAGCTCCCTGGCGCGCAGCAGGAACAGCGAAACCAGATTGGCGCTCGCGTCGAAATCGGAAAGCTGCACCGTCGATTGCCTCGTTCGCATCCCTTGAGGCGTAACGTCTAGGGTGCGCGCGCGTCGCCAGCAAGCGCGGCTATTGCGAAACCGCCAGTCCTTCGCTGCGGGGATCGGCGGCGCCGGCCGGAATTCCGCCGACAACCTCGATGGCATTGGCTTTTAGCGGCATGGCGCGCGGGGTGACGTCTTCATGGCCCAGGGCCAGCAGCGCCGGAATCATCGCTTCGAGCGTGCTGCCCTTTTCGACATAGATGGCGTTGCCGCCCGGCGCGAACAGCAAGGGCAGGGCGATGGCGTCCTGCGCGGAGAGCTTCCAGTCGATCACGCCTATGATCGCCTTGGCGACCTGTGCCGGAATCGTCTTGCCGCCGGCCGCGCCGATGGCGAGGCGCAGCGCGCCGTCCTGGCCATAGACCAGCGTCGGGCTCATCGAACTGAGGGGGCGCTTGCCCGCCTCGACGCGGTTGGCGACCGTTTTTCCGTCCCGTTCGGGCGCGAGGCTGAAATCGGTGAGTTCGTTGTTGAGGTAATAGCCATTGGCCATCAAGCCCGAACCGAAAGCGCTCTCGATCGTCGATGTCATCGTTACCGTCGCGCCGGAGGAGTCCATGGCGACGAAATGCGACGTGGAGGGCACATCGACATTGAGCGTGTCCGCCCGTGCCAGTGGCGCGCCGGGCGGTCTGCCGGGCGCGGCGGTGGCCATGGCCCGGTCCGGTGCGATCAGGCGGGAGCGTGCGGCGATATAGTCTGGCGCGAGCAGGCCGGCGACCGGCACTGCTATGAAATCGGCATCGGCGAGATAACGGTCGCGATCGGCATAAGTCAGCCGCTCGGCTTCGGCGATCAGGTGCCAGGCGACAGGAGAATCCTTGCCCAATGCCGCCATGTCGAAGCGTTCGAGCAGGCCGAGGATGCCCCCCACGGTCGTTGCCCCCGAAGATGGTGGGCCCATGCCGCAGATTCGGTAGGTCCGATACGCGAAGCAGACCGGCGGCCGTGCCTTTGCCTTGTAAGCGCCGATGTCGGTGCTGGTCATGGGCGCCGGGTTGCGCGGCGCGGTGGCAACGGCGACGGCGATGCGCGCGGCATTGTCGCCCGCGTAGAACGCCGTTGGTCCTTCGCTGGCGAGCCGGTCAAGGAACGCGGCGAGCGCCGGATTGCGTATCGTCGCGCCCACCGGCAGCGGTTGACCGTCGGAGGCGTAGTAGAGCGCTTGTCCTTCCGGGGTCAGCGCGGCGGTCCCGCGCGAACGATCGAGCGCCTGTCGCAGCCGCGGCGTCACCTGGAAGCCGTCCCGCGCAAGGCGGATCGCCGGGCCGAACAGCGTTTTCCACGCCAGCTTGCCGTGATTGCGGTGCGCCATTTCCATCAGGCGCACATTGCCCGGCACACCGACGCTGAGGCCGCCGGGAATCGCCTGAGGCACAGAGAGCACATTGCCGTTCACTTCGAACCAGTGCGGCGTCGCGGCTGCCGGCGTGGTTTCGCGCCCGTCGATTGTCTCGATTTTGCCTTTTCCGTCATCGAGGACGAGGAACCCGCCGCCGCCGATGCCCGAGCTTTGCGGTTCGACCACGGTCAGCGCGAGCAGCGTCGCCAGCGCGGCGTCGGTGGCGCTGCCGCCGGCGCGGAGCATCTCGGCCCCGGCCTCCGCCGCGCGAGGATCGGCGGCGCTGACCATGCCCTTTGCGAAACGGGTTTCCGCCTTCGGCGCGGCGGCAAGGTTCGCCGGGGACCCGGCGCACCCGGCAAGCAGCAGGGAGCCGGCGGCGATGGCAAGCAGATGGCGGATCATGACGCGAAGGCTATTCGCTTCCCACCGCTTCGGCAATCGAAGTGAAGCCGTCGCGGCGCATCAGCGCCTCAAGTCCGCCCGTGATCCGGCGCGCTATGCCGGGCCCTTCGTAGACCATGGCGCTATAGAGCTGCACCAGACTGGCGCCCGCGCGGATCCGGGCCCAGGCGTCGTCGGCGGTGGCGATGCCGCCGACCCCGACCAGCGGCATCGCGCCGCCTGTCGCCTTGCGAAAATCGCGAAGCCGCATCTGTGCGAGGTCGCGCAGCGGCGCTCCGGAAAGACCGCCGGTTTCGCTCGCGTGCATCGAGCGGAGCGGCGGACGCGAAATGGTGGTGTTCGATACGATCAGTGCGCCCAGCCGCTTGTCGATGGCGATGCGGGCGATTGCGTCGATATCGGCTGGTTCCAGATCGGGCGCGACCTTGAGAAAGACCGGAGGGCCCGGCTCGCCGCGTGCTTCGAGCACCGCGTCGAGGAGCGTCGTAAGCGCGGCCTCGTCCTGCAGGGCGCGCAGGCCGGGAGTGTTGGGGCTGCTGATGTTGACCGCCAGATAGGATGCGAGCGGTGCCATCAGGCGCGTCATCATCGCATAATCGGCGATGCGATCGGCTGAATCCTTGTTCGCGCCGATATTCACTCCCACGATTCCCGGTCGATGAGCACGGGCGCGCAAGCGTTCGGCGGCAGGCGCGGCGCCACCATTGTTGAACCCCATCCGATTGATCACCGCGCGGTCTTCTTCCAGCCGGAACAAGCGCGGGCGGGGGTTTCCGGACTGGGGCAGCGGCGTGATCGATCCTACTTCCGCAAAGCCGAAGCCAAGACCCAGCAAGGCATCCGGAACCGTGCCGTCCTTGTCGAATCCCGCAGCCATGCCGAGAGGATTGGGGAAAGCGATTCCCGCTACCTGGACTGCAAGCGGGCCGTCGGTGCGGGCAGGCCTCCTGGGGAGAAGGCGCAAGCCCTTCAGGGCGAGGCCATGGGCCTGTTCCGCGTCCAACTGGAATAGGGCGGGTCGAAGAAAAGCGTAAACCATCGTGTGCCGCATAGAGTCTGGCGCGGAACTGCTCAACCTTGGGACAGCATTGTGCGATGCATCATCAGATTGTTTCGCAATGGCCCAATCCCTTTCGGCGATGTCGCTTTCCTACAATTTTTCGCCCGGACAGAGGCATATGGGGCATTCGCGACCCGAAGGAATCGCTGATCATTGGTGGTTCCTGACTTTAAGGCGGCTTTCCGGTTCAGACTGGAAAGTCGCCTATTTTTATTGTGCAAATGCAAAATGCACGGTGAAGGTTGAATCCCGGCCGCGCTGCCACTAGGTGAAACCGGAACGAATCAATCCGATTTCCGGACCAGGGATATGCGCCTTTCCAGCATGGCAGATTATGCCGTCGTTACCATGGCCGCTGCGGCGCGGCATTGTGGCGGCGTGCGCGTTTCCGCATCGCAGCTCGCCGAGGAAACCGGCCTGCCGGCACCGACCGTACAGAAGCTGGTAAGCCGGCTCACTGCCGCCGGCCTGCTCCGCTCTTCGCGCGGCGTAGGCGGCGGGCTGAAGCTGGCGCGCCCGGCGGCGGCGATCACGCTTGCCGACATCGTCGAAGCGGTCGAAGGGCCGATCGCGCTGACCGCCTGCGTCGAGCAGGGACGGCACGACTGCACGCTGGAGCCCGCCTGCGCGGTGCGGCCGCATTGGCCTGCGGTGAATCAGGCCTTGCGCGGCGCCCTTGCCGGGGTCCCGCTTACCCAGCTCGCGGAGGCGGTGCAGTGACTGAAGAAGCCACCCTCAAGGACCAGGCCGCACGCGATGCGGCGGCGCGCGTCGCCGACTATGAGCACGGCTGGTCGTCCGACATCGAACAGGAATATGGGCCTAAGGGTCTGTCCGAGGATACGGTCCGCTTCATCTCGGCCAAGAAGGAAGAGCCGGAGTGGATGCTGGAATGGCGGCTCAAGGCCTATCGCCTGTGGCTGACCATGACGCCGCCCGACTGGGCGAAGCTGAACGTCCCGCCGATCGACTATCAGGAGGCCCATTACTGGGCCGCGCCCAAGGCGAAGCCGAAGCTGGGCAGCCTCGACGAAGTCGATCCCGAGATCCTGCGTATCTACGAGAAGCTCGGCATTCCGCTGGAGGAGCAGAAAGTGCTCGCCGGGGTGGAGGGCGCGCGCAAGGTGGCCGTCGACGCGGTGTTCGACAGCGTTTCGGTCGCCACCACCTTCCGCAAGGAGCTGGAAGAGGCCGGCGTCATCTTCCGTTCGATCAGCGAAGCGATCCGCGAATATCCGGAACTGGTGCGCAAGTGGCTCGGCCGCGTGGTGCCGCAGCACGACAACTACTTCGCGGCGCTCAATTGCGCGGTCTTTTCCGACGGCACTTTCGTCTACGTGCCCGAGGGCGTGCGCTGCCCGATGGAGCTTTCCACCTATTTCCGTATCAATGCGGAGAATACCGGTCAGTTCGAGCGGACGCTGATCGTTGCCGACAAGGGGGCCTACGTCTCCTACCTCGAAGGCTGCACCGCGCCGCAGCGCGATGAGAACCAGCTTCACGCTGCCGTGGTCGAACTGGTCGCGCTCGACGATGCCGAGATCAAGTATTCCACCGTGCAGAACTGGTATCCCGGCGATGCGCAGGGGAAGGGCGGCATCTACAACTTCGTCACCAAGCGGGCGCTCTGCCAGGGCAAGCGCAGCAAGGTGTCCTGGACCCAGGTCGAGACCGGCAGCGCGATCACCTGGAAATACCCGTCCTGCGTTCTCAATGGCGAGGATTCGGTGGGCGAGTTCTATTCGGTCGCCGTCACCAACAATTTCCAGCAGGCCGACACCGGCACCAAGATGATCCATAACGGCGCGCGCAGCCGTTCGACGATCGTCTCGAAGGGGATCAGCGCGGGCAAGTCGAACAACACCTATCGCGGTCTCGTCCGCGTCGGCGCCAATGCCGAGGGCGTGCGCAACTTCACCCAGTGCGACAGCCTGCTGCTCGGCAAGGACTGCGGCGCACATACCGTGCCGTACATCGAGGTGCGCAATCCCTCCGCTCAGATCGAGCACGAGGCGACCACCAGCAAGATCAGCGACGATCAGCTGTTCTACGCGATGCAGCGCGGACTGGGGCAGGAAGAGGCGGTGGCGCTGATCGTCAACGGCTTCGCCAAGGAAGTGCTGCAGCAACTGCCGATGGAGTTCGCGGTCGAGGCGCAGAAGCTGCTGGGGATCAGCCTTGAAGGGAGCGTGGGGTGAGAAAAACCCTTTCCGTCCGCCCGCCCGAGGAGCGCGCTGACGAGCCCAGGCTCCAGAAGAAGGGGCGTGGCTGGAGCATTGCCGAATCGCGGCTCGACACCCTGCACGAGACGGCGCGCGAGATGCGCCGCGCGCCGACCGAGGCGCAGGAGCTTCTGGCCGGGGCGCTGGTCGCCGCAAATCTCGGCAAGTACCGCTTCCGTCGCCAGGTCGTGATCGGCTCGGCGATCGTCGATTTCGCCAGCCAGGCGCTCAAGATCGTCGTCGAGATCGAGGAGGCGGACGCCAATCCCGAGCTCGACCGGCGGCGCGACGCCAGCCTGGATCAGGTCGGCATCAAGGTTCTGCGCTTTCCCGCCGCCGAAGTGCTGGCCGATGTCGATACCGTCACTGCGACGATCGTCGCCGCGATGAAGGAGCGCTGGCTGGCCCAGCGCGCGCGTCCGGGCGCACGGGGCGGCTACAAGGGCGACCGCCGATGAGCCAGGCCAGCTGGATCGCGCTCGTGGTCGCGGTCGTCCTCCCGATCATTTTTGGCGCCCGTCGGCGGCGCCGCAAGGAAACCGATGCTCAAGATTGACAACCTCCAGGCGAAAGTCGCCGACAAGCCTATCCTCAAGGGACTCTCGCTCACGGTGAACGCAGGCGAGATCCACGCGATCATGGGGCCTAACGGCGCGGGCAAGTCGACGTTGGGCTACACGCTGGGTGGACGGCCGGGCTACGAAGTGACCGGCGGTTCGGCCAGTTTCGACGGGCAGGACCTGCTCGCGCTCGAACCGCATGAGCGCGCCGCTGCAGGCCTGTTCCTCGGCTTCCAGTATCCGGTGGAGATTCCCGGCGTGTCGAACGTGCAGTTCCTGCGCGAGGCCGCGAACGCGCAGCGCAAGGCGCGCGGCGAGGAGATCCTGTCCGGCGGCGAATTCCTCAAGCTCGCGCGCGAGAAGGCCGGGCTGCTGCGCATGGACATGGACATGTTGAAGCGGCCGGTGAACGTCGGCTTCTCGGGCGGCGAGAAGAAGCGTGCGGAGATGGTGCAGATGGGCATCCTCGACCCGAAGTTCGCGATCCTCGACGAGACCGATTCCGGCCTCGATATCGACGCGCTGCGCATTGTCGGCGACGGCATCAACGCGATCATGCGCAAGGCGGACAAGGCCGTGCTGTTGATCACCCATTACCAGCGCCTGCTCGACTACGTGAAGCCGGACTTCGTCCATGTCCTCGCGGGCGGGCGCATCGTCAAGAGCGGCGGTCCCGAACTGGCCCTGCAGCTCGAAGAACAGGGGTACGAGGCGGTGGCGGCGTGACCGGACTGGTTGCCTTTCCCACGCGCAAGGCCGAAGCTTGGCGCTATACCGATCTGGATGCCCTGACCGGCATCTGGCCGGTAGCGCGCGAGGAAATCCTCGTGCCTTCAGGGCAGAGTACCGCGCTGAGCGTCGTCGAGTTGGGCGAAACCGCGGTGGCGCGTCATCTGGTGGTGACGCTGGAAGCCGGCGCGGCCTTCGATCTTCGCGTGCTTAACGCGGGCACTGCCTTCGGCCGCATCGCCGTGGACGTGCGGCTGGGCGAAGGCGCGGATTTCATGCTTGGCGCGGCGCAGCTCGGCGGCGGCGGGCAGACGCTGGAGATCGTCACCGAGGTCAGCCACGAGGCGCCCAACGCAACCAGCCGGCAGGTAGTGCGCTCGGTTCTCGGCAGGCAAGCGGTCGGGACCTATCTCGGCAGGGTCGCGGTGGCGCGGGGCAGCGACGGCACCGATGCCGGGCAATCGGTGCGCGCGATGCTGCTCGATCGCAGCGCCACCGCCAATGCGCGTCCCGAGCTTGAGATCTACGCCGATGACGTCAAGTGCGCGCATGGCTGTGCGGTGGGCGAACTCGACGCGATGGGCCTGTTCTATCTGGAATCGCGTGGCCTTACGCCACCAGAGGCCAAGCGCCTGATGCTGCAGGCGTTCATTGCCGAAGCCTTTACCGGCGCGGCCGAGGAGGAACGCCTTCAGGCCCTGGCGCTGGAACGACTGGGTGGACTGGTATGACGCTCGCTCCTGATCTCGTTTCGCGGCGCGGCGACTTTCCGGGCCTGCTGACCGCCGATGGCCAGCCGTGGCATTATCTCGACACCGCCGCTACCGCGCAGAAGCCCCAAGTCGTGATCGACGCCACCATGCGTGCGATGGGCGTGGATTATGCCACCGTCCATCGCGGGGTCTATGCGCGCTCGGCGGAAATGACGCTGGCCTTCGAGGCGGCGCGGCGCAAGGTCGCCCAGTTCATCGGCGGGCAGGAGCACGAGATCGTCTTCACCCGTGGCGCGACCGAGGCGATCAACCTCGTCGCGCATAGCTGGGGGGGCTCGCAGCTCAAGGCGGGCGACCGCATACTGCTCTCGACGCTGGAGCATCACGCCAACATCGTGCCGTGGCAGCTGCTGCGCGATCGCACCGGCATAGAGATCGACGTCTGCCCGCTGACCGAAGATGGCGCGATCGATCTCGCCGCCGCCGAACGCATCCTGACGCCGCAGCACAAGCTCGTCGCGCTGGCGCATATTTCCAACGTTCTCGGCTCCTTGCTCCACGTGGAACAGGCCGCGAAGCTGGCGCACGGCGTCGGGGCGAAGCTGCTGGTGGATGGCTGCCAGGCCGTACCGCGCCTGCCGGTCGATGTCGCGAAGCTGGACTGCGATTTCTACGTTTTCTCGTCGCACAAGCTTTATGGCCCGACCGGGATCGGTGCGCTCTGGGCCAGGGCGGAGATACTGGAAGCCATGCCGCCCTGGCATGGCGGCGGCTCCATGATCGATCGCGTGACCTTCGAGCGCACGACGTATGCAGCGTCGCCAGGCCGCTTCGAGGCGGGTACGCCAGCGATCGTCGAAGTGATCGGGCTGGCCGCGGCGATCGATTATGTCGAAGGAATCGGGCTGGAACGGATCGCCGCGCACGAGGCGGCGCTCACCGCGCAGGCGCGCGATGCGCTGCGTCGGCTCAATTCGGTGACGCTGTTCGGACCTGAAGAATCCTGCGGCATCGTCAGTTTCGCGCTTGAAGGGGTGCATCCGCATGATCTTGGCACCATATTGGATGAAGAAGGCGTAGCGATCCGTGCCGGGCATCACTGTGCCCAACCGTTGATGGACCATCTGGGCGTTCCGGCAACGGCGCGGGCCAGTTTCGGCATCTACAGCGACGAAAGCGACATCGCCGCCCTGTTGCGCGGCATCGAACGGACCAAGAGGATTTTCGGATGAGCGGGGAAGAACCCAAGTTCGCGGTCGAGGAGGTGGCAAGCGTCGAAGCGCCGCGCCGCGCGCGCGTCGACGACATCGAGGCGCCGGCCGAGAAGCTGGAGCGCAAGCGCGACTATCTCGAAGGGTTCCTGGCCGAGAAGCCGCAAGGACTTGCTCCGGGAGAGCCGGGCGGCGATCTCTATGAAAATGTGATCGTCGCGCTCAAGGAAATCTACGACCCCGAGATTCCGGTGAACATCTATGAGCTGGGATTGATATACGGGGTTGATATCAGCGACGACGCCAGCGTCGCGATCACTATGACGCTGACGACGCCGCATTGCCCCGTCGCGGAATCGATGCCCGGCGAGGTGGAGTTGCGTGTCGGCGCGGTGCCGGGCGTGCGGGACGTGGAAGTGAGCCTCGTCTGGGATCCGCCGTGGGACATGGCGAAGATGAGCGACGAGGCCAGACTCGAACTGGGGATGTTGTGATGGGCAGCGAAACCAAGGTCCGCCAGCGTCCGGCTGCCGTCATTCTGACGCCGTCGGCCGAGGCGCGCATCGCGAAACTGATGACGCAGGCGCCCGAAGACGCGGTCGGCGTAAAGCTTTCGACACCGCGCCGGGGGTGCTCGGGTCTGGCCTATTCGGTCGATTATGTGACCGAGGCGAACCCTTTCGACGAGCGCATCGAGACGCCCGGCGGTGCGTTCTTCATCGACGGCGCCAGCGTGCTTTACCTGATCGGCAGCACGATGGACTGGGTCGAAGACGATTTCACCGCCGGCTTCACTTTCGCCAACCCCAACGCCAAGGGCAGCTGCGGCTGCGGCGAGAGCTTCACGGTTTGAGGATTGCTGTCCTTTCGTGAGGTCGGCTCGGGATTGCTTCGCGCAAGTATTGGTGCGTGGCCTCACTCTCAAGAAACCACGCGCCACCCTCAAGCAGGTGCTTGACATGTAGGAATGTTCTGCATACGTTCTGCGTATGTCAGTTACTAGACTGGCACTGTGACGGGTGCGGGGGCGCAAGCGCTTCGGCTCTGCTCCTTCGCAGTGCGGTCGGCGCCCGCGCGGTCCGGACAGGCCGCCACGGGATGCGGCGGATGGACAGGCCGGTGAATGCCACACCGACATGGACGAAACCTCGGGGTATGCCCCGACGCAAGGCGGCAAGGCAGCGAGCCCGTCCCGCCAGCGCCCCGCACCTCAGGGTCGTGCCGGACAGCCACGCGTGATGCTGCCGGCCGTTCGCATAACAACTCACACGCATCC
>DASWWL010000015.1:0-2908 GCA_036400975.1 Novosphingobium sp. | reverse complement strand
TCGCGCTGCGCAGGCTAAGAATTCCCAAACCCTGCGCACAATACAGAACTTCTACCGGAACAATCTGGGCGCTGCCATCGCACTGAATGGGCTGCGGACGGCGCGGTGTTTCTTTGAAGAGAACGACCTGACCGGCGATCTCAAGGCATTCCATGCCGACCTGCGCGGGGTGGTCGTGGTCTCGCCACTCTTCGAAGGCGTCACCACCGAAGGAAGCCTCGCGCGGCTGAACCTGAACAAGGAAAGCTTCCCTTATCAGGAAGGATCGACCGAAGGAACGCTTGTGGAAAGTGCGATCTCGAAGCTCCTGCTCCACTCCACGGGCATCCAGTTGACCAATCTGCGCATGTTCCTGCCGTGCATTCACGACGCCCGGCAACGCGAGGAAGTGATTGCCCGGCTTTCGTCCGGTCTTGCCCGGATCACGCCAGCTTCGGTCTACGCATACATGCTGTGCCAGGACTACGAGTTGCTGAATGCCCTGGGCATGAAGGCGGGCTTCAAGACCGCCCTGCTTTCCGCCGCTGCGGCCTAGGGGGGAAACGGCGGCCACCGCAGGGTGACCGCTTCTGTCCTGACCCGCGATTTTAACGCGCCGAGCGGGGTGCATCGTCCCGCCGCGCCTTCGTCATCCGGAGAAGACCATGCCAAGCTCGCTTATCCATGATCCGTCTTTTTCTGCCGACCCTGCCGGATTCTACGAGCGGATGCTCGACCTTCCGGCAGTTTTCTTCAACGAGGCCGACGGTTGCTACTTTATGACGCGCCATGCGGATGTGAAGGAATTGATCGGCAATCACGAGGTCTATGATCCGCGCCAGGGATCGTTGCAGCGGCATGATCTTGATGGGCCGTTCGACTTCGATCCGATAGTTCTCCAATCGCCGCCTGAACACACGCGCATGCGTCGATTGGCTGCACATGCCTTTTCGATGGCGCAAGTGAGCCGGTTTTCGGCAGGCGCACGGGAAATCGCATCGCGCCTGGCAATGGAATTGCGCGGTGAGCGAGGTCGTTTCGACCTGATATCGCAGTTTACCGAACCGCTTGCCCTCGAAGCTGTCGCGCGCCTGATAGATCTGCCGAACGAGATGCGATCCGCAGTCATGGGGCCGTTGCGGGACCTGATCCAGCAAGAGGGGGCGGATCCGGAATTCATCCAGCGGCAAGTCACCGATTTCAATGCCGCGATAGCCCGGCATTTCCTGCATGTCCGGGATCGGGGCGCGAGCGGCTTTGCGGACGATCTGGTGAACGCGCGAGTTGGCAGTGATGTCTTCTCGCAGGGTGAAGCCTATGGGATACTGTTGATGGCCGTGATCGGCGGCGCCGAGGATATGGTCCGGGGGCTGGCGAATATCGTCTATGCGCTCTGGCTCTATCCGCAGGCGCGCGCCGCTTTCCGGGCCGATCCCGCAAGTGGCCTGAACGGAGTTGTTTCCGAGGCGTTGCGATTGTTTCCGACAACGCAATATCTGCGCCGCGTCGCGCGTCGTTCCGTTGCCGTGCGAGGTGTGGAGATTCCCCAAGGCGCATCGGTTGTCGGCCTGTTGGGGGTCGCCAACCGCGACCCCGTTGTTTTCGACGAGGCTGGCGCATTCCGGATTGACCGGCGCAACGTCAGTGCTTCCCTGACTTTCGGCAGCGGACCTCATGTCTGTGTCGGAAAGCACATCGGCAGGATTATCCTGAACGCCGGTCTGATGGCGCTGATGGAACAACTCCCCGACCTTGAACTGGACCCGGCTGCATCGCAGCGGACCCTCAATCCCCCTATTCTGGGATTTCGTAATCTCTGGGCCGAGTTCGGGCCGCGTCCTGAAACTGCGCCGAACGCATGACGGCCTTCGCAACGCGGGCCTGACGCGAATTTCTGACAACCGTTCCATCCGATGCCCTGTCAAACGGAGGCTATATGTCCGATACCGCGATTTCATCCCTGCCCCAGTACGACACGCGCGAGATTCGTGCCCCTGGAAACGAGTCCATCGGCTTCGCGACCGCCGGCAACGTGCGCCACAGGGCGCGGCTCAGCGGGATGAATCCCAACTACTGGTACCCGGCGGAATGGGCATCGCGATTGAAACCCGGGGAACATGTGGAAACCAGCTTCTGGTCGGCGCCCATCGCGCTGTTTCGTACCGAGGCCGGTGAACTGGGAGCGATCGAGAACCGTTGCCCGCACCGGCACTTGCCGCTGACCATGGGCAAGGTCACCGGATGCAATCTCGTTTGCGCTTATCATGGCTGGGCATTCGGGCGGGATGGGCGGCTTCAGTCGGTACATCACGACCAGTTCGGCCGCGCCTTGCCGCGCGTTGGCGTGCGCACTTACCCGGTACGGGAGCGCTACGGACTTATCTGGATATTTCCGGGCGATCCCGCACTGGCGGAACAGGTGCCCTTGCCGGTGATAGCCAATGCGGAAGGACAGGACAGGTGGGCCCGCATCGAGTTCGACTTTACCTGGAAATCCCATCATTCGATGGTCATCGACAACCTTTGCAACCTGACGCACCTCTACGTCCATGGCGATCTCGTGCCTTTCGACAAGACATGGATGACGCATTCGCGACTGCATGGGGAAACGCTGGAGATGGTGTGGAAGCATACCTTCCGGCCGAGTATTGCGTCGCCGTTGTTCAATCTTTTCCTTGATCGTTCCCGTGTTGATGGAGCCTCCCAAACCCGTTCGATCTACAAGTACCCCTATCATGCTTCAGATCAGGGTGGCGCGCGGGCGATCAACCTCATGTTGCCGCTTAGCGCCGACGCCACCCGTGTCTTCACACTTTACTATTGGCGGACGATAGGCGTTCCGCTGATGAGCGATGGCTGGCGGCTGGCGATGATGGAGCGGATGGTGGCGCCGTTGTTCCGGCCGGGTACGGTGGAGATCTATCGTCAG
>DASWWL010000014.1:0-17739 GCA_036400975.1 Novosphingobium sp. | reverse complement strand
CCGCTGGCGCGCCCGGTGGCAATTATGCGATCCAGTGATCGCCCGGCCACGCAAAGCCGCCGGCCGGTCGCTTTGGCGACTTCGCCCAGCGTCTGCAAGCGCGCGACATTGGAAGCGAACGTCGTAACGAGAACCCGCTTGCCGGTATGACGGACAACTTCCTCGAGCAGCCCGCGATAAACATCGCCTTCCGAACCGGAAGGCTCAGGATTGAAAACATTCGTGGAATCACAGACCAAGGCGAGAATCCCATCGTCGCCGATTGCCGTCAATTCCTGGGCAGTTGTAGGCTGGCCTATGATCGGCTCATCATCGAGTTTCCAGTCGCCCGTATGAAATATCCGACCATAGGGTGTATCGATGAGCAAGGCATTGCCTTCAGCGATCGAATGGGCGAGCGGAACATAGCGCAGACCGAATGCACCAAGCTCGAAACGTTCGAGATGGTCTACGATGTGCAGTTCGATGTCGTTCGCGATCCCGGCTTCCTCCAGCTTCGCGATGACCAGCTTGGCCGTGAACGGCGTAGCATAGAGAGGAACGCCAAGTTCCAGCGCGAAATAGGGAACCGCACCTATGTGATCTTCATGTGCATGCGTAATAACGACGCCAAGCAGATCCTCCCGGCGTTCTTCGATGAATTCCAGATCAGCAAAGACGAGATCCACACCCGGATACTCTCCCCCACTGAAGCTCATGCCAAGATCGACCATCAGCCACTTACCGTCACAGCCATAGAGATTGACATTCATGCCAATCTCACCGGACCCGCCAAGCGCGCAGAAGAGGAGTTCGTTGCCGGGCTTCATTGGGCCGGAATTCACGGTGCAGTTGCCCTTTCAGCAAGAATAGCGAGACCTTCCAGTGTGAGGTCCGCATCCACGACATCGAATATATCGGTTACTTCATCGAACAGGATCGCGAGGCCGCCAGTGGCAATCACCTTGGCGGGCCGTCCGATTTCAGCCCTCATACGCGCGATCAGGCCTTCCATCATCGCCACATAACCCCAGAATACGCCGATCAGCATCTGGTCTTCCGTATTGCGGCCGATTACGCTTTCACTGGTAGGGGCTCGTATGGCTATGCGCGGCAGCATGGCCGTATTTCCCACCAAGGCATCGAGCGAAAGATTAATACCGGGAGCGATGATTCCACCCTTGTAGGCACCGTTGAAATCGATCGCATCGAGCGTGGTGGCGGTGCCGAAATCAACGACGATAAGATCACCCGGATACTTCGTGTGCGCGGCGATGGCGTTGACCGCGCGATCGGCGCCTAGTGAGCTTGGTTGATCGACGTCGATGTCGATTGCATAAGCTGCCGGCCCTATGCCGGCGATCAGAGGCTCCACATGGAAGTAGTTGCGTGCCAGCACCTCTATGTTGTGAAGCGCGCGCGGAACTACGGTGGATACAATGATTTCCGTTATCGCTTCGCGCGTTACACCACGGATTGCGAGCAATTGCATCAGCCATACCGCATATTCGTCGCCGGTGCGGCGAGGGTCCGTCGCTATGCGCCAGCGCGCCTTCAACTGGCGACCATCGAATAGCGCGAAAACGACATTGGTGTTGCCTGCATCGATAGCGAGCAGCATGGCGACGTTCCGTTCCTCATTAATAGCCAGCGAGAGACACGTCTCCAGCATTCATGATCCGGGTGGTGCCGTCTGGAAGCCTTAGTTGCAAGGCGCCATCGTCCGTCAGTCCGGCAAATTCGCCTTCAAACGGCATTTGCCCGGGATCACCGACGCGAAGACGCGTGCCGACCGGATGCGCCGCAGTCAACCAGCGCGATATGACAGGTGCGAGGCCGAAATTACGCCAGCGTTCCAATTCAAGGTTAAACAGCTTTGCCAATCTGACGGCAAAGACACCGCGATCGACATTAATACCAAGCGATCCCAGAGAAACGGTTTCCCGATCAGAGAGGTCAGGTGCGGCTGCAAGATTGACGCCCACACCAACAACGACACTGTCTTCAATGCGTTCAAGAAGAACGCCAGCCAGCTTCGCTCCACCAACCAGCAGGTCGTTAGGCCATTTAAGCATGGCATTTTGCCCGAACTCCGCCACCACTTGATGCACGGCCAACGCCACCGACAACGCGAAAGATGAAGGCGGCGGATCACCGGGACGCAAGTGAACCACCGTCGTTCCCATGAAGTTGCCCAAGCCTCCATCGAGCCAGACACGGCCCGATCTCCCCTTTCCGGCGCTTTGCCGGTCGGCAACCAGCCATTCGCCTTCTAGCACGACAGCGCCGCCACGAAGTCGCAAGGTGACATCGTCGCTAGTCGAACCGGTTTCGGGTACGAAGTAAATCAAACGGTATGAAACAGTGCAGCCGCAGCAGCATCGGCAAGCGTACCGATCCACTTCGTAAGCAGGTAGCCCAACGGAGATATGAATACCGCCGAGGTAGTCAGCAAGGCACCGTGTGCCCAGTCACTGCGACCTTGAACCTTATCGACCGGCTCGTCGAAGTACATGACCTTGACGATCTTCAGGTAATAGAACGCACCAATCACCGAAGCAGCGATGCCAATCGCGGCAAGAGCGACGAGATCAGCCTGCACCGCAGCCTGGAATACCACGAACTTGCCCCAGAAACCGAAGAGCGGCGGAATCCCGGCCAGGCTGAACATCACCATGGCAAGCGCGGCAGCAAACAACGGTCGAGTGCGCGAAAGGCCGGCCAGATCCGCAATGGCCTCTATCGCCGCCCCGCTCGAATCCTTGAGCATCAGCACGGCGACAAAGCCGCCAATGGTCATGGCAACGTAAATCGCCAGATAGACGAGCATGGCCGACGCGCCCTGCGGAGTAGCCGCAGCGAGCCCGATCAGGATGAAGCCAACGTTGTTGATCGACGAATAGGCCATCAGGCGCTTGATATTTGTCTGGCCGATCGCGCCAAAAGCCCCCACAACGATCGACGCCAGGGCCGCAAAAATGACGATCTGGCGCCATGCATCCACCTGCGTCCCGAAAGCATCCAAGGCGACGCGCATAGTCAACGCCAAAGCAGCGACCTTGGGAGCGGAAGCGAAGAAAGTCGTAACGGGCGTCGGCGCCCCTTCGTAGACATCCGGCGTCCACATATGAAACGGCACGGCACTGATCTTGAAGGCAAGACCTGCAAGGACAAAGACGATCCCGAACAACGCCCCGGTTGAAAGACCACCGTCAATCGCCGCACTAATGCCAGCAAAGCTG
Source organism: Novosphingobium sp. (assembly GCA_036400975.1). Classification (GTDB taxonomy): domain Bacteria; phylum Pseudomonadota; class Alphaproteobacteria; order Sphingomonadales; family Sphingomonadaceae; genus Novosphingobium. Next base: position 14,518 of record DASWWL010000014.1, on the reverse strand, counting down.
GTGGACCCCGCAAAACCATATGTCAGGCTGATACCATAGAGCAGAATGCCACTCGCCAATGCGCCCAGTACGAAGTACTTGAGGCCCGCTTCAGCCGAACGCTCATCGGTACGCAGGAATGCGGCCAGGACATAGGCGGCAAGGGAATTCAGTTCGAGCCCGATATACAGCGTTATGAGATCGGTGGCCGAAACCATCATGCCCATGCCGAGAGCGGCGAAAAGGATCAAAATCGGATATTCGGCGCGCATGGCCTTCACGCGATCAAAAAAGGCCGGCGCGACGATGAGCGAAGCTCCCGCCGCAGCATAGATCAACAACTTGGCGAAAGCCGCGAACGCGTCCGCGCGGTACTGCCCGAAGAAGCCGCTCGTATCCGGCCCCATTGCTCCAGCACAAAGCGCAGGCGCGACAAGAAAGGCGCATGCAGCCAGAACGGCGACAGATGCGATGCTGATCGCACGGCTGGCCTTGTCACCACTCCAGGCAGCGACAAGCAGCAATACGAGGCCGGAGGCGCTCAACAGGGTTTCAGGCGCGACGAGGCGCAGCGAGTGGGACAAGTCCATTAGTGCGCCCCCTCATGCGCAGCGGAATCGATATGGTGTTCGGTCGTGATCCTAGGCTTGCCGACAGCCAGCTTCGCATCACCTTCAGGTCGGGCACGCGCAAGGCGTGCGTCGAGTGCCGCAATATCCTGTCGCATCGGTGCCAGGAAACTTTCGGGATAGACACCCATCCACAGGACAGCCGCTGCGATCGGAGCAAGCATCGCCCATTCACGCAAACTCAGGTCGGGCATTGCAGCGGCATCGGCGTTCTTCTGATCGCCGAAAGCAACGCGCCGATAAAGATAGAGCATGTATGCCGCGCCGAGAATGATACCAGTAGTGGAGACAAGCGCCACCCAGCTCGAGACCTGATAGATGCCCGCCAGGCTCAGGAACTCGCCCACGAAACCACTGGTTCCCGGCAAACCGACCGATGCCATCGTGAAAAGCATGAAGAACAGCGAATATTTCGGCATGTTAATCGAAAGTCCGCCATAGCGATCAATTTCACGGGTGTGGAGACGATCATAAATCACGCCGACGCAAAGGAAGAGCGCGCCGGAAACAAGACCGTGACTGAGCATCACGATCATCGAACCTTCGAGACCCTGAGGATTGAAAGCGAACAGTCCGACGGTGACGATCGCCATGTGTGCGACCGACGAGTAAGCGATCAGCTTCTTCATATCGTGCTGCACCAGCGCGACCAGCGAGGTGTAGACCACCGCAACCATGGACAGCGCGAAGACCAACCAAGCGAACTGAGCCGACGCTTCCGGGAACATGGGCAGCGAAAAACGAATGAAGCCGTAACCGCCCATCTTCAACAAGACGCCGGCAAGGATCACGGAACCCGCCGTCGGCGCCTCCACGTGTGCATCCGGCAACCAGGTATGCACCGGCCACATCGGCATCTTCACAGCAAAGCTGGCGAAGAACGCGAGCCACAGCCAAGTCTGGGCTTCTGGCGCGAAATCATAAGCCATCAGCGTTGGAATGTCGGTGGTGCCCGCTTCATTCACCATCCACAGCATCGCAATCAGCATCAGGACCGATCCGAGCAGCGTATATAGGAAGAACTTGTAGCTGGCGTAGATACGCTCGCTACCGCCCCATATGCCGATGATCAGATACATCGGAATCAGGCCAGCTTCGAACATTATGTAAAACAGGAACAAATCTTGCGCCGTGAAAACGCCGATCATGAGCGTTTCCATCAACAGGAATGCCGCCATGTATTCGCCAACACGCTTCTCGATCGCATCCCAGCTCGCGCCGATGCAGATCGGCATGAGAAAGACCGAAAGCATGATCAACATCAGCGCAATGCCATCGATGCCAAGCGCCCAGTCGAAACCGGCGAAAAGCTCTACACGCTCCTGGAACTGCCACTGCGCTCCGCCAACATCATAATTGGCCCAGAGCACAAGGCCGAGCAGCAGATCGATCAGCGTAGCGACCAATGCGATTATCCGCGCAGCCGGGGGCTTCGAATAAAGGCAGGCGACCGCTCCCAGCAGAGGGACAAGCAGCATAAGGGTGAGAATGGGGAAACCGTTCATCGTTCTAGCCCACCATCACCCAGCTGATTGCCCCCACAAGTCCCAACAGCATCACCAGCGCATAGCTGTAGAGATAGCCGGACTGTACCTTCTGCGCATAAGTGGATCCCCTGGCGACAACCCAGGCCGCCCCGTTCGGGCCGAAGCGATCCACGATGCCGATGTCGCCCTGCTTCCAGAGCACCTTGCCGAGCCAGAAGGCCGGACGGACGAACAGGAAGTCATAGAGTTCGTCGAAGTACCACTTGTTGTAGAAGAACCGATGCAATGCACCGAACTGCCCGACGAAGATTTCCGGGAACTTCGGATTCTTCAGATAGGCATAGATCGCCGTGCCAAGACCCAGCAGCATCACCACCGTCGCCGACAGCTTCACCCACATCGGCACCTCATGCATCGCATGAATCAGATGTTCGTTGAAATAGATCGCACCCTTCCAGAAGCCTTCGTCCTCGATAAAGGCATGATGGAAGGCAAAACCCGCGAATACAGCGCCGAGACCGAGCAAAACCAGCGGGATCAACATGGCCAGCGGGCTTTCATGCGGATGATAGCCCGCAGTGCCCTCGATCGCCTTACCGTGATCATGAGCGCCATGGGCATGTCCGTGGCCGATCGCATCACCCACGCTCTCATCCGCGGGGTGATCGAGATGATCTCCATGGACAGCATGCTGGATGTGTTCTGAACCAGCCCAGCGCGGCTTGCCCCAGAAAGTCAGGAACATCAGACGCCAGGAATAGAAACTGGTAAGCAACGCAGCCGTGCAGCCTATCCAGAAAGCGAAAGTGCCAAGTTCGCTACCACTGGCGAAGGCGGCCTCAAGGATCGCGTCCTTCGAATAGAAGCCCGCAAAACCGAATACCCCCAGCACGCCCACGCCGGTAATCGCCAGGGTGCCGGCCATCATTGCCCAGAAGGTGAGCGGGATCTCCTTACGCAGTGCGCCGTAATGCCGCATGTCCTGTTCGTGATGCATTGCGTGGATCACCGAACCGGCCCCCAGGAACAGCAGCGCCTTGAAAAAGGCATGCGTGAACAGGTGGAACATCGCCGCACCATAGGCGCCGACGCCAGCCGCGAAGAACATGTAGCCCAGTTGCGAACAGGTCGAATAAGCGATCACCCGCTTGATGTCCCATTGCGTCGTACCGACAGTGGCGGCAAAGAAGCATGTCGCTGCGCCAATGAAGGTCACGAAACCAAGGGCCGTGGGACTTGTTTGGAACAGCGGCGACAGACGACAAACCATGAAGACACCGGCAGTGACCATTGTCGCCGCATGGATAAGCGCTGAAACCGGCGTCGGACCTTCCATCGCATCGGGCAGCCAAGTGTGCAATCCAAGCTGCGCCGACTTGCCCATCGCACCGATGAACAGAAGAATGCAAAGCACTGTCATCGTATCGAAACGATGCCCCAGGAAGCCGATAGTCGATCCGGCCATGCCGGGAGCGGCTTCGAGGATCGCGGGGATCGAGACGGTGCCGAATACCAGAAATACGCCAAAGATACCCAGCATGAAGCCAAGGTCACCCACGCGGTTTACGACGAATGCCTTGATGGCGGCGGCGCTGGCGGAAGGCTTGCGGAACCAAAAACCGATGAGAAGATAGGACGCGAGGCCGACACCTTCCCAACCGAAGAACATCTGAACCAGATTATCGGCGGTCACCAGCATGAGCATGGCGAAAGTGAACAGCGAAAGATACGCGAAGAACCGCGGCTGATCCGGATCCTCCTCCATGTAGCCCCAGCTGTAGAGGTGAACGAGCGCCGAAACGCTGGTGATGACCACCAGCATAATGGCAGTGAGCGTATCCACGCGCAGCGCCCAGTCGAAGCTCAGCGCACCGGATTTCACCCATTGCAGCACAGGAACAACGTGCGCTTCCGCACCACCGGACAGGAAGCCCAGAAAAATGGGCCACGATAATGCGCAAGCGATGAACAATGCCCCGGTCGTCAGCGATTTGGCCGCTGTACTGCCAAGCGCACGATTGCCGAGACCAGCCACGATCGCAGCCAGCAAAGGCAGAAATACGATGAAGAGGATCGGATCCACGAAACTAACCCTTCATCCGGTTGACATCATCGACGGCAATCGTGCCGCGACCACGGAAATAGATTACCAGGATGGCCAGGCCGATCGCCGCCTCGCCCGCAGCCACGGTCAGCACGAACATGGCGAAGATCTGGCCCGTCAAGTCCTGCAAGAAGGCGCTGAAGGCCACCAGGTTGATGTTCACCGCCAGCAGGATCAGCTCGATCGCCATGAGAATGACGATCACGTTCTTGCGATTGAGGAAAATGCCCAGCACGCCGAGCACGAAAAGGATCGAGCTGACGACGACATAGTGTTCGATACCGATCACAGCGTGACCCCCTTGCCCACTTCGGGCCGCGCGTTGATCGTGGCGTCGCCAGGACGACGCGCGATCTGCCGCGAAATGTTCTGGCCGCGCGTGTCGCCACGCTGACGATGTGTCAGCACGATCGCGCCGATCATCGCAACAAGCAGGATGATGCCCGCCGCTTCGAACAGGAACAGGTAGCGGCCATAGAGCAGCGCCCCGATCGCTTCGATATTGCTTACGCCGATACCGGTCGCAGCAGACCCATCTGGCGTACCCAACTGAAGAGCCCCGGCGCGATAGGCGCCGATGCCGAGTACGATCTCGGCTAACAACACGAGCGCGACCAACATGCCTAACGGAAAATTGCGAACGAAGCCGGCACGCAGTTCGGCGAAATCGATGTCGAGCATCATCACGACAAACAGGAACAGCACTGCGACTGCGCCAACATAGACGATGACTAGCAGCATCGCGATGAACTCGGCCCCAACCAGCACCATGAGACCGGCGGCATTGAAGAACGCCAGGATCAACCACAGCACGGAATGCACCGGATTGCGGGCCAGGATAGTGATCGCACCGGAGGCGATCACCAGCGTCGCGAAAAGGTAAAAGGCGATTGTCTGGATCATAAGTCAGCCCCGTTGCCGTGGCGGCCTAGCGATAGGGTGCGTCGGCTTCAAGGTTCGCGGCGATGGCCCGCTCCCACTTGTCACCATTCGCAAGCAGCTTGGCCTTGTCATAAAGCAGCTCCTCACGCGTTTCGGTCGCATATTCGAAGTTCGGACCCTCGACGATGGCGTCTACCGGGCAGGCTTCCTGACAGAAGCCGCAGTAGATGCATTTGGTCATGTCGATGTCGTAGCGCGTTGTGCGACGGCTGCCGTCGGCGCGGGGCTCGGCCTCGATGGTGATCGCCTGCGCCGGGCAGATCGCCTCGCACAGCTTGCACGCGATGCAGCGCTCCTCACCGTTGGGATAACGGCGCAGTGCATGCTCGCCGCGGAAGCGCGGGGACAGCGGGTTCTTCTCGAACGGGTAGTTGATCGTCGCCTTGGGCTTGAAGAAATACTTCAAGGTTAGCCAGTGCGCCTTCACGAACTCCCAGAGGGTGAACGCCTTGATGATTTGACCGACGCTCATGCCCCGTACCTCGTGAACATCAGATAACCGCTGACCAACACAACGAAGAGCAGCGAGACGGGCAGGAACACCTTCCAGCCCAAGCGCATGAGCTGATCGTAGCGATAGCGCGGGACAGTTGCCTTCACCCAGGAGAAGACGAAGAAGAAGAACAGGATCTTGACGAGCAGCCAGACTACACCGGGCACGTAGTAGAGCGGCGCCCATTCCACCGGCGGCAGGTAACCGCCAAAGAACAGCACTGCGTTAAGCGCGCACATCAGGAGCACGTTGGCATATTCGCCGAGCCAGTAGAGCGCAAAGGCCATCGACGAGTATTCGGTCTGGTAACCGGCGACGAGTTCGCTTTCCGCCTCGGTCAGGTCGAACGGCGCGCGCGCAGTTTCGGCCATGCCCGAAATCAGGAACATCACCCACATCGGGAATAGGAGCGGGTTGAAGGCATAGCCGTTGAGGAACCCGAAGACGTGGCCGCGCTGCCCCTCGACGATTTCGAGCAAGTTGAAGCTGCCGGCCCACAGCACGACACATATGAGAATGAAGCCGATCGAGACTTCATAAGAGATCATCTGCGCCGAGGCGCGCATCGCCGAGAAGAAGGGGTACTTGGAGTTCGAAGCCCAGCCCGCGATGACGACGCCGTAGACGCCAAGCGAGGAAATCGCGAGGATATAGAGCAAGCCGACGTTGATGTTCGCCAGCACCGCGCCCGAATTGAATGGGATCACCGCCCAAGCGAGCAGCGCGACGGTAAAAGTGATAATTGGTGCGATCAGGAACAGGACCTTGTTCGACGCCGAAGGAATGATCGTTTCCTGAAGAAATACCTTTAGGCCGTCAGCGAAGCTCTGCAGCAGGCCGAAGGGGCCGACCACGTTCGGGCCGCGGCGCAACGCCATCGCCGCCCAGATTTTGCGGTCGGCGTAGATGATCATCGCCACGCCGAGCATCAACGGCAGCGCGATAAGCAGGATACCGCAGATGGTGGCTATGAACCACGCCCAGTCGTGGTTCATACCGAGCGATTGGAAGAAGACGGTCATTCCGCAGCCTCCGCGAATTCCTCACCGTGAAGCAGTTCGGCCGAACAGCGCTGCATGGTCTCGCTGGCACGAGCAATCGGATTGGTAAGGTAGAAATCCTTGATCGGATAAGCGAACGTGCCGCTCACCGAACCTCCGCCGGCAGGAAGCGACTGGCCATAGTCGACCAGGCCTTCAACACCGAGCGCCGGAACTTCAGTGGTCATCGCAGCGCGAAGTTGTTCGAAGCTGTCAAAACCCACGGAAACACCCAACGCGTCCGCCAATGCGCGCAAGATCGTCCAGTCTTCGCGCGCGTCGCCCGGCGCGAAGACCGCCTTCTCGGCGAACTGCACGCGGCCTTCGGTGTTCACGTAAGTGCCCGCCTTCTCGGTATAGGCGGCCGCCGGAAGAATGATATCAGCCGCATGTGCGCCCTTGTCACCATGATGACCGATATAGACCACGATCGAATCCGCGAACCTGGTGAAGTCTACTTCATCCGCACCCAGCGTGAGCAACAGCTTCGGCTTGGCCGCAGCGACATCGGCGATGCCCCCCGTCTGCGCATAGCCCAACATGAGACCACCCATACGGCTTGCGGCAAGATGCAGCACATTGAAGCCATTCCAACCCTCGCGCACGAGATCGAACTGGCCGACCAGGCTCAGACCTGCGCTGAGCGCCCCCTTAGCCAGTGCCGCGCCGCCAAGAATGACGGCAGGGCGCTCCGCCTTCGATAGAGCGTCCGCAACATGCCCGGGAAGATTCCCGAGAACCAAAAGGTCATCCCCGATGAATTCACCGCCGAAGGTCGTTTCCCACTCAGGCCCAATCAGGAAGACTCTTGCCCCCTTCTTCACAGCCTTGCGCAAACGGACATTCACCAGCGGCGCTTCCCAGCGCACATTACTGCCGACGATCAGGATCGCATCTGCGGTTTCAATACCGGAGAAGGTCGAGTTGAAGTTGACGGCGGCAAGGTTGGACACGTCGTAATCCATGCCCGTCTGACGGCCTTCGAGCAGACTGGAGCCAAGCGCACCTGCCAACTTCTTTGCCGCGAACATCGTTTCGCAATCGACGATATCACCAGCGATCACGCCTATGCTGGCACCTGGCACGACGCTGGCGACGGCAGCAAAAGCCTCATCCCAGCTTGCCGCCACGAGCTTACCGTCACGGCGAATCCATGGACGGTCGAGACGACGACGAGTCAATCCGTCCACCTGATAGCGCCCCTTGTCGGACAACCATTCCTCGTTCACGTCGTCATTAATACGAGGCAGGACACGCATGACTTCGCGACCACGGCTATCAATACGAATGTTGGCGCCAGTTGCATCGGAAACGTCGATGCCCAGAGTCTTCTTCAGTTCCCAGGGCCGCGCCTCGAAGGCATAGGGCTTGGAGGTGAGCGCGCCGACCGGGCAGAGATCGATCACGTTGGCAGACATCTCGTGCTGCGCGGCCTTTTCCAGATAGGTCGTGATCTGCATCTGCTCGCCGCGATAGAGCGCGCCGATCTCGTCCGCGCCGGCGATCTCTTCGGAGAAGCGCACGCAGCGGGTGCAGTGGATGCAGCGCGTCATCGTCGTCTTGATGAGCGGGCCCATGTATTTCTCGGTGACGGCGCGCTTGTTCTCGTCATAGCGCGAAGCGCCGCGACCGTAAGCGACCGACTGGTCCTGCAGGTCGCATTCGCCGCCCTGGTCGCAGATCGGGCAATCGAGCGGGTGGTTGATGAGGAGGAATTCCATCACCCCCTCGCGCGCCTTCTTGACCATCTCGCTGTCGGTGCGGATCACCTGGTTGTCGGCGGCCGGCAGCGCGCACGACGCCTGCGGCTTCGGCGGTCCGGGCGCGACTTCGACGAGGCACATGCGGCAGTTGCCGGCGATAGACAGCCGCTCATGATAGCAGAAGCGGGGGATTTCCTTACCGGCCAACTCGCAAGCCTGCAGGACGGTTGCTCCCTGCGGGACTTCGAGTTCGACGCCGTCGACGGTGACTTTAGGCATCTAGAGACTCCTGCTGGTCCGTCCTGAGGCGATCACGACGGAACCAAACAACGAGAGCCGGCACTCCAAACACTGCACCGCCGATAAGTCCGCCAACAGCCGCATCTGCAATATTTCCATTACTTCCAAAAGCCTTGACCACTACGAAGGCAAAGCAAATTGCCGTCCCGGCAAGGTAAAGCCACAAGGCCCAGCTCTTGTGCAGGATCAAACCGACGCCGCTGGCAATAAGCCACGCGGAGGCCAGCAAGGTGAACGCGTCCCTCTCCGGCAACCCAGTGTCCGGATTTCGTGTTGGCGATACAAAGTAGACCGCTCCTGCCAACGCAAGAAACGCGCCTACTGTCACCAACAGTTTCGACCTGCCGCTCACTCAGCGGCCTCCCGCACGTTCTCGGCGATCCGGCGTTCCAACTCGGGGCGGAAATGGCGGATCAAGCCCTGGATCGGCCAGGCAGCGGCGTCGCCCAAGGCGCAGATAGTGTGACCTTCGACCTGCTTGGTCACCTGCTGCAGCATGTCGATTTCCTCGACCTCGGCGTCGCCGGTGCGCAGGCGCTCCATCACGCGCCACATCCAGCCCGTGCCTTCACGGCAGGGCGTGCACTGACCGCAGGACTCGTGCTTGTAGAAGTAAGAAAGTCGGCTGATCGCGCGAACGATATCGGTCGACTTGTCCATGACGATAACCGCCGCGGTGCCCAGCCCCGAGCCGACCGCCTTGCAGCCGTCGAAGTCCATCGGCATGTCGAAACATTGATCAGCCGGCACCAAAGGCACTGACGATCCGCCGGGGATCACTGCCAGCAGATTGTCCCACCCGCCACGAATGCCGCCGCAATGGCGCTCGATCAACTCGCGGAAGGGGATGCTCATTTCCTCTTCCACAACGCACGGCTTCTCCACGTGGCCGGAGATCTGGAAGAGTTTGGTGCCCTTGTTGTTCTCGCGCCCAAAGCCGGCGAACCAGCCCGCACCGCGCCGCATGATCGTGGGGGCGACGGCGATCGATTCGACGTTGTTGACCGTGGTCGGGCAGCCGTAGAGCCCGGCGCCGGCCGGGAACGGCGGCTTGAGACGCGGCTGGCCCTTCTTGCCTTCCAGGCTCTCGATCATCGCGGTCTCTTCGCCGCAAATGTAAGCGCCCGCGCCGCGGTGGACGAAGACATCGAAATCGTAGCCCGAGCCGCAGGCATTCATGCCGACGAGGCCAGCGTCATAAGCCTCCTGCACGGCAGCGAACAGTGTCTCGGCCTCGCGGATATATTCGCCGCGGATGTAGATGTAGGCCGCGCGCGCGCCCATCGCGAAGCCCGCGATTAAAGCGCCCTCGATCAGCTTGTGCGGATCATGGCGGATGATCTCACGGTCCTTGCACGAACCCGGCTCGGATTCATCGGCGTTGATGACCAGAAAACCGGGACGGTCCGGCTTGTATTCCTTGGGCATGAAGGACCACTTCATGCCGGTGGGAAAACCGGCGCCACCACGGCCGCGAAGACCAGATGCCTTGATTTCCTCTATGATTGCGTCGCGACCTTTGGCGAGGATATCCTTGGTATTGTCCCAGTCACCGCGCGCTTGCGCCGCTTTCAAGTTCCACAGCTGATAACCGTAGAGATTGGTGAAGATACGATCCTTGTCAGCGAGAGCCATCTTACCACTCCCCCCGATAGTCGTGATTTTCGCTGACCATCTCTTTCAATGTCGTCGGCCCGCCAAGGGGCTCGACCGTGTGGCGGCCGGGCTCCTGCGTGCCAGCCTTAGGTATGCGACCAGCGGCCAGATCGTCGAGCACATGGTTCAGACGATCGACGGTCAAGTCCTCGTAGTTGTCGTCATTGATCTGGACCATCGGAGCCGAAGCGCAATTGCCCATGCATTCGACCTCGGTCAGCGTCCAGAGGCCATCGGCGCTGTTATGCCCCTTCTTCATCCCGCGAGCCTTGCAGGCAGCGAGCAGGTCATCCGATCCACGCAGCATGCAAGGCGTCGTTCCACAGACCTGTACATGGAAGCGACCAACGGGCACCAGGTTGTACATCGTATAGAAGCTGGCGACCTCGACCACCCGGATGATCGGCATGTCGAGATATGCGGCGACATACTCCATCACCGGGATCGGTAACCAGCCTTGCGTATTCGTCTCCTCGCCAACCTGACGCTGAGCATAGTCGAGCAGCGCCATCACCGCCGAGCGCTGACGCCCATTGGGATAGCGCGCGATTGCTGCCTTGGCCTTGGCATCCCACTCAGGCGTGAACGCGAACCCGCTCCAGCGCTCGCGCAGTTCGGGCGTATCGGCTTCGAGGTGGCGATCAGCCATTGCGCGCCCTCCGCCGCATCATGTCCTGCACATAAAGGAACAGCTCGAACCCGCCAATCGCAGCGACGAGCATCGGTAGCTGCTCGGACGGCTTACCGCCCATGTAAAATTGGGCGAAGAACCACATGGCCAGTAACAAGCCGGTGATCGAGGCCCAGACGCGCATCATATCGAAGGTTTCAAGCTTCAACGAACGAACTCCACGCGAGAGCATTTGTCGCCCTCGAAACTGTAGATTGCGACAACTTCGAACGGCTCGACCAGCGGCGAGCCATCCGACGAAGGGCCGCGGGTCACGTATTCGCGAAACAGCACGTAATTGCCGATCTCCTGCTTCTCGCGGATCTCGGCATTGTTCTGCGGCCAGGTCTTGAACGCGGTGGCGAGGGCCGAACGAATGCCTTCCTGTCCGTCACGCAGTACCGCGCCACGATAGGTGGCTTCGGCCGCATCATCGGTCATCAACGACAGATAGCCGTCAAGATCCTGCGCATTATAGAACGCGATCATTCGCTCGGCAGTTTCAAGATTGCTCAACGATCGCACTCCCCGAATACCACATCGATCGCACCTAGGATAGCGGTCGCATCGGGCAGCATGTGGCCCTTGCTCATGAAATCCATTGCCTGGAGGTGGCTGAACGCAGTCGGCCGGATCTTGCAACGATACGGCTTATTACTGCCATCCGAGACCAGATAGACCCCAAACTCGCCCTTGGGGCTTTCGGTGGCGACGTAGACCTCGCCTGCAGGCACGTGGAAACCTTCGGTGTAAAGCTTGAAGTGGTGGATCAGCGCTTCCATCGATTGCTTCATCTCTCCGCGCTTGGGCGGGACGACCTTGCGGTCGCTTGAAGCGATCGGACCATTCGGCATTTCGGCGAGGCACTGCTTCATGATCCGTGCGGATTGGCGCACTTCCTCGACACGGACCATGAAACGGTCGTAGCAGTCGCTGCGCGTGCCGACCGGAATCTCGAAGTCCATGCGGTCGTAGACATCATAGGGCTGACTCTTGCGCAGATCCCAGGGAATGCCGGCGGCGCGGATCATCGGGCCAGAGAACCCCCACCTGATCGCGTCCTCCTTCGAAACGAGCGCGATATCAACGTTCCGCTGCTTGAAAATGCGGTTGTCGACGACGAGGCTCATCGCATCCTCGAACAGCTCTGGCAGTCGGGTGTCGAGCCAGTCGCCAATGTCGGTCAGCAGCTTGAGCGGCACATCCTGATGCACGCCGCCCGGGCGGAACCAAGCCGAGTGCATACGTGCGCCGCTCGCGCGTTCGAAAAAGTTGAGGCAATCCTCCCGGATCTCGAACAGCCACAGGTTCGGTGTCATCGCGCCCACATCCATGACGTGCGAGCCCATGTTGAGCATGTGGTTACAGATGCGCGTCAACTCGGCGAACAGCACGCGCAGGTATTGCGCGCGGAGCGGAACTTCGAGGTTCAGCAGCTTCTCGATGGCCAGCACGTAGGAGTGCTCCATGGCGAGCGGCGAGCAGTAGTCGAGCCGGTCGAAATAGGGCAGCGCCTGGAGATAGGTCTTGTGCTCGATCAGTTTCTCGGTGCCGCGATGCAGCAGGCCGACGTGCGGATCGATCCGCTCGATGATCTCGCCGTCCAGCTCCATGACCATGCGCAGTACGCCGTGCGCGGCCGGGTGCTGGGGGCCGAAGTTGATCGTGTAGTTGGTGATGACCTCGTCGCCGGTGGTCGGCGCCTGGTCGAGCTGGACGCTCATTCCTTGTCCTCCGGGCGATCCTTGGTCGGCTCGGGAGCCGGCGGCGCCTTGCCGTCATCCTTGGCAGCGGGCGCGCCGGCGCTCTGCTTCTCGCCGGCCTGCTCGTTGGCCTTCGCACCGGCGCCGGTGTCGGCGGGCTTGTCGGTCGTCTTGGGCTGGGCGACGGGTGGCGGCGCAGGATTGACCGCGACCTTCTCGTCACCCGGCAGCACGTAATCCGCGCCTTCCCAGGGGCTCATAAAGTCAAAGCTGCGCAGATCCTGCGCCAACTGCACCGGCTCGTAGACGACACGCTTGTCTTCTTCGGAATAGCGCAATTCATGATAGCCGGTCAGCGGGAAATCCTTGCGAAAGGGATGCCCCTCGAAGCCGTAGTCAGTGAGGATACGGCGCAAGTCCTGATTACCGGCAAAGATAACGCCGTAGAGGTCGAACACCTCACGCTCGAGCCAACCCGCAACCGGCCACAGCGTTGTGACGGTAGGCACCGGCGTATTCTCGGCCGCCGCGACCTTCACGAGGATACGGTGATTCCTGGTCAACGAGAGCAGCATGTAGACAACTTCGAAACGCTCGGCCCGGCTTGGATAGTCGACGCCCGCAATCTCCATAAGCTGTTGGTATTCGTACGCATCACGCAGCAGGCGGAGCGCATCTTCAATACGGTCGCGCGCGACCGTGAGGACGATTTCGCCGTGCTCTTCCTTCCTGGCGACGATCATATCGCCCAACGCGTCGGTCAACGTGTCAAGCATGCCCGTGTTTGAGGCGATCTTCGGTGCGGGATGAAATACAGTCACTGTATCCCCCTTACCGCTCGACCGTGCCGACACGGCGAATTTTTCGCTGAAGTTGCATCACGCCATAGAGCAAGGCCTCTGCGGTCGGCGGGCAACCCGGCACATAGATGTCCACGGGCACGATCCGGTCGCAGCCACGCACGACACTGTAGCTGTAGTGATAATAACCGCCACCGTTGGCACAGCTTCCCATCGAGATGACGTACTTGGGATCCGACATCTGATCATAGACCTTGCGCAGTGCTGGCGCCATCTTGTTGCACAGCGTACCAGCCACGATCATCACGTCCGACTGGCGCGGGCTGGCGCGCGGGGCAACGCCGAAGCGCTCCATGTCATAACGCGGCATGTTGACGTGGATCATCTCAACCGCACAGCAGGCAAGGCCGAAAGTCATCCACCACAGCGAGCCGGTACGGGCCCACTGGAAGAGCTCCTCGGTGGAGGTGACGAGGAAACCCTTATCCGAAACCTCTTGATTGAGATCCTTGAAGAAGGCCTGGTCGGGCGGCGTACCCGCGTTACCGCCGGAAGCAGTCAACGGGTTGCCGGTGGTGTCGATGAGAGTGCTCATTCCCAATCCAGAGCTCCCTTCTTCCATGCATAGGCAAGGCCGATGGCAAGCTCGCCCAGGAATACCATCATCGTGATCCAGCCCGGCCACCCCGTCATGTCGAGCGAGACGGCCCATGGGAATAGAAACGCCGCTTCCAGATCGAAGATGATGAAGAGGATTGCGACGAGATAGAAGCGCACATCAAACTGGCTGCGCGGATCCTCGAAGGCAGGAAAGCCGCATTCGTATTCGCTGAGTTTCTCGGCATTGGGATTATGCGCCCCGGTCAGACGGGCGACACCCATAGGCAGGAATACGAAGGCCGAGGACAGACCCAGCGCAATGACCAGGAAAATCAGTATCGGCAGATATTGCGAGAGGTCGACCAAGGGGCTGACTCGTCTTGATGATTGATTGATGCGCGCCCTAGTCCCG
>DASWWL010000013.1:0-2891 GCA_036400975.1 Novosphingobium sp. | reverse complement strand
TTGTCGGCGATCTGCTTCGCCTTGGCCGGACCGATACCGTGGATATAGGTGAGCGCGATGATCACGCGCTTGTTGGTGGGGATGTTTACCCCGGCAATACGAGCCACTTAATTCTCCATGCTCCACAGAGACGACGGATTTCCGCCACCTCCATCTCAACGCGTTGACATTACAGCAACTTCGGCAGCGCAAAGGCAAAAAGCCCGGTCGGCGCGCGCTAGCGCAGTGCCTGCCGGACTCACCGAAATTATCGAATGGAAGGGCGCGATTAAGGCGATTCGCCCGCGCTGTCAACGCCGGAGACGCCACATTTCGAGCGTCGATGCGTTCCGCATACCGGATCGCGCGATGAAGGTCAAAGGCCCTGCGGCCAGGCGCCCCCGAAAGCCGCCGCGCGGGCCGGCACACCGGTCCGCGCGGTAACGGAAAATCAGGCGATGATCTTTTCGATCGCGGCCGTCACCTCGTCCATGTCAGCCATGCCGTCGACCCGGCCGACGATACCCCGCTGCTCGTAGATCGGCAGGATCGGCGCAGTCTTCGCACGGTATTCTGCCATGCGGGTCCGAACGGTCTGTTCGTTATCGTCCGGCCGGCGCTTGAATTCGCGGCCGCCGCACTTATCGCAGGTTCCAACAACCTGCGGCTGTTCGAACGTATCGTGATAGCCCTTGCCACAGGTGGCGCAGGTATAGCGCCCCGTGATCCGCTCGACGAGCGCGTCTTCGTCCACCTCCAGCTCGATGACATGATCAAGCTTGCGGCCGCGCTCGGACAGAATCGCGTCCAGCGACTGTGCCTGCGCCTCCGTGCGCGGATAGCCGTCGAAGATCGCGCCAGTGCCGGCGCCCATCGCGTCAAGCTCCTCGCCGATCAGGGCCGAGACGATTTCATCGGAAACCAGCTCGCCGCGTTCCATCACCGCCTTGGCCTGCAGTCCCACGGGTGTGCCCGCCTTGACCGCGGCGCGCAGCATGTCGCCGGTGGAAAGCTGGCGCATGCCATGACGCTCCACAAGACGCTGCGCCTGAGTGCCCTTGCCCGCGCCCGGAGGTCCCAGCAGAATGATGTTCACGCGATTAATCCCCTTGCCTCTGGACCGCCCCTTCCGGGCGCGTCAGCGCAGCCTGCCCTTCAGCTTGGCCTTCTTGATGAGATCCCCGTACTGGTGGGCCAGCAGGTGCGACTGGATCTGGGTTATGGTATCGACGGTGACGTTGACCACGATCAGCAGGCTCGTGCCGCCCAGGAACAGCATGTTCAGGCCGGTCTGCGCGATCACGTATTCCGGCACGACACAAACGACGGTCAAATAGGCTGCGCCGATCACGGTCACGCGCGTCAGCACGTAGTCGAGATAAGTCGCCGTGTTCTTGCCCGGACGGATGCCAGGGATGAAACCGCCGTTCTTCTTCAGGTTCTCGGCCGTTTCTTCGGGATTGAAGACGACGGCAGTGTAGAAGAAGCTGAAGAAGATGATGCCGATCGCATAGAGCAGCATGTAGAGCGGCTTGCCGTGGCCGAGATACTGGTTCAGCGAAACCACGAACTGGCCCAGCGTGCTTTCCGGCGCAAGCGATTTGCCGGCGAACTGGGTGATCGTCAGCGGCAGCAGCAGCAGCGAGCTGGCGAAGATCGGTGGAATGACGCCGGCGGTGTTCAGCTTCAGCGGCAGGTGGCTGCGGTCCGCCTGCATCATGCCTCGCTGGCTCGCGCGTTTCGGATACTGGATCAGCAACCGCCGCTGCGCCCGCTCCATGAAGCAGATAAGCAGAACCATGAAGACGACCAGGAAGACCAGCCCGACGATCATGAACGGATTGATCGAGCCGGAGCGGCCGCCTTCGAACAAGTTGGTTATCAAAGTCGGCATCTGCGCGACGATGCCCGCCATGATGATCAGCGAGACGCCGTTACCGATGCCGCGCGAAGTGATCTGCTCACCCAGCCACAGCAGGAACATGGTGCCGCCGATCAGGCTGATCACCGCGCCGATGCGGAACATGTAGCCGGGATCGACCACCGCCTGCAGGCCGCTCGACGCGCCATAGGCCTCAAGGCCTGTGGCGACGAACCAGCCCTGGATCGCAGTCAGCACGACGGCGCCGTAACGCGTGTACTGGTTGAGCTTCTTGCGCCCGCTCTCGCCCTCCTTCTTCAGCGCGGCGAGCGCCGGATGGAGCGATGCGGCAAGCTGCACGACGATCGAGGCCGTGATATAGGGCATGACGCCAAGCGCGATGAGGCTCATGCGCTCAAGGCTGCCGCCGGAGAAAGTATTGAACAGATCGAGGATGCCGCCGCGCGTCTGGGCATAGAGCGATTCGAGCACCAGCGGGTTCACGCCCGGCAAGGGCACGAAGCTCAGGAAGCGGAAGACAATCAGCGCACCGATGGTGAACCAGATGCGTTTCTTCAGCTCCGTCGCCTTCGAGAAGGTGGCGAGGTTGAGGTTGCTCGCGATATTGTCTGCGCGTGATGCCATTTAAGGATTAGCCTTGCTTGGGCGCCGGGCCAGAGATTGTGACTCTGGCCGGTCATCCTCGTCCATATGGGAATGGCCCATATAGTGCACGGGCGGGGATGCAAGAACCCCGCCCGGACTTGTCCTGCGAATATTAGGCCTTGGCGGCCTTGTTCGCTTCGCGGCGAGCGGTCTTCTTCTCGTGCTCGCTCGGGCCGGCCTCGGGCACGGTCACCGAACCGCCAGCCTTCTCGACCGCTTCGCGGGCGCCCTTCGACACACCTGCGACATTGAAGCTGGCCTTGGCGCTGAATTCGCCCTTGGCGAGGAGGCGCACACCATCCTTGCCGCCGCGCGCCAGGCCGGCGGCCTTGAGGGCCGCGTGGTCGATGACCGCCTTGGCGTCGAGCTTGCCGGCATCGATCGC
>DASWWL010000012.1:0-58352 GCA_036400975.1 Novosphingobium sp. | reverse complement strand
CGATGGCGCCAGCGGTGGTCTCGCCGTGCCGTGCGACCTCCTGCAGCACGACGAGCTGCGAAGGGGTCAAACCCGTAGCCGTTGCAAGCTGCTTCTCGCTCAGTCTTGCGGCGCGAAGCAACCGCCGGATGGCGCGCAGCGCGGAATCTGTGCGGGGCTCGATCACACACTTCGGCTAGCTGCCCAGAGCGATTTCGACAATCGCATTTTGCTACGAAGCTCAAAGGATTATGGGCTAGATCAGCCTTGGCGGCGGCGCGAATTCAAGGAAAGGCCCTTTTTTCAGCAAAGATTGCTGTCACTTATACCGCGCTTCGTGCCAAAGGGGCGGCAGAATATAGTTCCGTCAGCGAAGGAAATAATGGGGGATTTCCTTGATGAATGACGGCAGCGTGAGCGCATCACCCTGCCATCGATCCGCGCCGCAGGGGACCGGATCGCTGGGCAATCATGAGTTCGGCGCACTGGGTGCGCAGGATGGCGGAGCGATCGCTGCGTTGATCGCCTGCTTGCCCCCGCTCGACCCCAATTCGATCTATTGCAATCTGCTGCAGGCCACGCATTTAGCCCCAATCTGCATCAAGGCGGAGCGCCGCGGCCCCTCGACGGGTGGATATCAGACTATCGTCTGCCCGAGTATCCGGAGGCCATGTTCCTCAGGCAAGTCGCGATGCACGAACGCACACGCGGCCTTGCCTGGGCCTGACCATGCTGGAAGCGTTGTTCCGTCGCTTCCCGGTGGCGGGCGCCCGGCGGTTCATCACGACCGTGACGCCGTCAAACGAGGCGTCGCGGCGCAGGTTCGCCGCCTTTGCCCGCAACCGCCGAGCGTTCGTTGCATATCCAACGATTCACCAGCGAGACGCGGCTGGACGTTTGACAACACTTACAGTCGCCAGCGGGATGACAGCATCCGCGCGAATTCAACAAGGGGAGAACCGACATGCAGGTTGGTAGCTGTGTCTTCGATCAGCAACTGGCGCTGGAGATTACTGAAATGCGCTGGCCTAAGACACCCGGGTGGCTTCGAACTCGGCTAGCCGATTGCCATAGCTGGGCACGGACCGCGGATGGACGATGGATTTCACAGCTTGGTCGTCCTGAGCCGAAGCGAATTGCCGATGACGCTGACCGAGGACAGCGCCATGGCGGCGGCGGCAATGATGGGTGAGAGTAGGAGACTGATCACGGGATAGAGCACTCCCGCTGCCACCGGAACGCCAGCCGCGTTGTAAATGAAGGCGAAAACGAGGTTCTGGCGGATGTTCCGCATTGTCGCCTCGGACAGGTGGCGCGCCTTGACGATGCCGGTCAGATCGCCTTTGAGCAGCGTCACACCGGCGCTTTCGATGGCGACGTCGGTGCCCGAACCCATGGCGATGCCGACATCGGCGGCCGCCAGGGCAGGAGCGTCGTTCACGCCGTCGCCGGCCATCGCAACGACCCGCCCTTCGGATCTAAGGCGGAGGATCACGGCGCTCTTCTCGTGAGGTAGGACATCGGCCTCGACCTCGTCGATACCGAGCTGCCGGGCGACCGCCACCGCCGTCGTGCGGTTGTCGCCGGTCAGCATGACGATGCGGATGCCGTCCGCGTGCAGGCTCTTCAGTGCCTCGGCAGTCGTCGCCTTGATCGGATCAGCAATGGCGAAGATCCCGGCGGCCTTGCCCGCAATCCCGGCATAGATGGCTGTCGCGCCATCGAGGCGCAGGGCGTCGGCCGCACCGGACAGCGGCGCAGCGTCGATGCCGCATTCCTGAAGGAACGCGGCGTTGCCCAGCACCAGCGCCTTGCCCTCGACCGTACCGAGTGCGCCCTTGCCGATCGGGGAATCAAACTCGGCGACCGAGGGCACGGCAAGGCCGCGCGCTTCGGCCGCGGCGACTATCGCCAGCGCCAGCGGGTGCTCGGAGGCCTTCTCCACCCCCGCGGCAAGCCGCAGGATCTCATCTTCGGCGAAACCTTCAGCGGCGACGATCCGCGTCACCGCGGGCCTGCCCTCGGTGAGCGTACCGGTCTTGTCGACGACGAGCGTATCGACCTTTTCCATCCGCTCAAGCGCCTCGGCGTTTTTGATCAGCACGCCCGCGCCAGCGCCCTTGCCGATGCCGACCATGATCGACATCGGCGTGGCTAGCCCAAGTGCGCAGGGACAGGCGATGATGAGCACCGAGACGGCGCCGAGCAGACCATAGGCAAAGCGAGGTTCCGGCCCCCACAACGCCCAGGCGGTGAAGGCCAGCAGCGCGATCAGGATCACGGCCGGCACGAACCAGCCGGAGACCTTGTCGGCCAGGCCCTCGATCGGCGCGCGCGAACGCTGAGCGTCGGCGACCATCTGCACTATACGCGACAGCATCGTATCGCGGCCGACTTTCTCGGCGCGGATGATCAGGGCGCCGGTCTGGTTGAGCGTGCCGCCAACGACGGCGTCGCCTTGTGTTCGTGTCACCGGCATTGATTCGCCCGTAACCATCGCTTCGTCGAGCGAGGAGCGGCCATCCTCGACGATGCCATCGACCGGCACCGTCTCGCCGGGACGCACGCGCAAGAGGTCTCCGATCTGCACGGTGTCGACCGGAACGTCTTGCTCGGAGCCATCGCCGGCGATCCGCCGCGCCGTCTTGGGCGCGAGATCGAGCAGCGCCCGGATAGCGCCGGAAGTCTGCTCGCGAGCGCGCAGTTCGAGAACCTGGCCGAGCAACACCAGCACGGTTATGACGGCGGCGGACTCGAAATAGACCGCGACCGTTCCGTCCGCCGCTCGAAAAGCGGCAGGGAAGACGCCGGGCGCCAGCATCGCGACGACGCTGTAAGCCCAAGCGACGCCGGTGCCCATTGCGATCAGCGTGAACATGTTGAGGTTGCGGTTGACCAGCGAAGCCCAGCCGCGCTGGAAGAACGGCCATCCCGCCCACAGTACCACCGGCGTCGCCAGCAGGAACTGGACCCATGCCGATATTCGCATCGGCACGAGATGGTGTAGCGCCGGCAACAGATGTGATCCCATCTCCAGCAGGAACACGGGCAAGGCCAGCACGGCGCCGATCCAGAAGCGCCGCGTCATATCGGCGAGTTCGGGGCTCGGCCCGCTATCGGCACTCACCACCAGCGGCTCCAGCGCCATGCCGCAGATCGGGCAGATTCCCGGCCTTTCCCGGCGAACCTCGGGGTGCATCGGGCAGGTCCAGATCGCGCCCACAGGCGCTGAAGTAGCAGGCGTTGCGCCGTTCTTATGGTGTGAATGACCGCCAGGGGCGCTGGCCGTCGACGCTTCCACGAGGTAGCGCTCGGGGTTGGCATCAAACTTCGCTTTGCATTCCGCAGAACAGAAGACATGCGCCTCGCCGTCATGTCGGGTTTGATGCCGGGCCGTCAGGGGATCGACCGCCATGCCGCATATGGGGTCCCGCGCTGTTTCCGGGATGGCACTGGCCGGATGGCCAGCGGGGGCGGCATGATTGGCGTCATTGTGCATCGCGTGACGATGCTCGCTCCCTGTCGATCCGAAAAGCCATTTCCGCATGGTGCCCGTTTCGTCGCCGCAGACCTGTCGCTATGCCTGGGTCACCGACCAGAAAACGCTGGAGGCCTGATCAAACCTCAGGACGACCCGATGCGAACCACGTTTCCGCATGATAGGGTGGTCTTCCGCCAAACCCGTCCTTCCCGACGGCCGCTTCGGCGGTCAGATATTCGTCTGGTCGGCAGGAACCCCCGCAGGTAGTCCGGCAGCGTCATTACCCGTGGCGCAGTCGGCCGACTTCATGCCGAGACCATAGCAGGTCATTGACAGCGATCCGAGCGCATAGCCCCGCACGATCGCCGCGGCCTGTCCCTCGTCCGCAGCCAGGCCGGCAGTGTAGAGCAGGGGAATGAAGTGGTCCGGCGTGGGCACCGCCAAGGCGTAATCGGGATGCTCTAGCACGCGGAGGATGCTGGCCGGGTCCGATGTCATCTGTTCCACCACGGCTTCGTCGAACCGCTGTGCCCACGCTTCCCCGCCGTCCGGGTTGTTCCATTGAACCCGCCCCAGGTTGTGGACCACGTTTCCGCTCGACAGGATGAGCACACCGCTATCCCGCAGCGCACCGAGCCGCCGGCCTAGCTCGACATGATAATCGAGCGGCTTAAGTGCATTGATCGAAAGCTGCACCACCGGCACGTCAGCTTCAGGGAACATGTGAGCAAGCACGCTCCAGGTTCCGTGATCCAGTCCCCACTGATCGCGATCGGCTCCGACCCAGTGCGGGCGAACCGCGTCGGCAACTTCCTCGGCCAGACCGGGCAGGCCAGGTGCGGGATAGTCGAATGCGAAGAGTGCGTCAGGAAAACCGTAAAAGTCGTGGATCGTCCTGGGTCGCGGCATCGCCGTGACAGCCGTCGCGCCGATGAACCAATGCGCTGAGATGACGAGGATCGCACGGGGACGGGGGAGGGCTGTGCCAATCCGGCGCCAGGCATCGGTAAAGCCGTTGCGATCAAGTGTATTCATCGGGCTGCCATGGCCGATGAACAGGGCAGGAAATCGGCTCACGGATGGTCTCCTGCAGAAACGTCGCACCTTAGCGCAACAAGCGAGCCGAGGCGCTCACAAAATCGCGCAGAACACGCGACACCCTACGTTACGTGGCAAGCTTCTCGATCAGATAATCCAGGAGTACCTTCACTCGCGAGGGCCGTAGAGCGCTGGGCGGCGTGACCAGATAGAGGCTGACGGGCGCGAGGCTCCAGCCCGGCAATATCTCTTCGAGGCTGCCTTGCTCGAGCTCCCGCCAGACCGAGAAAATGGGCTGAACCGCGATTGCACGCCCGGCCACGAGTGTTGGCACTACGACATCGGCGTTGTTGGTGATCAGACGGCTTCGGAGACGCCCTTCCCATTCACCATGGGTCGGATGTTGCAGACGCCAGACGTCCGCGTTGGGCACGTTGGAATGGAGGATCGTCTTGTGCAGGTGCAAATCGCGGGGGTGAGCCGGTCGGCCGTACCGTTCGAGATAACGCGGAGCGGCGACGATCGGGCGCCGCACATCGCATAGCTTGCGCGCACGCAGCGAGGAATCGGCCAGCGTGGCTATTCGCAGTGCAAGATCATAGCCGTTGGCAATCAGGTCCTCATGGGCATCGGTCAAATTCAGATCGAGCGAGACATCGGGATAGGTTTCCAAGAACTCGGGAAGCAGCGGTCCCAGTTGCTGGATGCCGAACGACATGGGGGCGGTCATGCGGACCAGTCCGCTGGGCTGCTCCGCCTGTGCCGACAATTCCGCCTCGACCGCCACCCCATCGGCAAGAATGCTCCGTGCGCGCTCCAGCGCGACGCGTCCGTTCTCCGTCAGGGTCATCTGGCGCGACGTGCGGTGGAGCAAGGGAACCCGCAAACGCGATTCGAGTCGGGTGATCGTCTTCGAGACCGTCGGCTTCGAGAGTTTCAGATCCTCCGCAGCGCGGGCGAAGGAGCCGAGATCCACGACTTTGGCGAAGATGGCCCAAGCTTCGAGATCAGGCAGTTTCGACATGCAAATTTCTTCACCGATGAAGTTCTAATGTTTCCCCTTCTTATATGGGCCCGGCCCCCTACATTGTCATCAATAAAACAAGCTTTGGAGACGGCCCAGGCAGGCGTCGCATCCACCTGGCGGTGATCGAAGAGGTACCACCCCGCCGTCGCGATCGACGTCGGACAAATCGTTCGCGCCGGCTCGCTGCAGACTTCGATCGGAAGTCCGTCGCTAAGCGTTTGCTTCGCCCACGCGTCGACCGTCTCTCGAGCTCAAAGGAGCAAAGATTATGTCCGAAACTATCAATGTGGCTGCGGTCGTCGGCTCGTTGCGCGAGGATTCCGTCAGCCGCAAGGCGGCGCTTGCGCTCGCTGGGCTTGCCCCCGCCAACGTCAACGTGCGGATCATCGAGATCGGCGATCTGCCGCACTACAACGAGGATATCGAAGCGGCGGGCGCGCCCGCCCCGTGGACGCGGTTTCGCGAGGCGATCCGCGGCAGTGACGCCGTATTGTTCGTGACGCCGGAATATAACCGTTCTGTTCCCGGTGTACTCAAGAACGCGATTGACGTCGGCTCGCGGCCCTATGGGAGCAGCGCGTGGTCAGGCAAGCCCGCGGCAATCGTCAGTCTGTCCCCGGGAGCTATCGGTGCGTTCGGCGCCAATCACCATTTGCGCCAGTCGCTCGTGTTCCTGGATATGCCGATTCTGCAGCAGCCCGAAGCCTATATCGGCAACGCTTTTTCGCTGTTCAGCGATTCCGGCGAGCTCGCCTCGGATGAGACGAAGACCTTCTTCCAGGCTTTCATCGACGCCTTGGTCGACTGGATCGGGCGGACGACGGCGAAAGGCTGACCGGCCGTTCGTTCGTAGGTCGTCGATCCGTCCAACCTGAGAACGGGGCACAATCGCGACGATGCTTTTCTAGTGCCCGAAACGTTAATTTGTCGTCCCTGCAGGAGTGCCTTTCATTCGCCTTGCCGGGAAACACCAACCTCCCAAAAAAGAAGAGGGAATAGCTATGACCGATAAGAGCAACCCCAAGGAAAGTGGCCAAATTGGCCATTCAACGATGTCTACTGGTGCGCCTGCGCCGAGTGACCGCAACTCGCTGACCATCGGCCCGGACGGGCCGATCCTGCTGCACGACGTCCATTTCCTTGAGCAGATGGCTCATTTCAACCGCGAAAAGGTGATCGAGCGCCAGCCTCACGCCAAGGGATCGGGTGCATTCGGCATCTTCGAGACCACCGAGGACGTGTCAGCCTATACCAAAGCCGCGCTGTTTCAGAAGGGCGCGACGACGGAAATGCTGGCGCGCTTCTCCACCGTCGCGGGCGAGCAAGGCAGCCCCGACACCTGGCGCGACGTGCGCGGCTTCTCGCTCAAATTCTATACGAGCGAGGGCAACTACGACCTTGTTGGCAATAACACGCCGATCTTCTTCGTGCGCGACCCGATGAAGTTCCCGCACTTCATCCGTAGCCAGAAGCGGCTGCCCGATTCCGGTTTGCGCGACAACCACATGCAGTGGGACTTCTGGACGAACAATCCGGAAAGCGCGCACCAGGTGACCTACCTGATGGGTGAGCGCGGCCTGCCCCGAAGCTGGCGCCAAATGAACGGCTACGGCTCGCACACCTATATGTGGATCAATGCCGCCGGCGAGAAGTTCTGGGTCAAGTACCATTTCCATACCCACCAGGGCATGGCGTTCTTCAGCAATGAAGAGGCTTCCGCGATGGCCGGCTCTGACGCCGATTTCCATCGCCGCGACCTGTTCGAAGCGATCAAGCGCGGCGAATTTCCGAGCTGGACGCTCTCGGTCCAGATCATGCCGTACGAGGAGGCGAAATCCTATCGGATCAACCCGTTCGACCTCACCAAGACCTGGTCACATGCGGACTACCCGCTGATCAAGGTCGGCCTGATGACCCTGAATCGCAATCCGGAGAACTTCTTCGCGCAGATCGAGCAGGCGGCGTTCTCGCCCGGCAATACGGTGCCCGGGATCGGGCTTTCGCCTGACAAGATGCTGCTGGGTCGCGCGTTTGCCTACAACGACGCCCAGCGCAACCGCATAGGCGCGAACTTTCACCAGCTGCCCGTCAACCAGCCAAAGGTGCCGGTCAACACGTACATGTTTGACGGGCCTATGGCCTATCATCACAGCGGCGCCGCCCCGGTCCACGCGACCAACAGTGGCGGTCGGCCTTGGGCCGATGAGACCGGCGCAGTCTCGGATGGCTGGGAGGCCGACGGAGCCATGGTGCGTCAGGCCTATAGGCAGCGCACCGACGATGACGACTTCAGCCAGCCCGGCATTCTCGTGCGCGAAGTGTTCAACGACGATCAGCGCGCCAAACTGGTCGATCAGGTTGCAGGCAGTCTCCTTGGCGGGGTGCGCGAGCCCGTGCTCGGCCGCGCGTTCGACTATTGGAAGAGCATCGATGCCGAAGTTGGCCGCCGGATCGAGGAAAAGGTCCGCGCGGGGGCCGCGCCTCAGCCCGCGGAAGGCATGGGCGAGGGCTGAGATCGGTAATGAGCGCGAAGCGGCGGCGACCCTAATAGTTGTTCGCCGCCGCTTTCGCCTCCTCCTGATCTCTCGGCTGACGACAATTTTACGGCGCGTCGTCAGAGGCGATGATCCCGCCTTCGCCTTCCAAGCGAGCAATTTGCCGCACGTCCTGACGGGTAAATTTCAGCCTCACGCCCGCACCCATGCCGTCGGCTTCTGTGATGATGATCACGCCGAAATGTTCAAGGCCGCGGTTCATCGCCGCGACGTCTTGGTCGGAGTCGATCCAAGCACTCCCGCCTCGCTCGATCGATTGAAGGGCCTTGACGGATACTCCGGCGGCGGCGGCGAAGTCTGGCTGGCTCACGCCGGCCAGCGCCCGCGCCGCTGCGATAAGACGGCCGGTGAGCCCAACTTGATCATGCATCGCGCCGTTCCTTCATGGATCAAGGGCTCGTGGCGGCTCCGACCATCGGCACGGCTGCGGCTCTTGAACGCAATATTAGTGATAGATGAGCCTCAAATTATGAAGTTGTGCAAACGCGCACAACTCCTACGTTGATGACTAACGGATCTGCATTCGGGCCGGCGGCAAGCCACTCAGGGCCCGTTATCGGAATCGATCTCTGCAGGAGCGTTCGTCAGTGAATGCCCTAGCCGGGATCCGGCGCACTGGCTTTACAGCAAGGCAGACGACCTGGGGATGTCAACTGCGCCAAATGGAGCAGTCGATGTGGCCAATGCCCTGCATGACCTTGGCGATACCGCGGCGCTCAAGCGCGCGGCGGCGCTTGCCGCACTGACGGAAGTCGAGGACGGAATGCTCGTCGGTCTCGGTACCGGCACGACAGTTTCTGTTGCCATTGCAGCGTTGGGCAAACGCGTCGCGGATGGCCTGCGGATAGAGGTTGTCGCGACCTCGCTCGCGTCTGCTCGCGAGGCCGCGGCCGCGGGCCTGGCCGTCCGCCCATTTGACGCACTTTCGAGCGTCGACCTTGCAATTGATGGCGCGGACGAGCTCGATCCTCATCTGCGCGCGATCAAGGGCAACGGAGGCGCCATGCTGCGCGAGAAGATCGTGGCTGCGGCGGCCGCGCACATGGTTGTCATTGTCGACGCCAGCAAGGAGGTGGCTACTCTCGGCCGCGGCCAGCTCCCCGTCGAGACACTGCCTTTCGCGGCCGGCTTCGTTTCTCGCCGCGTCGAGCAATTGGGCGCGGCCGTAAGCCTGCGCATGGCAGGCGATCTCCACTACCTGACCGACCAGCACAATATCGTGCTCGATTGCCAATTTGGCGCGATCCACGATCCGGAAGGACTGGCGTTCGCCCTGTCTGCCATCCCTGGCATGTTGGGTCACGGCCTGTTCGTTGATGAGATCGATGCCGCATATGTCGGCCGAAGTGACGGAGTCACTCACCTGACCCGCCGAGTCTCGGGAGTGGTCTCATGACGCGGAATTGGGCGCCGGGAATCCCGGTTATCATCGCATCTATGAAAGCCTGCGCCTTTTTTGGAGCGGCGCTCAGTCCGTCGGGGACTCAATATGACCGCCACTGATCTCATGGACCACCCCTCTCGGTCGACTAACGAGCTTGCAATCAATACCATCCGGACGCTCTCGATGGATGCCGTCGAAAAGGCATCATCAGGGCATCCCGGAACCCCAATGGCGATGGCGCCGCTCGGTTACACGCTGTGGACCCGATTCCTGCGCTATGACCCCGACCGGGCGGACTGGCCAAACCGCGACCGCTTCGTGCTTTCGGATGGGCACGCATCGATGCTGCTCTATTCATTGATCCACCTTGCTGGGATCCGCGAGATCGATGGACAAGGCAGGGTGACGGGGCAACCGGCGGTCAGCCTCGCGGAAGTCCGGCAATTTCGTCAGCTATCCTCCAAGACACCCGGACATCCGGAATATCGGGTGACCACGGGCGTGGAAGTTACCACCGGCCCATTGGGGCAGGGCTGTGCGAATTCGGTCGGGATGGCGATTGCCGAACGCTGGCTGGCCGCGCAGTTCAATCGCGATGGCGCCATCCTGTTCGACCATGACGTCTATGTTCTGTGCAGCGATGGCGATATGATGGAGGGCGTTGCTAGCGAGGCGGCTTCGCTCGCCGCCCATCTCGAACTGTCGCACCTCTGCTGGATCTACGACAACAACCGCATCACCATCGAAGGCGACACTCGGCTCGCGTTCAGCGAGAACGTGGCGGCCCGTTTTCGCGGCTACGGGTGGAATGTCCTGCATGTCGACGATGCGAATGACACCGAGACGATCGCGCGCGCGATCGCGGCCTTTCAGGAAACCACGGACGCGCCGACGTTAATCGTGGTCGATAGCGTCATTGGCTGGGGTTCGCCCGTCGCTGGCACCGCCAAGGCGCATAGTGATCCGATGGGGGCGCAAGCAATTCGGCAAACGAAGCGGGCCTATGGCTGGCCCGAGGATGCGCAATTCCTTGTTCCGCCTGGAGTGGCGGACCATTTCCGGGCCAGCCTCGCCGGACGGTCTCGACCGCTGCGCGAGGCCTGGGAAACGACGCTGTGTCGCTATCGCGACCAACATCCCGAGCTGGCTGCGCAACTGGATTCGCTGCTTCACGGCAAATTGCCCGACGGCTGGGACCGCGATCTGCCGTTGTTTGAGGCCGACGCGGTGGGGATCGCATCGCGTGACGCTGGCGGGAAAGCCCTGAACGCGATCGCTCGGAACGTGATTAGGCTGGTCGGCGGCGCCGCGGATCTCGCCCCATCCACCAAGACCCGGTTGACGTTCGACGGTGCCGACGATCTCGATGCAGAGAATCGGGGCGGGCGGAATATGCACTTCGGCGTGCGCGAGCACGCGATGGGCGCGATCGCCAACGGTATGGCCCTTTCCTATCTCAGGCCTTTCGCCGCGACCTTCCTCGTCTTTAGCGACTATATGCGTCCACCCATTCGGCTCGCCGCGATCATGGAACTGCCGACGATTTTCGTGTTCAGCCACGATTCGATCGGAGTGGGCGAGGATGGGCCGACGCACCAGCCGGTGGAGCATCTGGCGGCGCTGCGCGCCATTCCCGGCCTCAACGTCATCCGGCCCGCCGACGCCAACGAGACCGTGGAAGCCTGGCGGGTGGCAATGGCGCAGAGTAACATGCCCACCTGCATCATCCTGTCGCGACAAAAGCTGCCGACGATCGACCGCGACCGCTACGCGTCGGCGGATAAGCTCGCCAGCGGCGCCTATGTGCTGGCGGCCAAGGGCGAAGGCGATCCGGAGCTGATCCTGATCGCCACGGGCAGCGAGGTTTCGCTGGCGCTTGGTGCACACGAACGGCTCGTGGCCGAGGGCGTCCGTTCGCGCGTCGTCTCGATGCCGTCCTGGGAATTGTTCGAAAAGCAGCCGCGTCGCTATCGCGATACGGTGCTGCCGCCTTCGGTCCGCGCCCGCGTCGCGGTGGAACAGGCGGGTTCGCTCGGCTGGGACCGCTATGTCGGGCTCGCCGGCGCGACGGTGACGATGAGCAGCTTCGGCGCATCCGCGCCACTGGCGAGGCTGCAGGAGAAGTTCGGCTTCACGGTCGACAATGTCGTCAAGGTGGCGCGGAGCGTAATGCTGGCGGAGACGAAGTGATGACCAATCGATTGCACGCGCTCGAGGCTGAGGGACAAGCGGTGTGGCTGGATTTCCTGGACCGCCGCTTTCTCGCCGAGGGAGGGCTCACACGGTTGATTGAACAGGACGGCGTGACCGGCATCACATCAAATCCGTCAATTTTCGAAAAGGCGATCGGTCATGGCCGCGACTACGATACGGAGATCGCAGCGCTTCTTGACCCGGGCGAACCAACCGGAAGTCAGATTTACGAGCAACTGGCGATTACCGACATCCAGGCCGCCGCCGATGCTCTACGGCCTGTCTACGACCGACTGGACGGCGCGGATGGCTTTGCCAGTATCGAGGTCTCGCCTTTTCTGGCGCGCTCTACCCAGGGTACGATCGACGAGGCTCGCAGGCTCTGGGCGGCCGTCGATCGGCCCAATCTCATGGTGAAGGTCCCGGGCACCGAGGAAGGCGTTCCCGCCGTCCGCGCGCTGACCGCTGAGGGGATCAACGTCAATATCACCTTGCTGTTCGCGGTCGAAATGTACCAGGCGGTGGCGGAAGCTTTCATTGCAGGCCTCGAGGACCGGGTCGCCAGGAGCGAGGAAATTTCGCGCATTTCTTCGGTGGCGAGCTTCTTCGTCAGCCGCATCGACACCAAGATCGATGCAACGATCGATGCCCGCGTGAAGGCGGGTGATGCCGAGTCCGAAGCGCTTGCCGCCCTGCGCGGCAAGGTCGCGATCGCCAACGCCAAGCTTGCTTATCAATATTATATTGAGCTGACCGCAATCGACCGCTGGCAGGCGTTGGCGGCGAAGGGTGCGCGGCCGCAACGGCTGCTCTGGGCTTCGACCGGCACGAAGGACCCGGCCTATAGTGACGTGCTTTATGTGGAGACGCTGATCGGACGCGACACGATCAGCACTATGCCGCTCAAGACGATCGAGGCCTTTCTTGATCATGGCGTGACGAGCCAATCACTGACTGCGGACATCGAGGGCGCGCGTCATATCCTATCGACGGCGAAGGATCTCGGGATCGATCTTGCAAGCGTGACCGCCGCTCTGGTCGTCGAGGGAATCGACAAATTCTCGGACGCCGCCGACGCGCTTTTTGACGTGATCGCAAAGACACGCCGCGAAATACTCGGACGGAGGAGGCGGCGCTGACGGAGCTTCGCGCTTGTCGCGTGGAGCCGGACCAGCGCCGCTGCGCCCGCCTGAAAGATCGGGAGCTGACGACATGCAGATTGGCATCATCGGACTGGGCCGAATGGGGGGCAACATCGCCCGGCGGCTGATCCGTGGCGGGCACGAAGCCGTAGTGTGGGATCACGGGGTACAGGCGATAGAGGCGATTGCGTCCGACGGTGCCACGCCTGCCGCCTCGCTGGAGGACATGGCCAGCAAGTTGGCAACACCCCGGATTTTCTGGGTGATGCTACCGGCTGGCGAGCCGACCGAACAGACCGTAGCGGCTCTTGGTGCGCTCGCCGCGCCCGGCGATGTGATCGTCGATGGCGGCAACAGCTTTTACAAGGACGATATCCGCCGCGCCGAAACGCTCGCGACGCGCGGCATCGACTATATCGACGTTGGTACCTCGGGCGGCGTCTGGGGCCTCGAGCGCGGCTATTGCATGATGATTGGCGGACCGGATGGGGCCGTGCGCAGGTTGGACCCGATTTTCGATGCGCTGGCGCCGGGCCTGGGGAGCGTGCCTCGCACGAATGGCCGTGACGGACCCGACGACCGTGCCGAGCGTGGCTATGTCCATGTCGGACCGGCGGGCGCGGGGCATTTCGTCAAGATGGTCCACAACGGAATCGAATATGGCTTGATGCAGGCCTATGCTGAAGGGTTCGACATCCTGAAGGGCAAGGCGTCCGAAAAACTTCCCGAAGACGAGCGATATACGATCGATCTGCCCGACGTGGCGGAAGTTTGGCGGCGCGGTAGCGTCATCTCCTCCTGGCTGCTCGACCTGTCCGCCGCCGCGCTCGCCCGGGATCGGACGCTCGAAAAATACAGCGGCCGCGTGGCGGATAGCGGCGAAGGGCGGTGGACGATCGACGCGGCGATGGAGGAGGCGGTGCCGGCCTATGTATTGTCGGCGGCACTCTTTGCCCGTTACCGGAGCCGGGTCGATACGACATTTGGGGACAAGCTGCTGTCCGCGATGCGGTTCGGTTTCGGGGGCCACGTCGAGATTCCGCAATAATGACTGGAAAGCCAGAACAGGCGCCAGCGGTCACACTCGTGATTTTCGGGGTGACCGGAGACTTGGCGCGCCGATTGCTCGTGCCGGCCCTCGCCAATCTTCGACGAGAAGACCTTGTCGGGGAGCGTCTGCAGATACTGGGCATCGGGTATGAAGACAGGGACGATGAGGCGCTGCGTACCGATCTGGACGAGTTTGTCGATCCCGCCGGATCAGGCTGGGAAAACCTACGCCGTCGGATTACTTACCTGAAGGGCGATTTCGAAGACGATGCTACCTATCGGTCGCTGAGGGAGAAACTCGGCGGAACAGGCAACGCCGCCTTTTATCTCGCTACCCCTCCCGACTATTTCGGCACCATTATCGAGAAGCTCGCCGCAGCCCGAATGCTCGACCAGGGCGGGGGCTTTCGCCGCGTGCTGATCGAGAAGCCGTTCGGTCACGATCTTGCCTCGGCGCGTGCGCTCAACCGCCGTATCCTGAAACGGATAAGTGAGCCCCAAATATATCGGATCGATCATTACCTCGGCAAAGAAACCGTCCGGAACATCCTTGTCGCCCGGTTTGCCAATCCGATGATCGAGGCGGTGTGGAACAATCGCTATGTCGACCATGTCCAGATCACGGCTGCGGAAACCGTTGGAGTGGGTCGGCGGGGGAGGTTCTACGATGCGACGGGCGCTCTGCGCGACATGGTTCCAAACCACCTGTTTCAGCTTCTCGCGATGGTCGGGATGGAACCGCCTAATAGCTTCGCCGCAAAGGCAATCCGTACCGAAAAGACGAAAGTGATCGACGCAATCCGTGCTCTCACATCCGCGCAGATCGCGACCGATGTCGTCCGCGGCCGCTATGGTGCGGGACACATCGATGACAGCCCGTGCGTCGCTTATCCAGACGAACCGGACGTCGATCCAGGGACCCGCACCGAGACCTACGTCGCGATGAAGCTGTGGATCGACACCTGGCGCTGGTCCGGGGTGCCGTTTTACCTGCGCACAGGAAAGGCGATGGCAGGGCGGGACACGGAAATCGTGCTCCAGTTCAAGCCAGTCCCTTGCGCGCTGTTTCGTCATTCCGGCGTGACGAGTCTGCCGTCCAATCGGCTTGTCATCCAGATCCAGCCCGATGAGGGCGTCACCTTCGATTTCCTTGCCAAGTTACCGGGGCCGGCGATCGAGACCACGCCCGTCAGCATGGATTTCCGCTACGCCGATCATTTCAAGCTTGGCAAGCTTACCGGCTACGAGACGCTGCTCTACGACATGATGATCGGCGACCAGACGCTGTTCCAGCGCGCGGACGGAATCGAGGCTGGCTGGGCGGCCGTACAGCCGATTCTCGACGCCTGGAGCCAAGAACGCGGCCTGCCGCAGGAATATGGAGCGGGCAGTGAGGGGCCGGCGCTGGCCGAGAGCTTGCTGGCTCGCGACGGCCGCGCCTGGCACGACCTTCAGACATGAGCGCCGCGATCCGCCTGTTGGTGTCCGACATTGACGGCACGCTGGTGCGTGATGACAAGACGCTCTCCGATGCCAATCGCGCTGCGATCCGTGCACTTGAGGCCGACGGTGTCGCTGTGACCCTGATCAGTTCGCGGCCGCCTAGCGGTATGCTGTGGTTGGCTGAAGCGCTCGGCATCGCCGGGCCCATGGGCGCGTTCAATGGCGGCACGATGTTCGATCCCGATGGCACCATCCGGTTCGCCCACCGCTTGGCGGCTGCGGACGCTGCGGCGATGCTGCAGCTGATCAACGGATACGGCGTTACACCGTGGGTGTTTGCCGACGGGGCATGGTTCACTCCTGACCCCGGCAATCGCCATGGCGCTCGCGAGCGGCGTGCGTCATGCTTGGAACCCGCGTTAAGGACTGACTTCACGGACCTGGGCGCGAGGGTCGACAAGATAGTGGGGGTTAGTGACGATAGCGACGTGCTCCGGCGATTGGAGACGGACGCCAAGCTTGCGATGGGCTCGCGTGCGACCATCGCTCGCTCTCAGCCATACTACCTCGATATCACCCACCGACTGGCGAACAAGGGCGACGGCATCGCAGCTTTGACCCGGGAGGCGGGATTCGAGCTCAAGCAGGTCGCTGCGTTGGGCGACATGGCCAACGATATTCCGATGTTCGCGCGCGCGGGCTTGTCGGTGGCGATGGGCCAGGCGCCGATGGAAGTCCAGACGGCGGCGGAGGCTGTCGCTGCGACCAACGAGCACGATGGCGTGGCCGATGCGATCGAGCGCTTCGTCCGGCCACGGATGGATGCGCGCGAGCCGGGCGGTTGCTGATCGCGCCAGCGACCGATTGCTTTCGATCCCGCTAGGCGGCCCGGTCGATCGTCATCGTCCGGGGCCTGATCGTGGTTGTTATCACATGGTGATTCTGCAAGTTTTGCAACAATAATATTGTTCTCAACGCGCAATAAATAGAGATTGTCTTATTTTATAATGGCGTGCATGCTCGTCCAATCGAAGAACTCATAATCCGGTCGCAATCCCTGATTTGTTTTCTCCCGTCTCTGTGCGGATTTTTCCTTTTGTGTTCGTGACGTAGAACGGAAAGGATGTGCTTGGAGGACTTCATGCTCAGCCCGTTATTATCGGCAGACATCATTGGCGCCATACTCATTTTTCTTAGTCTGGTGACGTTCGCGGGCGAGTTGTTCTCGCCGTCACATGGCGCTCTCGCGCTGGGCGGTATGATCGGGCTCTTCCTCGGCGCTGCAATTCTCAATGAGCCAAATCTGGTGGCGAACGGTGTCGGGCCGCTGTTCATCTCGGCGGCAGTCCTGGTTTTCGGACTTGCCATTTTAGTGGCCTGGGCGGCCGCAGCGATCCATCGCCGGCGGGTGGTTACGGGCCAGGAGGCGCTGATCGGCGCAATCGGGCGTGTGCTCAGCTGGGACGGGGGCGATGGCCATATCTTCGTCCACGGCGAGCGCTGGCGAGCCTCAGGCGGACCAGTAGTAGCGAACGGATCGGTGCGCGTTGTCGCAATCGACGGACTTACATTGGCGGTCGAGCCCACCAACGCCCCGGGACGCAGCCATGACCAACGGAAATCGTGATGGAGATTGAGATGGACAGTTTAGGCAACCTTGTCTTTTACGTTCCCGCGGCCGTCTTCCTCCTCGTGCTCGTCGCCTCCGCCGTCCGAATTTTGCGGGAATATGAACGAGGTGTGGTTTTCACATTGGGTCGTTTTACCGGCGTCAAGGGTCCGGGAATTATTCTGCTCGTGCCGCTGGTACAGCAAATGGTCCGGATGGATCTCAGGACGATCGTTCATAGTGTGCCCACACAGGATGTGATTTCGCGCGATAACGTATCCGTGAAGGTGAATGCTGTGATCTACTTTCGGGTCGTGGACGCTGAACGCGCAACGATTCAGGTCGAGAATTTCATGCAGGCAACAAGCGAGCTTGCCCAAACGACGCTTCGTTCGGTGCTCGGTAAGCACGAACTCGACGAGATGCTTGCCGAACGCGATAAGCTGAATGCTGACGTGCAGGAAATTCTCGATGCTCAGACAGACGCCTGGGGCATCAAGGTCGCCAACGTCGAAATCAAGCATGTCGACATAGACGAGTCCATGGTGCGGGCGATTGCTCGGCAAGCTGAGGCAG
Organism: Novosphingobium sp.; assembly: GCA_036400975.1. Lineage (GTDB taxonomy): Bacteria > Pseudomonadota > Alphaproteobacteria > Sphingomonadales > Sphingomonadaceae > Novosphingobium. Next base: position 40,875 of record DASWWL010000012.1, on the reverse strand, counting down.
AGCGGGAGCGTCGCGCCAAGGTGATCAACGCCGAGGGCGAGCAGCAAGCTGCCCAGAAGTTGCTTGAGGCCGCCGAAATACTTGGCCAACGACCGGAGGCGATGCAGCTTCGTTATCTATCGACGTTGAATGTCATCGCGAACGAGCGGAGCAACACCATCGTCTTTCCGTTCCCGATAGACGTGAAGGACTTACTGGGGTCTGTCCTGGGAGAAGCGCGGAATAACATCGCCGCAAAGTGAGGCATGCTGCCATGGCGCGAATTCGGCCGGCAGCGATCGGCCGCATGCGGCCGCGAGGAACACCCGCGCGCCTCTTCGGTTCTTCAATGTCTACCGTCCATTCGCGGGCAGGTGGACCGGGAGCGCGGTCGTGGACAAACCCTTCGTACTGATCACGGGAGCGGCGGGGAACATCGGCAGCTCGCTCGCCTCCACCTTGAGCGACGCATACGCTATAATCGGCCTCGACCGAGAAGGAATGAAGGCGGATTTCCCGCTCATCGGTGTGGACTTCACCGATGACGACTCCGTCGCAACGGCGCTGGAGACCTTGCGACGCGACTTCGGTGAGAGGATCGCCAGCGTTGTCCATCTTGTCGCCTTCTTCGATTTCTCGGGTGATGACAATCCGCTCTACGAGAGCGTGAACGTCGAAGGAACGCGTCGGTTGCTGCGTGGCCTGCAGAGCTTCGATGTCGAGCAGTTCGTCTATTCGGGAACGATGCTTGTCCACGCTCCTGGGAGACCCGGGGAGCCGATCGACGAGGACCAGCCGATAGACCCACGGTGGGCCTATCCTAAATCGAAAGCAGCGGCCGAGGACGTGATCCGCGCCGAGCACGGACATATTCCGTACGTGCTGCTGCACCTCGCGGGGCTATACGATGAAACAACTTCGGTGCCGACGCTCGCCAACCAGATTGCCCGCATCTACGAGCGCGACTTCCAAAGCTATCTTTATTCCGGATCGACGCTCGTCGGCCAGTCGATGATCCATCGCGAGGACATGCTAGACGCGTTCCGGCGGACGGTCGATCTGCGCGCTACGTTGCCGACCGGAGCGGTCATCCTCGTCGGCGAGGAACGAGCGATCGGATACGACGCGTTGCAGGACGAGCTCGGCTACCTGTTCCATGGAGAGGAGGATTGGCCGACGCTGCGTCTGCCCAAGCCATTGGCTGCGGTCGGCGCCTGGGTGCAGGACAAGTTCGAACCGGTTGTTCCCGACGCTTTCGATCAGGGCGAGCGTCCGTTCATCCGCCCGTTCATGGTGATGATGGCCGACGATCACTATGAGCTCGACATCTCGCGCGCGCGCGAACTGCTGAACTGGACGCCGCGACATCGGCTGAAGGACGAACTGCCGCGGATGGTCGCGGCAGTGAAGGAGGATCCCGCAGGCTGGTACAAGGCCAACAGCCTGACGCCGCCGCCATTCGTCACCGAAGCGGAAGAGCAAGGCCGCGATCCGGAGGCCCTGCGCAGCGCCGGCGAGGCGCAGCTTCGCGAGGAGCATGCGGCCAACCGCTGGGCTCATTTCATCAATATCGCCCTCGGCTGCTGGCTGATCACCCAACCGCCGCTCATCGGCGTTCGCGAGGTGATGCTCGCCTGGTCGGAGGTGATCCTCGGCGCCGCCGTGATCGGGTTCGCCACCCTGTCGCTGTCCTGGCGAATGCCGTGGGCGCGGTGGGCCTGCGCCGGTCTCGGATCGCTGGTGATGGCGGTCCCCTTCCTGTTCTGGACCGAGAACGGCGCGGCCTATCTTTCCGACACGCTGGTCGGCGGACTGATCGTCGGCTTCGCCCTCGGCACCAAGCCCGAGCCGGGGCCCTCGCTGATCGCCCGCTGCAGCGGCCCCGCAACGCCGCCCGGCTGGAGCTACAACCCGTCGAGCTGGACACAGCGCCTGCCGATCATCGCGCTGGCGATCGTCGGCCTTCTCGTCGCGCGCTTTCTCGCCGGCTACCAGCTTGGGACGATCGACGGCGTGTGGGAGCCGTTGTTCACCGGCAGCGCCGACGATCCGCGGAACGGGACCGAGGAGATCATCACCAGCCATGTCTCCGAAGCCTGGCCCGTGTCCGACGGCGCCGTCGGCGCCTATACCTATATGCTGGAGATACTGACCGGCATCATCGGTTCGCAGCGGCGTTGGCGCACCATGCCCTGGCTGGTGATCCTGTTCGGGCTGATGATCGCGCCGCTGGGCATCACCTCAATCTTCTTCGTCATCATCCAGCCGGTCGCGATCGGCACTTGGAGCACGCTGGCGCTGATCGGCGCCGCCGCGATGCTGATCCAGATCCCCTATTCGCTCGACGAACTTCTGGCGACGCTGCAGTTCATGCGGCGGCGTGTGCGTGCCGGGCGAAGCTGGCTGCGCGTCTTCCTGTTCGGCGATACCGACGAGGGTGCGCCGGCGAGATCGAATGATCCTTTCGACGCGGGACCGACCGCGGTTCTGAAAGACATGTGGACCGGCGGCGTCAGCCTGCCGTGGAACCTGGCGTTCGCGGGTTTGATTGGCTTGCTGCTGCTGTTTTCCCGGCTGACCATCGCCGCCGCTCCCGGTCTGGCCAACGCCCATCACCTCATCGGCTTCCTTGCGCTCACCGTGGTCTCGCTCGCGGCGGCCGAGGTTGCCCGGCCGCTGCGTTATCTCAACCTCCCGCTTGGCGTGGCTCTCATTGGCGTGCCGTTCATCTACGACGGCGACAAGACAGCTGTCGTGTTCAGCCTGGTCGCCGGTCTGCTGCTTGGTGCGCTCAGCCTCAGGAGCGGACCGATCCGCGAGCGTTATGGCGCTTGGAACAAGCTCCTGGTTTAGAAGGCAGCAGTGCAGCTCTCAAGGGAGCATTCGATTTTGAATTGTTATCGCCGGTAACGGGGTTCAGCCCATTGTTACCAGGATCGCATGTCTCTTGTCGTCATCAGGCAGCTCGAAGCGAAGCGGCCGCGCGGTGACGTCGGCATCATCCATGCTTGCCGAGACGATCCCTTTCCCGACACCGTCGGGATTGTCGACGCGAATGTCAAAGCGAGCGGATCCATGGTGCAAGACAACTTCGAAGCCTGGCCAGCCGTTCGGAATGCAAGGATCAAGGTGGAGCAATGATCCACGCAGACGCAAACCCAATATCTCTTCCATTCCTGCGCGATACAGCCAGGCAGCCGAGCCGGTGTACCAGGTCCAGCCACCGCGGCCCAGGTGATCCGCCGCTGCATAAACGTCAGCTGCGACGACGTAAGGCTCGACCTTGTAGCGGCGAAGGTCCGAGCGGCTGCGGGCATGGTTGATCGGGTTCAGCAGTGAAAAGAGACCCGTAGCCTTTGCGCCTTCGCCGAGCCGTGCGAGGGCGATGACCGACCAGATGGCGCCGTGCGTGTATTGGCCGCCATTCTCGCGGATGCCCGGCGGATATCCCTTGATGTATCCAGGATCGTGGGGGATCCGATCGAACGGTGGGGTGAACAGCAAGGCCAGCCCTTCATCGTCGCGGATGAGCTCCCGCTCGACCGCCGCCATTGCCTTGCTAGCGCGCTCGGGGCTCGCCACGCCCGAAATGACCGCCCAGGATTGCGCAATGGAATCAATCCGGCATTCCTCGCTTGTCGCCGAACCGATCGCGGTTCCGTCGTCGAACCAAGCTCGCCGATACCACCCGCCGTCCCAGGCATTGCCCTCCAGCGCCTCTTTCAGCGCCGAAGCCTCGTCTCGCCATTTCGACGAGCGCGCCTCATCGCTCCGCGCCTCCGCTATCGCCGCAAATGCGGTAAGAGAGATGTGCGACAACCATGCGAGCCAGACGCTCTCACCCTTTCCGCCTTCACCGACCCGGTTCATGCCATCGTTCCAGTCGCCGCTTCCGATCAAAGGGAGACCGTGAGCACCCCGTGCCAGGCTGGCGTCGAGCGCCAGCGCACAGTGCTCGTAAACGGTTGCTGTTCGGTCCGAGACCGTGGGGGCGAAGAAGCTGTCCTGCTCCTCGTCCTTCAATCGCGGCCCATCCAAAAATGGAACGATCTCATCGAGAAGCGAAGCATCGCCAGAAGCGTCGAGATAATGTGCGACGCAAAAGGCGAGCCAGAGCCGGTCGTCGGAAATCCGAGTACGCACGCCCTGGCCTGAATGCGGCAACCACCAGTGCTGGACGTCGCCCTCGGCGAATTGACGGCCGGCGGCGCGCAACAGGTGTTCTCGCGCCATGGACGGAGCGATGGCGGCAAGCGCCATCCCATCCTGGAGCTGATCGCGAAAGCCATAAGCGCCGCTCGCTTGATAGAAGCCCGATCTGGCCCAGAGCCGGCATGCGATTGTTTGGTAGAGCAGCCAGCCGTTGAGCATGATATCCATGGAGCGGTCCGGCGTCTTGACGCGCACAATGCCGAGACGCTCTTCCCACTGATCCCGGATCGCGGCGAGCTCGGCGTCGAGATCCGCACTGCGATAGCGGGTAACCAGCGCGGCTGCCTCATCCGCCCCGCCAGCATCGCCGAGAAGCATTACGATCTCGGTTTCTGCTCCCGGCGCGAGCTCGATGGTTGTCGCCATCGCGCCGCATGGGTCGAGGCCGGCACCGACCGTGCCTGACAAGGGTCCGGTCACGGACAGTCCGGCGGGATCGGACAGGCAGCCATTGCGGCCGATGAATTCGCGCCGGTCCGCCGTCCAACTCGTCTGTCGGCCGCCCAGGTCGATAAACGCCACCCGATCGGCGAAAGCCGCGTTCCACGGATTGCGAGCGAACAGGGCCCCGGTGAGCGGGTCAATCTGGGTGTAAACATATGGAGTCGCAGCCGCGCGCGATGTGCCCAGCACCCACTCCACATAGGCGGTGACCGACAAGCGCCGCGGACGCTTTGTGTCGTTGCGAAGCTTCAAGCGCGTGATCCTGATCGGATCTGCCGAGGGCACGTAGGTGACCAGCTCCGATGCTATGCCGCGCGCGGTATGCTCGAAACGGCTGTAGCCCCAGCCGTGGCGAGCGACGTAGACGCCCATGTCGTCGCGAATGGGAAGCGCGGTCGGGCACCAGAGATCGCCCGTGTCCTCGTCTCGTAGATAAATTGCTTCGCCGGAACGGTCGCTGACGGGATCGTTCGACCAAGGAGTTAGTTGATGCTCGCGGCTGTTGACCGACCAGGTAAATCCGCAGGCTTCCGCCGAGACCTGAAAGCCGAAATTCGGGTTGGCAATGACGTTGATCCACGGCGCGGGTGTCGATTGGCCAGGGCCGAGGGTGATGACATATTCGCTGCCGTCTTCCCCGAAGCCGCCGATCCCGTTGAAATATTCGAGTTTGGGTGCCGGCCCAGCCTCCGGGGGGGACGCGCTTGGGACTGCGATCTTACGCCGCGGGAGGAGGGGAGGGATCGGCTGCTTGATCCGGTTGAGCTGCTCGACGAGACCGCCGCCGTCCCCGTTCAGCCGTACCCGCGCGGCAGATGTGAGCAAGGCGCAGGTTTCGGGCGAAACAAGGTCGGCCCGGAGGATGAACACCTGCCCCGTCACGCCTTCTTCGGAGGCCGGTGGGCGAGCCTGGCTGGTGCGCAGAGTGTTTTCAAGCGCAGCTTGCAAGTCCTGGACGTACGAGGAAGCTCGTTCATTGAGAATGACGAGATCGACTTCGAGCCGGCGGCTTCGCCAATATTCCATGGCCTGTAGCAGCTGATGCACGAGGCCTATGTCCTCGACATTTGCGATGCGCAGCAGGATGATCGGCAGGTCGCCCGAAATGCTTTGAGGCCAGAGGCCTGATTGCGAGCCTGCGCCCCGGATTATCACATCCGAAGACGGCCGCAGAGATGACCCGGTAAATATGAGATGGCCGGCGAGTCGCTGGAACTCGTTTGCCTCGTCGCGTTCGATGCCCAGGTGATGGAGCTGAATTTGTCCCTGTGTCCAGGCAAGCGTTACAGCCCGGTCGAACGCACTGATGTCATTGGTTTTATCGATCGCATCGAGCAGGCTTTCCCGCGAATCCGCCACAACCGTCCAGAAGTCGATGCGCACGGCAGCGCCGGGGGCGAGGCGAACCCGCCTGCGCAGGACGAAGACGGGGTCAAGGACCGCGCCAGTCGAACGCGACAGGAGGCGACCATCTATAGCTGCCGCTGGCGAACGAAGGCCAAGCCCCCGGCCGAGAAAGCGCGCGCGGTCGGTCTCGAAATCGGCATTTCCCACGCCCTCTCCCGAGGCGACGGAGTGATGCGCCGCCCAGATTTCGGTTTCGTCCGGCGAGCGGCTCCGACGTGTGGCAAGGATCGCGCCGAAGCGTGCGACATATTCGGTTTCGACAAAGAGTTTCGAGAAGATCGGATGGGCGATATCGGCCGATTGGGGGGCAATGGCGACCTCTGCGTAGGTCGTGACCTCAATCTCTCTTGGTCGCTTGCCGTTGTTGGTAAGCGTGAGGCGGCGGACCTCGGCGTCATCTTCGGTGGAGACGACCACCTCGAGCGTCGTATGGAGATCGCCGTCCTGGCGTGAGAACGTCGCCCGCTCCTCGCTGAACTCGACGGAATAATGATCCGGGTCGGCGCATGTCGGCTGGTAGGTTGCTGACCACAGCATCTCGCTCTCTACATCTCGCAGATAGATGTACGAGCCCCAGTCGTCGCAGGTAGCATCCTCGCGCCACCGAGTGACGGCCAGGTCGCACCAGCGGCTATAGCCCGATCCGGCGGCTGTAAGCATAACGCTGTAGCGTCCATTGGACAGGAGATGCGTAGCCGGGGAGACCGCATGGGGGTCGACTTGCCGCCAGGCAGTCATCGCTGCGAACTCGCGGATCTTGGTGTCGGGCTTGGCGTCGCTCGCCCACGACGGTGGCGCTGCGATCTCGCGGGGCATGCGTTCGTGCAGGAGCAATTCGGCCGCGCGCACGAGGGGGGCGGCATGGAACCGTTCGCGCATCAACCCGCCAAGCAGAGTGTCGGCAAGGGCGACGACTGTCATACCCTGGTGATGGGCCATGAAGGCTTGGACGACCGCAACGTTCTGCCCATCCGACAGTCGGCGCGGTGTGAAGTCGAGTGCCTCGAAATATCCGAACCGACCGCAGGCGCCGTAATCTGCCAGACGTCTGAAATTGCGTGCCGCGGCAACCGGATCGATTATCGCGGCAAGCGCGGTAGCGTAGGGTGCGACCACCGCGTCCTCACCCAGGCCGCGTTTGAGCCCCAGGCCCGGAACGCCGAAGTTGGAATATTGATAGGTGAGATGCAGGTCGCGCGCATTGTAGGCGGACTCGGAAATGCCCCAGGGCATCGCCAGCGCCTTGGCATATTCGATCTGCTTGCGGATTATGGCTCGATTGGTTCGGCCAATGATGCTTTCGCTCGGTGCGCGCATGATCAAGGCCGGCATGAGATATTCGAACATCGAGCCGGACCAGGACAGCAAGGCCGAGCCGCCGGCGACTGGAGTGACGCCATGCCCAAGCCGGAACCAATGCCGGGCGGGTAGGTCTCCCTTGGCGATAGCGATGAAGCTGGCGAGACGGGCTTCTGACGCGAGCAGGTCGTAGCAGCTTTCGTCCAATGCGCCATCGCGGACGACGAATCCGACTGAAAGGAGCTGTCGCTCTTCATTCAAGAGGAAGTCGAACTCCATGGCCATTGCCATCTCACGCGCCGTGCGGCCGATGGCCGCTAAGCGCGGTGCGAGATCGTCGGCGGCGGAAAGGTCGCGTTGGTGGCTGGCGATCGAATGGCATACCGCCTGTGCCCAGAAGAGAATATCGGCAGCATCCTCGCCGCGCTCGACCGCGAATGCTTTTGCAACATCGACGAGAAGCTCGGCCGGCGCTGCGAGTTGGTCGAGACGTGCGGCTAGAGATCCGCCGTGGAGAGGACGTATCTGCGCGAGAATGAGTTCCACAGCTTCATCGAGCTGACGCCAAGTGACAGTCTCGGTGCGTCGGCGGTCCCGAAGCGTGTCGACCTCTTCCCGCACGAGCGAAAGCGCGTCGACGATACCTGCAATCCGCCGAGCATCGACAAGGGGCCGCCTGCTCCAATCCTCGCAGGCGCCGACGAGCGCGATGAGATGGCCTGCCAGATTGCCGCTATCGACCGATGACACGTATTGCGGATCGAGCGCGCGCAAACTTTCCGTGTCATACCAGTTGTAGAAATGACCGCGGTACCGGTCGAGCTGGGCCATCGTGGTCATCGTCGCTTCGAGCCGCTCGATCGTATCCAGCGTGCCGATCCAGCCAAAATCGTGCGCGCTCGCCGTCGACAGGAGATAGAGGCCCATATTAGTCGGGGAAGTGCGCCTGGCGAGGACCGGCGATGGCGCCTCCTGGAAATTGTCCGGAGGAAGCATGTGGTCGTTCGCGGTGACGAAGGTCTCGAAATAGCGCCAGGTACGCCGTGCAGTCAGTCGAAGCGCTTGCCGATCGCGCTCAGCCAATAGAGGCTCTGCCACCGCGCTCGATGGCCGGCTCACCCATCGCGCGACCGCGGGGGAAATGATCCAAAGGATCGCGAAGGGTGCGGCCAGATAGACCGTTCCATCGCCAAAAATGCTCGTTCCCGCGATTGCGACAGCGCCGGTCACGACGGCGCCCCCCATCCACCTGTAATAAGCGCCGATAGTCGGATCGGAGCCGATCGTCGCCTGGGCTGCCGGCGTCCATTGCAGGAGATTGCGCCGGGTGACGAACAATCGAAGTAGAGTGCGAATGACCGCATCGGCCATCAGCCATGCTTGATGCGCGAGAAGTATCGCGATCAGCAGGATCTGCGAGAGTGCGCTGCCAAGATCGGATAGGATTCTCGCGAAATGCGCCCTCGCGCGGATGCCGGGATGACGGGCTCCGGCGGCGGCCAGGACCGGCGACAGGCTCGGCAAGGCGATCATCGTCAGAAAGAACAGCGTCCAAACCAAGGCGGCTTCGAACGGCAATGCCCAGCCCGCCAACAGCGCCAGGACGCACGTCAAAGGCGTGACCGACCGCCGCAGATTGTCGACCATCTTCCAGCGGCCGCTTGCCGGCATCTGGGCGGGCATGCGCCGGGATTTTCCGAGGAGAGTGTTCCAGCCAAAAATCCAGGGCAGCAATTGCCAGTCGCCCCGAGCCCAGCGATGATAGCGCAGCGACGCGACGTCATAGCGGGCCGGGTAGGATTCGACGACTTCTACGTCGGAGGCGAGACCAGCGCGGCCGAATACGCCTTCGAATAGATCGTGGCTGAGCAGCGTGGAGTCAGGCACGCGATCGGCGAGCACGGTCTCAAACGCGTCAACCGCGTAGATGCCCTTCCCCGCGTAGGATCCTTCACCGAAAAGGTCCTGATAGACGTCGGAAACGGCCGCGGAATAGGGATCGATGCCGTTGGGACTGGAAAAGACGCGCTGATAGGCCGAGCCTTCCTCTCCGACGGGAAGGTTGGGGGTCACGCGTGGCTGAAGAATCGAATAGCCCGCGATGACGCGGCGAGTGGCGGGATCGATGACCGGTTCGTTCAAGGGATGGGCCATCTTGCCGATCAGCCGCCGGACCGTATCGGGGGGAAGGCGCGTGTCCGCGTCCAGAGTGATGACATAGCGAACGCCCTCGGGCGCCGTCGGCGGCCGCCCGTCCAGCGTCACGAAAGTCGTATCATCGGAGCCGCGGAGCAGGCGGTTGAGCTCATGGAGCTTGCCGCGTTTGCGTTCCCAGCCGATCCACCGGCGTTGGCTCTCGTTCCACACGCGGCGGCGATGGAGCAGCAGGAATCTGTCACCGCCGGGCGCCGGCGGGTGTCGGCGGTTCAAGCTGGCAACGGCGTCTATGGCCGTCTGCAACAGTATCTCGTCGCCCTCGACCGACTCGCTTGCTGCATCGACCCAGTCCGAGAGGAGCGCGAACTGAATGTCGCCGCTAACGCTCGCGAGATGATGGATTTCCAACTGCTCGACTTGCTCGATGATCGCTTGGGGGCGGGTTAGCAGGGTTGGAACGACTACGAGGGTGCGCAGATGGCTGGGCACTCCTTCGCGGAGTTCGAGGCCGGGGATCTGCGTCACGCCGAATTGGCGGGTGACCCCCTGGTTCACGAGCGACACCGCCGAATCGATCGCCGGCACAGAGCCCAGCAGCCCCAGCACGCCCAGCAATATCCAATCCATGCTGGCTTCGACATGGAAAAGAACCGGGAATCCGAGCAGCAGCAACGCGACGAGCGCGCCCGCGCCTGCGTAGCCTCCGACGCCGAGGGCCCGGTAGGCACGGCTCGCGATCGTCCAAAAGGACGGTCTGAAGCCGATGGCGGCTTCGAACCCCGGACGACCTTCGGCGGTCAGATAGAAGCCCGGGTCCTTTCGACGGTGCTCGGTCGCGGCGGCCGCGGCTTCGGCCGCGCGGCGCGCGACCTCCACCTCGTCGTGGCCCGACCCGCGGGCGAGCTGCTCGACCGACGTGCGGTAGAGGTTACGTGTCGCGAAATCCATGCCGGCGAAATCGCAGCCCTTGGCGAGCATTGGATCGACCAGGGAGACGCGTTCGAAGATGACAGCCCAGTCCACATCCGAAATGTGCCGCATGCTTGTGATGATGTTGCGCACGGTGACATTGGCCGCGATCTGCCTTTGCTGCTCGTCATGGATTGCGCTGTCCATCGTCCGGCCGTCCGCTGCGAGGCGCTCGTCGAGCCGGCCCAGCATGGCGGTGAGGGCTGGGTTTTGATCTCTCAGCCGGTGGATCAACTGAAGCGCTAGCGCATCGGACGGCGCAGCCGGGCCGAGTTGGTCGACCAGATCGTCTTCTGCTTGGTGGGGGCCGGTGACACTCAACAGGCCGTCGGCGATCTCATCCGCGATGCGGCGTTCGTCTCGGCTGTAGACTATGCGCTCTGCGATGCGCCGGAGATTTTCTATCAGGATGATGCGCAAGGTGATCGCCGAGGCCCAGAGCTCCCCGATGGTTAGTGGCTGCACTTCCTGGTAGGCGTGGATGAAGGCGCACCAGAGGGTGCTGTCGAACCGGCTGTCGGTGTGCGCGACGAACGCCCAGACGAGCCCGAAGACTCTTGGCAGGCCTGCGAAAGGACCATCGGCGAGCTTGGGCAATTGTCGATAGTAGCGTGGTGGAAGATCGAGCCGGACCTCTCGGATCTGCCGTTCGACGAGATGGAAGTTGTCGATGAGCCATTCTGCCGCCGGGGTGATGGCTGCCTTGTCGTGGACGGCCGAACAGATCGATCGATAAGAATGAACGAGGCTGGCTTCATTGGCCGCCAGGCGGTCGAGAAGCGGGTGCCCCAATTGCCGGTGCGGCTTGACAGCCTGGGCAAGCGCCAGGCTTCGCGCGTGCTCTTCCATACGCTCGACGCTGAAGAGCGCCTCGCGAATTGCGGCCGTGTCATCCCATGGGGGTTTTGGCGCCGCGCGGTTCACCAGTCTTCCGAAGAGATGCGCTAGGTCAAAGGTCCATGTGGAATGTTTCGCGCTAGTTACCTCATTGTGCCTCCGGCTCATGACGCACCCACCTGGGTGTCGGGCCAATCGCGATGCGTCACGGCACGCGGCGATAGAGAGGCCGATCGCTCATGCGCTTCGTTGGTGAATGGCAATATGTCCGCCAATGCGCTTCCGAGCTTGGGGGCTAGGGCGCGTTGAAGTCTGCGCTTCGCGCGCAGGTGCCGGGTCTTTACGGTCGCGACATTGATGCCGAGCGTTTCGGCGACTTCACCAACGTCGAGTTCCTCGATCTGCCGCAGCACGAAGACCGTGCGAAATGGGACCGGCAGTTGATCGATCGCATCGTCGATGAACTTCCTGATCTGGCGACATGCGAACGCACGCTCGGGAGAGCCCGGCATCGACCCGCGCATCAGGTTTTCGCTGTAATCGTCCCGTATGGATGCCCTGTTCTCGTCGAGCCACGCGCGCCGCTGGCCGAGGTGGCGGGCCTGCGCGAGCGCCGCGTTGGTGACGATGCGGGTCAACCAGGTCGAAAGCGTGGATCTCCCCGCAAAACCGCCGATACCAGCGAATGCGTTGAGGTAGGCGCTCTGCACGGCATCTTCGGCGTCGTCGCGATTCCGCAAAATCCGCCACGCGGTTCGAAGCAGCCGCTGATCGTTACGGCGCATGACTAGGCGAAGGGCCGCAGGATCGCGGTGCGCGATCGCCGCGGCTAACTCGAGATCCGAGTGGGCCTCGTGGCGCGCTTCCATCCGCGCGGTCATGCACAGCCCCTGAGTAGCTCGGCGGACCAAACCGCCGCCTTGCGATTGATCCGATGGCGGGGGCCGGCAGCAAAACAATCGAGCACGATTGCCTCCATTCAAACGCGCATCCGACGACGGGATGCGGCGAGCGTGGCGATCAACCGTTCCGGACCGAGAGTTGGGCGTTTCACAACAGGCGAAAGTTGCGAAAGCCGGATTTCGCGTCAGCCGGACGATCTTTCGTCGCAGCGGAAAATTGCCCTGGGCCCCTCCGTCGATTAGTGGACGAGACGGCCCAGAGCGAGGGAGCGTGCGGTGCTGCTGCCCGGATGAACTCCGAGGCGCCGAACAGTTGCGGAACTGGTCATTGCACTTTCAATATTCATTCCGATTGCTCGGGTTTTCAAAGAGAGCGGCTTGCGAGTGCTTGGGCGATCGCTTTGCATCCCTTTGTTGCAACCCCCATCATCTTCCTGCTATTGTCATCTAGCAAATGAATATTATTTCACCTTGAGATGAAAAATGTTGATATTAAGGGGCCCGTCCAAAATCTTAGGTTCGACGAAGCCATGACCGGGGCTCGCGTGGACCCGGCAGCTGGAAAGCTGCTCGACGCCGCCCGGCTGATCCGGCCCGAGGATCTTGTCGATGCCTATTTTGCGGGGGTTCCAGATCCATCGCAGGCGTCGCAACGCGTCCATTTCGGCACCTCGGGGCATCGGGGCTCCGCATTGCGAAACTCGTTCAACGAGGCGCACATTATCGCTATCGCTCAATCGATCTGCCTCTATCGCGAGCGGCAAGGTATCGACGGGCCACTGTTTCTCGGGATCGACACCCACGCCCTCTCGCGGCCGGCGTTCGAAACCGCGTTGGAAGTGTTTGTCGCCAACGACGTCGTGACGCTTATCGACGTGGACGGCGGCTATACGCCCACACCCGTCATTTCGCACGCCATCCTCGCCTACAATCGGGGGCGTACGGCAGGGCTTGCCGACGGCGTTGTCCTCACGCCTTCGCACAATCCCCCAGAGGACGGCGGGTTCAAGTACAATCCGCCGACGGGAGGGCCCGCCGGCTCGGCAATCACGGACTGGATCGAGGGGACCGCGAACCGGTTACTTGAAACCGGAGTTCGCGATGTCGGACGTGTCCCCTACCAGCGCGCGAGACGTTCATCCTGTTCGCGTGGCCACAACTATTTGCATCACTATGTCGGAGATTTTTCTGGCGTGATCGACATGGCGGCGATCAAGGCGTCGGGATTGTCGCTGGGCATTGACCCTCTCGGCGGCGCCAGTGTCGGCTACTGGATGGAGATCATCGAGCGCTACGGCCTCAATGGCACGGTCGTCGAAACCAAGATTGATCCCACGTTCGGCTTCATGACCGCGGATTGGGACGGAAAAATCCGGATGGATTGCTCGTCACCCTACGCAATGTCGCGGCTAATCGAAATGCGCGATCGGTTTGACCTTGCCTTTGGCAACGATACCGATGCCGACCGCCACGGAATTGTCACACCGGGCGGCGGCCTGATGAAGCCCAATCACTACCTGGCTTCAGCGATCGCCTATTTGTTCGAGCATCGCCCCGAGTGGGGGGAGCGCTGCGGGATCGGCAAAACGATGGTGAGCAGCGCCATGATCGATCGCATCGCGGCTCGCCTCGGTCGCAAGCTCGTCGAAGTGCCGGTCGGGTTCAAATGGTTTGTCGATGGGCTGTACTCTGGCGCGCTTGGCTTTGCTGGCGAGGAAAGTGCGGGCGCCTCGCTGCTTCGACGTGACGGCTCGGTCTGGACGACCGACAAGGACGGTTTAGCGCTTTGTCTGCTGGGGGCCGAAATAATGGCGTGCTCGGGCCGCGATCCGGCCCAGGTCTATGAGGGCCTGACCCACGAATTCGGCAAGTCCTGGTACGAACGGACCGACGCGCCGGCGGCGCCGGAGCAAATGGATTTGCTGCGCGGCGTCTCAGCCGCTCAGATCCGAGCCACTGAGCTGGCGGGTGATCGGATCGCAACAAAGCTGACCGCCGCGCACGATAGCGGGGCCCCGTTCGGCGGCATCAAGGTCTCGACCGCAGGCGGCTGGTTTGCCGCACGCCCGTCCGGCACCGAGGCTATTTACAAGCTCTACGCGGAGAGCTTTCGCAGCGCCGAGCATCTGGTCGCGATCCAACGTGATGCCGCGGTGATCGTCGCAGAGCTTTTTGGCGAGGGAGAGGTGGCCGGCGAGCGCCCCGGCTAGGTGGGCGAACTCGGCCCGTGTGGAAGGGCAGGGTAAACCAGACCCTCCGCCTCGACGCGTGCAGCAGCGGTCATCACGGCCGGTTCAGCGTGGGATCTCCCCATCAGGTGGAAGACCTCCCTGTTTAGATGAAGCAGATAGTCGGAGACGATCCTGCGGTGACATCGCCACCAGACCGCTTCCGCGCACATGATTGCGCAGCGGCGGCTGGCTGCGAGTTCGAGCAGACGATCCAGGCCCGTCCGAAACTCGGCCGACAAGGCGTAGTCCGCGTAATTGTGGAAACTCCGATTGATCCAAAAGCCGTTGACGTCGGGTGGAATGGTTTTGGATTTCTTGCGCAGTCCGCCCAATTGAGGAATCTCGTCGTAGCCGATCTGACAGGAGGCGAGAGCAGCCGGTAGGACATCGCGATTATATTGCGGGTTGGCCCGCGAGCGCGAGATGCTGCGGATATCCACGACGCTCGCCACCTTCCCGACACTTAGCAGTTCGACGAAGGCCGCGATCGGCTTCGTCGAATGCCCGATCGTGAAGATTGGATGTGTGGCGGCCATTGGACGGTCACCGATGCAAGCTTGCCGCGCTATTGCGAAGCTGTTCGGGGTCGTTCAGCTCCGGCCAGGACCGCCGGATCGCGGCGCGCAGTGCCGGAAGGACTTCTTCGTCGAACCAAGGGTGCTTTTGCGCCCAGATTGCCGCACGCCACGACGGGTGCGGGAGGGGGAAGTATCTCGGGAGGTAACTTGAGAAGCCGTTGACCCGCTCGGTAACGGTGCCCGGGCCCAGCACATGATTTTGCGCATAGCTTCCGACCAGAAGGGTCAGGCGCAGATCAGGCATCGCTCCGAGCAGCCGCTCGCGCCATTGGCGCGCGCATTCCGGGCGCGGCGGCGCATCGCCGCTAGCCCCACGTCCCGGATAGCAAAGGCCCATTGGAACAATGGCGACATTTGTTGCGTCATAGAATTGATCCGGAGTCATCCCCATCCATTCCCGCAACCGATCGCCAGACGCGTCGGAAAAAGGAACGCCGCTTGCGTGGACCTTGGTGCCCGGGGCTTGGCTGGCGACGAGGATTCGCGCGGTAGCCGACATTTGTAGAACGGGCCTCGGGCCGAGCGGCAGGAGGTCGCCGCATGCGCGGCAAGCCCGGACTTCCGACAACAATGATTCCAGCTTGGTCACGTGAACTCCAAGATCGGTCGTGGTCCGTGGGCGACCGCAGTGCTCGGCGGCCAACCTTCGTCAGGCCGCGTCCGCCTTGAGCGGGAGCATGTGAAGATGAACCTTGTCCGCCGAATGCTTCTTGAGAATCTCGATGGCGCGCTTTTCGCTGGCAGGATCCCGGGTGCGTACCCACAGCAACAGGCCGCCCCGCACAATCTGCTCCTGGAGATACTCTGCATGATGCTGACCGAGACGTTTGGCGAGCACCGAACCGATGAGGCCGCCGGCACTTCCGGCGAGCGCGGCGCCAGCGATAACAGCGAGCAGGGTTCCGCCCGTGGCCACGACGGCCCCCACCGCGGCGAGCGCTCCGACATAAACGAGCCCTCCGATGATCCCGCCCTCAGCATCGCCAATCGCTTCAGTCGATACGAAGGCCGCGCGGGGCACATCGGGATCGTCGGCCAGAACATCAACCCTCGAATATCGATGGCCCAGCTTCTCCTCCACCGCGCGTTCGCTTGCCAGCAGGCTGAGCTCGGATCTGTGAAATCCCGAGCTCAGCAGCTCGTCGATTGCGTCTTGCAGCCCCAGCGAGCTGTGAAAAATGCCGACTGCTTCTCGCGATACATCGCCAGCCTGATCGATCTCCATCGCCGTTCCTCCAAATCGTTGCATAATCAGGCCCCCAATTTCGTTGGGCGTTTCTAGCTGCCCGCCGACAGCAGCGCCGGAGCGCCGGGGTCAGGTCGGCCTCCGCGTCGATCGGCCGATCTCTCGAATTCGAGCTCGGCGTGCAGGCCTTCAAGATCCCGGTGGATCAAAGCGACCGCGAGTTTCTGTCCGCGACGCCGAAAAATGATCGTGCAATTCCGCTCCTGCAGATCGCCATTCACCTCGATGTCATCCCAGCCGGCGCCATGACCTACATAGGCGATCCCGAGATCATATTGCTCGGTCCAGAAGAAGGGGACCGCTGCAAATCGCTCACGGCGGCCCAAGATGTTGCGTGCGGCGGTTTCCCCTTGGCGCTCGGCAACGACGAAATGCTCCACGCGGATCCTTTCGCCCGTGAGGGGATCGGGCCAGCGCGCGATGTCGCCCGCAGCGAACACGTTGGGGGCGCTCGTTTCCAGAAACTCGTTCACCGACACGCCGCGATCGATGGTGAGACCCGCCTTTTCCGCCAGCTTCGTCTCCGCATGCACACCGATCCCGATGACGACCAGATCCGCCTCTACGCTTTCTCCCGTCGCCAGCGTCACCTGACTTTGTTCGATCCTGGTGGCGGTCGTATCGAGGTGGAAGGTTACGCCATGACTTTCGTGCAAGGTCTGGAGGAACGTTCCGATCTCCGGTCCCAGGACGGCTTCCATCAGAACCGTATCCCTGCCGACGACATGCACCTCAATGCCGCGGGCACGGAGCGACGCGGCGACCTCGAGGCCGATGAAGCTCGCGCCAATGACGACAGCGCGCTTCGCGGCGACCGCAGCGGCTACGAGGTTGCGGCTGTCCCCGGCGGTGCGCAGATAGTGCACATGCGGGAGGGAGGAGCCGGGGATATCGAGATGAACCGGGCTGGCCCCGGTGGCGAGGAGGAGGGCATCGTAGGCCCAGCGGCTGCCGTCTGCCAAAATCACTTGTCGTGCGGCGACGTCGAGCGAGGTCACGGAGGCACTGAGACGCACGTCGATTTCGTGCTTCCGGTAGAATTCGGCTGACCGAAGCGGGATCCACTCCTCTGCGGCCGTCCCGGCAAGATAGTTTTTGGAAAGATTGGGCCGATCGCACGGCAAAGCATCGTCGGCGCTCAGCAGCGTGATCGTGCCGGCGTATCCCTCCCTGCGAAGCGTTTCCGCCGCCGCGTTGCCTGCCGCGCCGCCCCCGACAATGACGACCGATGCCGGCAACCTGTTACGGTCGGCCAAAACAGGAGCCGTCCACCCACCCAGCTTCTCGCGCACATATGCGACATCGAGCGCCTCCTCCACCCGCCACTGCGGCAGCGGATCACGTGCCGGAGCGCGGAGCACTCCGCCCGTGCGCAAGTCGAAGCAGGCATGGTGCCATGGGCATCGAATCGTCGCATCGACGACAAGACCGCCAACAAGTGGCGCGCCGTAGTGCGTGCAGTATGCGCCAACGGCGAACAGTCGGCCGGCGCGTCGGACAAGCAGGACGGCTTCGCCGCCTGCATGACCTTGCAGCATGGCTCCTTCGGGAAGTGCCGAAAGAGGAATGCCAAGGGTGAGGTCGGGCCCGGACAATGCTGATGTTTCGGTGCTCATGCGATGCTCCTTCGCGCCGTCGGCACGCTTGCCTGATGCCCAATGCAGCAGGTATCGATTGCACCCCTCACTATTGGATCGCGCCCGGCCGAATTCGTTCCCGATAATTCGCGTTCAAGCCGATCTATGCGGCGTGCCCTGGTCGCTCGCTATCGGGCCCACGAAACTCAGCGACGACCAAATGACGTGCGGGGCCGATGTGTTGCTCTCAACGGGAGGAAGCGTCCCGCGCGAGATGGGCAATGACATCGGCGCGATCTTGCGGCGAACCAAGGCGAAACCCCATCGACGTGCCTGGCACCATGAGCGTCGGCGCTGTCAGCCAACGATCGAGATTGGCCGGGGTCCAGACAATGCGCGACGTCGCCAGCGCTTTTGAATAGCGAAAGCCGGGAGCGCTCCCCGCCCGCCGGCCGACAACTCCCCGATGCGCGGGGCCGACTCGATTGCTGTCGAGGGAATGACAGCCTCCACATTTCACCCGATACAGGTCGCCCCCCCGTGCGGCATCGCCGCGCGGAGGCTCGGTTCCTGCGACCAGCGCGCTACCGGTCGCCATTGCGACGCCGAGAGCGAGCGCGCCCGTCATTGTTCGGAAGGTGAACCGAGCCATGTAGCTTATCCGAAAATGGGTGCCTTCTGCGGAATTGGCTCGTTCAAGGCATTCCCCAGGATCGCTGCATGGAAGGCCTCGTCCCCGGCCATACGCGCGGATAGCAGATGGAACTCGGTCGCCTCGAGTGAGGGAATTAGACCCAGATAGGCGTTTGCGGCACCGCGCTCGAGTTGCAACGCAAGCTTGAGGACGTCGTTTTGGGTTTTCAAAGCCGCAGCGCCCAGGGCAGCGACGTATTCAGCGATCGACTTGCCGGTCGCAGCTTGGCCACCGAGGCGCCGGATCGCCGCTGCCAGATCGTCGCGATGGGTCTTGTGATGGCTCTGGAACGTAATGCCCACCTTGAGAACATCCGCTGATAGCAGGCCGCTCTCTGCGGCTATCTGGTAGGCGGCGATCCCTTCGTGTTCCAGCTCAAGGGCGGCATTGAGGAGCTGCACGTCCTGCCCGGGCCGGTTGGGGCGCTTCGCCTCAGCGGGCAGGCTGCTGCCCAATAGGGCAACAAGCCCGGCTGCGGAAAGCGTGGTCACGCCGCCGGCCAGGATCGAACGGCGGTTGCTACTTGGGAAATTCGTCATCTTCCTGTTTCTCCATAGCGATTATTCGTGGCTTCATTCGGAACCGCTGCAGCACGCGCGCGGTCAGCGCCTCGCAATCTCCGCCCGCGAACGGGAAGGTTCCCTGCAAGGCCGTGCTGATTTCGGGATCGAGCAATTTCTGCAGCCGCCGCCTTGCGCGCAGATGCCGGGTCTTTACCGTCGCCTGCGGAACCTCGAGCGCCGCTGCGGCCGCTTCGACGCTCAATCCTTCGATATCTCGCAGGATGAAGACCAGGCGAAAATCGCGAGGGAGGGCGGCGATCGCCGATTCGAGCATCTGGCGCAGCTGTTGCCGAGCCAGCACATGGTCGGGCGGCCCTCCGCCAATCGAACCGCGCATGAGCTTGTCCCTGTATTCATCGAGCACCAGTACGGAGCTGCCATCAAAACAACCCTCTCGGCGCCGCGCTGCCCGGACGCGGCCGAGCGCTTCGTTGATGACAATTCGGGTCAGCCATGTGGAAAGCGATGATCGCCCGCCGAAGGCCGCTATCCCTGCAAAAGCGCGCAGATAGGCGCTTTGCAATGCATCTTCGGCCTCGGAGCGATTGGATAGAATGCTGAATGCGGCCCTATAGAGGCGCTGGTTGTTTCGTTGAATGACGATCGTCGCGGCATCGGCGTCGCCGACGACGATCCGCGCAGCCAAGGCTGCGTCGGTCAATTCGCGCAGATCAACTTTCGGTTGACCCATCGTCGGTGCCTCCATTTCGCGCATTTGATGGATTTGGTCGCCGAAGGTTCCCGCGCGGCACAGGATTATTCATGTTTGCCGCAAGGCGCCGCTGGCGGCACCGCGATGGTGGCGACATCCGAGGAGATGGTGACTAGCTATGGGTAAGTCCGCCACCAGGCCCGTCGCCTGGGGCGCGACCGATGATTGCGAATAGGCAGATAGGCGGGGAGCGGGCGGCAGATAAAATGCCTCTGCGGACCTTACTCGCACGCGCCGGGATGCCGCGTCCCATAAGATCAAAAAATTGCTATCAAGAGGCAATAATATTACTTAGACTTCTCCTAAACCAGCGCGCATCGTTCATCGCACGAATTGGACTGCCCGGATCACGCCGGGCATCAGCCGGCGGGAGGGATCCTGTTATGCCAGTCGAAACTCCTATCAGACCGTCTCGCGGATGCGAGGATGCGACGGTGAACAATAAAGAGCTTAGCGCTCAAGAGTTGAGCGCACCTGCCATTCAACAAATGATCGCTTTGGGTCAGATGAGCCGAGGCTTTGTGCACGATTTCAGAAACATCCTCGCCGTGATTTCCGCGGGGTTGAACCTGGCGAAGCGACACGAATCCGAGCCCGACTTGTCAGACAGCTTTCTCACGGGAGCCCAAGAGGGGGTGGCGCGCGGGATGAGGATGACGAAGCGACTCCTGGATTTCGCGAGTGGGCACGACTGCGATATCCATCCTGAAAACGTGAATGATGCTCTGCGGCATTTGGAAACGCTTTTGGGGTACGCGGCCGGAGTCGATACTCGAATTGATCTGGAGTTGGATCCAGAAGTTCCGGATTTTGATTTCGATCCTCCGCAATTCAATTCGGCTATCATGAATCTTGTCGTCAACGCATGTGATGCGATGCCTGATGGGGGCGTCATCCAAATCACCACGGGATTGGTGTCTTGGACCGCACAACCAGGCCAGCATGCCGGCTCTTTTGTCCGCGTTCGAGTCCGAGACAACGGATTGGGCATGTCGGCGAGTGTCGTGCAAAGGATCCTCGATCCGTTTTTTACGACCAAGGCCGAGAAGGGTACCGGTCTGGGAATTCCTCAGGTCGATCTATTCATGAAGCAGGCGGGCGGATTCATGAAGATTGACAGTGTGATCGGCGCGGGCAGCAAATTCGATTTGTTCTTCCCGGTGGGAGCGAGTTTGCGGAAGCGGCCTGAGGCGTTGTCCCCGACGTATGATCGCGCGCCAAACCCGTCTGTTTTTTCGGGTCCGAATTCCAGCACCTATAGCGCTCGCGCTTGAAGTCGCAGAGAGTTGCAGCGGCATGGCTCGCGGAGGTAAACTCGGCGTTGCAACTCAGAGTCGCGGCCACTGCGCGGCCAGTTCCAGCCTGGATCGAGAACTTCCGGCAGATGGAGCCAATGCGCCACCGGGCCTCGCCTGCCACTACGCGCCATGAATTCTAGAGGAGGTCGCCTTGGGATCCCCGCCGCCCGTCAGCCAGCTGGTCGTTCTCGCGCACCCAAATCCCGACAGTTTTTGCGCTAGCATCGCCGAACGCTGGCAAGCGCGCGCACACGGAAATCGCCAGGTCAGCAACATTCGTGACCTCTACCGCGAAGGGTTCGACCCTATCCTCAAGGCTCACGAGCAGCCCGGGAAATCCGGGTTCTCGCCGCTCCCTGAGAACCTCGCGGAATGCGAAAGGCTTCAGCGGTTGGACGTGCTGGTATTCGTGTATCCGGTCTGGTTCGGAGCGCCGCCGGCAATGCTTAAAGGGTATCTCGAACGAGTCGTGGGAAGCGTCGTGTCCTTCGCAAAGCATGCGGAGGCGGTGAAGCCGCTCGCCAATGTTCGGTTGGTGCAGATATCGACCTCGGCTTCGAGCGATGCGTGGCTTGCCGAAAAGGGAATTCCCAGCGCGCTTCACACCATCTTCGATCGCTATATCGCCGAAGTCTTTGGCGCCAAGAAGGCGTACCGCTTGCATCTCGATTCGATAAGTGAAGGCATGGGTCAGCACCACGCTGCGTCTCAATTGGCCGAGGTCGATCAACTCGCCGATCTCGTATGCGCGGAAGCTAACGCCGACCGATGGGACCGCAATCGGATGGGGTCTGCGTGAGGCTGAAGATAGGACTTGGAATTGGAATGAATCGCGCAACCTGCCGCGCCTCAGCAAGGCGCACCTGGCCTAGCTCTGCGCTGGCCGAGACCTGCCGTTATGGGGCCTGGCAAGGATCCGCGCGGAGAGTAGCGGGTGATCGGCGGGGTGGACTTGTCCAGCTTGCGGACCGAAATCAGCCCAGCGGCTCGTCTGGCTGCGGTAATCTCAAAATGGAAAGAAGGCCTGGATAGCAACGATCGCCACGGCGCATGTCAGGAGATTGAGCGGCAGTCCAATCCGGACGAAGTCCATGTAGCGATAGCCTGCCATTTGATAGACGATGACATTCGTCTGGTAGCCGAATGGCGTGGCGAATGCCGCGCTGGCAGCCATCATCACGGCGACAAGAAATGGACGAGGACTGACGGCCAGGCTTTCGGCCAAGGCGACCGCCACCGGGGTCACCAGCACGGCCACCGTCGCATTGGAGAGAAGCTCCGTTAAAACCATGGTTATGAGGTAAAGCACGATGAGAGCCACGAGCGGGCTGAGATCGTGGACGTTGTCAATCAGGAGCCGTGAGGCCTGCTCGGCAAGACCGCTTTTCTCCATGGCGATGCCGATAACGACCATGCCGGCGATGAGGATAAGAATCTCCGGCTTTAGCCCGCTATAGGCTTCGTCCGCGCTGATGACGCGCACCAGGATGAGAAGCACTGCTCCTGCGAACGCGGTAGCGGCGATTGGTGCGACGTTCAGCGCCGCAAGGATGATCGCTCCGGCGAACACTCCGAGCGCGGTGATGGCCTTGCCTGGTTGGAGTGGTCGCTTGATCGCGAACAGGCTTGCGTCGCCGACTTGGGCGCTGGCGATATGTGAGGGATCCACCGGCGGCGCATCCTTGTCGCGCTCTTCATGCTCGTGTTTGCCTAGGAGGCGTCCGCTGACCAGGAACAGGTACAGTCCGCCCGCGAGTGCTATGGGCAGGCCAACCGGGGTGATTTCGAAGATGCCAAACCGGGGCTGTCCGGCGACCCGCGCCATGTCGTCGACCAGCAGATTGGTGGAAGTGCCGATCAGCGTGCAACAGCCTGTCAGCACCGTGATGTAGGACAGGGGTATCAGGTATCGCTTCGGAGACTGTCGGAGCGCATTTGCGACGTCCCGTATAACCGGGGCGCCGAGCACGACGATGGGCGTGCTGTTGAGAAAGCATGATACGCCCCCGATCATCGAGAGCAGCAGCCAAATACCCTTTGAGCCCCTGCGCTTGCAAAGCTTTACGCCTACGGCGATCGCGCGGTCGAGCAGCCCGGACAGTTCAAGCGCGTAAGCAATCACGAATAACGAGGCCAGCGTGATGATCGCGGGGCTGGCGAACGCACTTTGCACTTCGGAGGGGTGAACAACCCCAGCCATCAGCAGGATGGCAGCGCCGGCAAGAGCCACGACGTCGGCGCGCAGCCGATCCCAGATCAGCATGGCTACGACTGCGGCGAGCACCAGCAATGTCAGAATCTGGTCGATCGTCATCGTCGATGTGCCTCGAAGGATGGCCGGCCTCTGTCAATGGTCGCGGGGGCGGCCGGCGCTGCGATAGGGTCTGGAGCCATGGCCTGCACTTGTCTATCAAGGTGCGGATGCGGGAGCCGAGCCTCAGGACAAGCCGCCTTGTGATTGCCGGTTCATTTGTAGCCGCGATCGCAATTGGCATGGCTGGATTTCTTATTGGGCGGGCGAGTTCTCCGCAACCGGACCCGCCGATTGCGGTCCGACCCGAGCCTGGTGCCCCAGCCCGATTGGAACCCGAGCAGCCGCAGGTCCTGGAGCGGGCCGAACTTATTGAGCTTGCCGGCCGTGCTGCGGATGTTTCGGCGTCGCATACTGCATTTCCGGCGGATATTCTGGAGCTGGTTGGGCGCCGTGTCGAACTGGCAATTCCATTCGGCTGTGACGGGCCATCTCCGATAGACGCCAACGCACCCCTGAGTTGGCGATACGATGCCGAGGGGCGGACGCTGCGCATCCGCGTCTCGCCGACGACATGGTCCGTGCGCGACTGGGGCCTCGCCGAGTCCTCGGCGATGAAACCGACGCTGAAAGGCTTCTGGATAAGCCGGCCGTGGTCGTCATCCGAGAGTTGTCCCGAAAATACCGGCGAGGTCGCGGTTCCGGATGCTCGCCCGGTGACATTGCCGGGGCAGACCCTGGCGGTGGCGGAGTTCAAGGCTGACCCCTCGGACGGCTCGGTGCGCGCACCGCGATCGTTCGATGCTGTGAAACGGTTTGCTCCCGAGCAGTTGAACACCTCGCGCGGATTTCGCCTGAAGCTGGTCGGACGTCTCGACAAGCTGCCCGATGGGCGACCGGTACGCTGTATGCAGCCGGCAGGTAGCGAGCAGCGGCCGATCTGCGTGGTTGCAGTCGCATTCGAAGAGCTGCGCATTGAGAACCCTGCCAACGACGATGTCGTGGCGGTTT
Source organism: Novosphingobium sp. (assembly GCA_036400975.1). Lineage (GTDB taxonomy): Bacteria > Pseudomonadota > Alphaproteobacteria > Sphingomonadales > Sphingomonadaceae > Novosphingobium. The sequence goes on along the minus strand of DASWWL010000012.1, from coordinate 16,508 downwards.
GGTCGATGGGAAGCGCGGTCCAAGCGGATTGATTGGCCGCAATTTGCGGTCCGACGGCCTCTCGTTCACCACCGATTGGGACTGGAGACGTCCGCCCAAAAACGGGTTCGGCCGGGCGCCCTTGGTGAGAGCACTACCGCGGGCCGTCTCTTTGCAAATACATCGTAATACGATATAATATCCAGGCGAATCAGGGGAGGGTGGAAGGATACCCGCCTGTGGCCGGCGGGATATCGATGGAGGCAGCTATGCCGATGTTGAAGATCTTGGCCGTGGCCGTCGGAATGACGGTAGGCAGCCTGTTGGCCGCCGCCCTTCTTACGTACCTCGCCTGGTGGGTCGCTGGCCGTATTCACCATCGTCGCTGGGGATGGGCCTTGTTGCTCGGGATGATTGGCGGGATTTGGTTCGCGGCTTTGGGACATAGCGAATTCTTCAAGATGGCCGCCGTGTTCGGGCTCGTTGCGTCGGCCGGGCTGTATTTTGCCGCTCAGGCTGCGAGGGCCGAATCTCCGGGCGACGAAAAGCATCGTTTGGCCAAGCCTGGGTCAAGACCGTGATCGTATCGCGCGTTTGGCACTATCCTGCCCTCATTGCGGCGCTGGGCCAGGAGAGAAAACCGAATCTCGCTGAACTGCGCCACCTCGTGAGGCGCATTCGGCGCGAGGTGCTCGCAGCGAGCTCCCAGCGGGGCGCGCGCGGGCAGGTCGTGCGCAGTCTCGTCATCGCAGCGTTGAAGTCGCCGACCTTACGACAGGACTCCAACCGATAGCCGCCTCCACGGGGTAATCACTGACGCCAAGGTGGTCGCGCGGTGTGATCGGCCCCATCGCACTGGGCCCGGTGCAATCGGAAAATAGCAGTATTTTAGTTGCATCTTTTGCTCGCGTTTGATAGCTGCATATCAGATGCATGTTTTACGGAGTCGCGCCATGATCCGCTTGCAGATGGACGACAACGGGCTGAAGAGCCTGGTCGATGCCTTCTACGCGCGCGTTCGGGCGGATGACGCGCTAGGGCCCATATTCAACGATGCAATCGGCGATTGGCCCGAGCATCTTGAGAAGCTGGCGAATTTCTGGTCCTCGGTGATGTTGACCACCGGGCGCTACAAGGGTCAGCCGGTCCCGGCGCATATGCAACATCGGGACCGTATAACTCCCGCTCTGTTCGAACGCTGGTTGGCGCTCTGGACGCAAACGACTGACGAGTTGATGGACTCTCAAGCAGCGGCCGCGCTCCAGGCAAAGGCCCGTAGGATCGCGGAAAGCCTGCAACTGGCGATGTTCTTTCGATTGGACCGGCCGCCGACCGGCGCATCGGCAAGGCCCGGTGCCGCGCTGGGTGAGGGGGCTTTGACGTGACCGACGAGGACGATCCGGCTCGCGCCGCGAAGGCCCAGCCCGCCGCGAAAGCGCCGGCCCCATACCGGTCGACCCCGGTATTTGATCAGGATTCCCTGCCATCTGCCCTGCGAGGTCGTCATGCGACCAAGGCTGGGGTCTGGGGCCTCATACGGGTTCTCGAGGGCAAGCTCCGGCTTTCCTATCTTGAACCGCCATCCGAAATCCTTCTTGACGCCGAGCAGGCCGCCATCGTCCTGCCCGAGCAGCCGCATTTCGTAACACCGCAGGGGCCCATGAAGATGCAGGTCGATTTCTACAATCAACCGCCCGGTTGAGCGCATAACCTATCTAGATTGTTGATTTTCCTTATTTGAATCCAAGGAGACGTTGATGTCGAAGACACTCAGCGAGCGCACCATTGCGCTCGTCAAAGCCACCGTTCCCGCGCTCGAGGCCCATGGCCTCGATATCGTGCACGAAATGTACGCCCGCATGTTTCAGAACCCGGAGATCCGCGATCTGTTCAACCAGTCGCACCACGGCGACGCGGGCTCGCAGCCGCGTGCATTGACGGGGGCGATCCTGGCTTACGCCAGCAATATCGAGAATCTCGGTGCCCTGGCTCCGGCGGTCGAGCGCATCGCTCAGAAGCATGTCGGCTTGCAGATCCTGCCCGAGCACTATCCGCACGTCGGCGAGGCCTTGCTTGGTGCGATCAAGGCGGTGCTGGGCGAGGCGGCGACGGACGATATCCTCGCTGCCTGGGGCGAGGCCTATTGGTTCCTCGCGGATATCCTGATTGCCCGTGAAGAGCGCGTTTATGGCGAGCAGTTGGGGGCTCCCGGTGGTTGGAACGGGTGGCGCGAATTCCGCATCGAGCAGATCGTCCGTGAAAGCAGCGTGATCAGTTCCTTCATCCTGCGGCCCATCGACGACCGGCGCGTCATCGAACACAAGGCGGGCCAATATTTGACCTTCTGGCTCGAGATTCCCGGGCATCCGCCGGTCAAGCGCAACTACTCCATTTCGGACGCGGCCAATGGCGAGACCTATCGCATCTCGGTGAAGCGCGAGCCGCAGGGGCTGGCATCGGGGTGGCTACATGATCATGCCCAGGTGGGCACCATTCTCAAGGTGGCGCCGCCGGCCGGCGAGTTCTTCCTGGCCGAGCATCCCGAGCGCCCGGTCGTGCTGCTCTCGGGCGGCGTCGGCCTGACGCCGATGGTCGCCATGCTCGAGACGATCGCGGCACGCCACAAGGGCGTGCAGACCTACTACATCCACGGCACCCATGACCGCGAGACCCATGCGATGCGGGATCATGTCCGGACGATCGCGGCAAACGCGGCCGCGATCGAAGTCGTCGATTTCCATCAGACGCCGCTTTCCGGTGAAGTCGCGGGCAGGGACTATGATCACGCGGGGATCATCACCGACGAGTGGCTGATCGCGAACACACCTGTAGGCGCCGCCGATTTCTATATTTGCGGTCCGCGCCCGTTCCTCCGCGCGGCCGTCTCGGCGCTGTCGCTTGCCGGAGTGGCCTCGGACCGGATCCACTATGAGTTTTTCGGCCCGGCCGACGAGCTTCTGGCGGCTTGAGCCAAAGCCGATGCAGGATTTCATCATCGCCCGCGTCGTGCATGTCATCGCCGTCCTATTCTGGATCGGCGGCGTGGCCTTCGTGACGCTGGTGGTGATGCCGTCCGTGCGCGCAGAGCAGCGGCCCAACGACAGGCTTGCCGCCTTCCATCGATACGAAAGCCGCTTCGCCCCGCAGGCTCGCCTTTGGGTGCTGCTTGCTGGTGCGAGCGGGTTTTGGATGGTTTGGCGCGGCGAGATGTGGGAGCGCTTCGGCGACCCTCATCTCTGGTGGATGCACGCGATGGTCGCGCTTTGGCTCGTATTCGCGGTGATGCTTTTCATCATCGAGCCATTCCTTCTCCACCGGCGCATGGCCGGATCAAATGACCCGGCTGCTGTTTTCACGCGTATGGAAGCGATGCATCGCGTCTTGCTGGCTGCCGCTGTCGGGACCGTCATCGGTGCGGTTGGAGGCAGCCATGGTCTGTTCTGATTTGGGCGGGGGCAAGCAGCGAAGTCCCGAATATCCGTTGGGTCGTGCCGCATAAATCTTGCTGCAAGTGGGCAAGAACATTCGTTTGCACGGTAGCGCCCGATGCCCCACTCTCTCCTGGCAGGCCAAACAACGGTACCTGGTTTCCGGCTTGCGCCACTCAGGAGAGGATGCCTCATGATGGGGCAGATGCCGAGAGATCGTTCGACACGGGCTTCGTTCACTTGGGGGCGAGCTTTGTGGACGGTTATTCTCGCAGGCGTCACTTTCGGCCTTATTTGCCTCAGCGAGTATGAGGTTTTGAGCAACGCGCAGATCATGCTGCTCATTTTTCTGGCCGTGCCCGTCGCCGCATTCTTGGTTTCAGGCTGGAGTCGTGATGCGTCCGATGAGCCTCGTCCATGAGAGGAAAAGGCGCGCTCGTTCCACGCGATGCGCCCGGTGAGCATGCAATTGCTGCGATCGATTTTAATATTTTCCCGGTCGCGATCAAGATCGGTGAGCGATCATCCAAGTAACACCATAATTATTGCTGCGATCCAGCGAAAAGATGATCTTTGTTGGTGATGGGCTGGGTGGTAGATCACTGGCCGAAGAGACGAAAGCGCCATTTTTCGTGACGACAGGTTGCGCGGTCGGCACTGCGCAGCCGCGGATGGGGCGCGTCCGCGGGCGGCGTTGAAGCTGCCCAAGTCCTATCGTCTCCGGCTTGTGCGAGGAGACGATGATGGGCGGCGCCGTAGCAGGAGGAACAGCGTTTCGCGCTTATCAGGAGGAGGCCGGGGGACACGAAGCCAAGCCGTCCTTCTTCGTGCGCTGGTTCATGTCGACGAACCACAAGGATATCGGCACGCTCTACCTGATCTTCTCGATTGTCGCCGGGCTCCTTGGTGCCGCCATCTCCGGGATGATGCGCCTCGAACTCGCGCACCCGGGAATCCAGTATCTCCCGTTATGGCTGGGCAGCGGCGACTTTTCCGCCTCTCTCCATCTCTGGAATGTCCTGGTGACGGCGCATGGTCTGATCATGATCTTCTTCGTGATCATGCCGGCGATGGTGGGGGGCTTCGGGAACTGGATGGTCCCGATCCTGATCGGCGCGCCCGACATGGCATTCCCGCGCATGAACAATATGAGCTTCTGGTTGCTGGCGGCCGCATTCCCGCTTTTCCTTGCGTCCGCTTTCGTGCCCGGCGGCTCCGGCAACGGAGCGGGAACCGGGTGGACCCTCTACGCGCCGCTGGCTACCAGCGGGTCGCCTGGACCGGCGGTAGACATGGTGATCCTCTCGATGCACCTCGCCGGCATTTCGTCGATCCTTGGGGCGATCAATTTCATCACGACCATCTTCAACATGCGAGCGCCGGGTATGACGCTGCATAAGATGCCGCTGTTCTGCTGGTCGATGCTCGTGACGGCTTTCATGCTGTTGTTCGCCTTGCCGGTCCTGGCTGCGGCGATTACGATGCTCCTCACGGACCGCAACTTCGGAACCACGTTCTTCGATCCGGCAGGCGGCGGCGATCCCCTGCTCTATCAGCACCTCTTCTGGTTCTTCGGACACCCCGAGGTCTATATCATGATCCTGCCCGGGTTCGGGATCATCAGCCAGGTGACGTCGACCTTCAGTAGCAAACCGGTCTTCGGTTATCTTGGCATGGCCTATGCGATGGTGGCGATTGCGGTCATCGGGTTCATCGTGTGGGCGCACCACATGTTTACGGTGGGGTTGTCGGTCAACGTCAAAATCTATTTCACCGCGGCGTCGATGGTGATCGCCGTGCCTACGGGCATAAAGGTCTTCTCGTGGCTCGCGACGCTATGGGGCGGGACGATAACGTTCAAGACCCCTCTTCTCTGGGCGCTCGGGTTCATCTTCATGTTTACGATCGGCGGCGTCACGGGGGTGGTACTCGCCAACGGCGGAATCGATGACGCGCTGCAGGATACCTACTATGTGATAGCACACTTCCACTATGTTCTGTCGCTCGGCGCCGTATTCTCGCTGTTTGCCGGATTTTACTACTGGTTCCCGAAAATGACCGGCCGAATGTACAGCGAAATCTTGGGAAAGCTCCATTTCTGGATCTTCTTTGCCGGGGTCAATATTCTCTTCTTCCCAATGCATTTTCTCGGCCTTCAGGGCATGCCGCGGCGCTACCCTGACTACCCGGAGGCCTTCGCCTATTGGAATCATGTCGCCTCGGTCGGCTACGCGGTGATGGCCCTCGGCATGCTATTCTTCTTCGCGAACATCCTGTGGGCGTTCCTGCGCGACGCCAAGGCTGGCGACAATCCATGGGGGGACGGTGCAACGACGCTCGAATGGACGCTTTCGAGCCCACCCCCCTTCCACCAGTTCGAGACGCTGCCCCGGATTGGCTGAGATCGGGGATCAAGAAAGGAGACAAACCGGGGGTAGCTTGATAAGGCGGCCACGTGGTTTCAATCCTCTCCTGGCGGCGGCCCGAGATCGCGATAGATTTCGGCACCGCGAATGTGCGCATCATTCATCGCAGCGACGGCATCGTCTTCGATGAACCCTCCTTGTGCTGCTTCTCCCGCCAGCACGGGGTGAGCGACCTCGTTGCCGCGGGCGCCGAAGCCCACGCCATGGTCGATCGAACGCCGCGCAATCTCCAGATCAAGAGGCCGCTTTGCCGCGGCGTCTTGCAGGATATCGATGCGGCTAGAGGATTGTTGCGTTTCGCGCTGTCGCGGGCCCTTGGCCGCAAGCATCGGCGATCGATCAGCGCGCTTGTCGGCGTGCCGGCGGATTCGACCCAAGCCGAGCGAAGCGCGATGCTGACAGCGGCCAATGATGCGGGGATCGGCAAGGTGACACTCGTGGCCGAGCCGCTCGTCGCGGCGATCGGCGCGGCGCTCCCAGTAGAAGCGCCGGCTGGCTCGATGTTGATCGAATGCGGAGCCGGCACGACCGAAGTCGCGGTCTTTTCGCTCGGCGGCATTTGTGCGTCGGGTTCGGTTCGCATTGGCGGCTCGACTCTCGACCGCGCGATGGCCGATCACCTGCACTTCAATCACAAATTTCTGATCGGAGACCTGACGGCGGAGCAGCTCAAGCTCGATTATGTCGCGAGACGAGAGGATTCGGAGTGTGACCCGTCGGCAGTCATCGCGGTGCGAGGACGCTGTTTGCGCGAAGGGCTTCCCAAATCGCTCGACATCGCGGTCGCGGAGCTCGATCGCATCGTTGAGAAACATGTCGAACAGATCGTTGGAGTGGTCCGCGATGTGTTGGGCCGCACCTCTCCGGAGCTTAGCCGGGACATCCACGGGCGGGGGGTTGTTCTGACCGGAGGCGGCGCGATGATGCCGCTGGTACGCACCATGATCGCCGATGCGACGGGGCTCCATGTCGAAACCGCCGGGCAGCCGGCTCAATGCGTGGCCACTGGACTCCATCAAATGCTGGCCGGTTAACCGAGGAACCCGTCCTGTCTGGGAATTAATTTTGGACAGCTGATGGGGGCCTCATTGGGAAGCCGTTCACCCCGCGCGCTCAATCCGCCAGCAGCGGCCGCGTTGAAAGATCATCCTCAACAACGGTACTGATCGTGATGAGCGATTTGAAAGACAAAACGCCCGCCTCCTCGTCGAGTGCCCGACGTACGAAGGCATCGTATTGCGCCATCGAAGTCATCTGGACCTTCAGCAGGAAATCGTCATCGCCGGTCACCTCCCACGCGCCGGTGACCTCGGGATGATTTTGCAAGGTTCGGGCGAACATATCCCTCGGACGTCGCCCAGGTTCCTTCATTCGAACGACGATGTGCACCGTCAAGGCGGATCCGGTAAGGGCCGGATTCACGACTGCTATATCCGCGACGATAATATCCTCTTCTCGCAGGCGACGCAGTCGCCGGAGCACGGCTGAAACAGACAGGCCGATATTTTCCGCGAGAATCCGGGCGGGCTCTAGATTGTTGCGTCGCACCCGAGTGAGCAGGCGCCGATCAAATTCGTCGAGATCGGTGAGTTTTCGCATATGGTGGAGAATAACGCAAAAAAGATGCGCCGATAGAGCTAACTTGGGCGCCAAACACCTCCTGATCCACCGTAGAACGCTGAGGGTCGTTTCACCGACAAGATCCCTTCAGTGCTACTCGAAAAGGAGGCAAAGCATGACTGATAATCGGAACCAGGCAGGTCTCCTCGGCCGCACCTGGCGTTCTTTCTTCGAAACCTCCGAGGCGGCGGTCGCGATTCATTATTACGCGCCTTGGCGGCGGACCAATAATCTCCTCGAGCGGGTCCCCGTCGAGACCGTCCCCATCGGTGCGGTTGCCGGTGCATAGCCGGATCGCTCGCGTCCCCGTTCAGCCCGTCGATGGATGGCGAGGAATTGGCTGGGCGCGGGTGCCTTGGATTCCCGCCCCGGCCCCGGATCGAGGACCAGTGCGCGAGGCGCGGAGTCACCTCGACTGCAAGCTCGCAATCCTTCAAGCTGCTCGAACGCAACGAACAGGAGAGGCTGATGTACAAGCACATACTCATTGCGACGGATGGTTCCGATGTTGCCGAGAAGGGAGTCGACCATGGCCTCTCGCTTGCGAAGGCGCTCGGCGCCCGGGCTACGATCATCACCGTGACCGAGCCGTTCCCGATAGCCGGGGGAGAGTTTGCCTACGTCCCGAACGCATCGTTGATGGAGAGCTACGAAACCTCGCAGCAGGGGATCGCAAAGGCAAGATTGGCCGCCGTTGAGGCGGCTGCCGGCCGCGCCGGTGTTGCGGTAGAAACATTGCATGTGGCGGATGTCCAGCCAGCGGAAGCGATCCTCGCCGCCGCGACGGCACGTGATTGCGACCTCATCGCAATGGGTTCGCACGGGCGACGCGGCTTGGGACGCCTGATGCTTGGAAGCAAGACTTACGAAGTATTGTCGCACGGCCATATCCCGGTGCTTGTGGTGCGATAGGCCTCGCATTTCGGCGAGGGTGGTGCGCGCGTTTATCGCCACACCGACACGGATTGACTTCGCCGGTTCTGCCGCGCCCGATCGAGCCCGCGACAGGTAACCATTGGCAGACGCGGTCCGGAACCAGACGTATAGAAAGAGGTGGCGCTCGCCGTTGGCAAGCCGAGGTCGCCGCCGAAGGCACGCGCGTCATGCAAGAGCCTAACCGCTATGGATCGAACGCGACCGGCCGTCGACCCGCCGCTTGGGCAACGGGGTCGGTGAGCGGCCGCAGGGCGAGCGATCATTTGAATTATCGCCACAAAGACCCATATGAACTGTATGCATGTTCGTCCTTTGTTAGATCCTCGGGAGCCCCAGCGCCTCATGTTTGGCGACTAGCCGGACGCTCGTCTCGCCAGTGCAAGCGTCCGGCAGCGAAGGGCATCGGAAGCGCTCGCCGGTAGGTGCCGCGCAGATTTCATCGTTTCGATGCCAGGCGAATTCCCGTTCGACATAGGCGGCGGCTTGTCTCCTGGAAGTTGCCAGGCCGCTGGAAAGGACAGAAACCAATGGCAACCTCGTATCGCCGGTTGAGGCCGCGCTCCGACACGGCATTGCAGGTCGAAAGCCTGCTCGGCCGCTATCCTCACCTGAACCAAGAGGAGCTGGCAAAGCTAATCGATCTCATGCCTGACCTGCCGATGCTGGATCAGGCCTTAATCACCGCGGATGATCGGCTGGCAACCAAGCTAGCGCACTTTCTGCGCGACCACCGGTCTAAACTGAAGGCTCCGATGGTAACGCTCGCCCAATTTGCGCTTCCCGCAGTCCTGGCGGGGCTCGCACTCTGGTGGTTGTTCTCGTGATGAGGACGGCTGATCGGCCGCTATGCGTGAGAGCCGCAAGGCGCGCACGCGGACCCCTGCAGAAGCCATATCGGGGTGGACTTGCGCGCGCCCAGAGGGAAGTATGACGTCAACGCGGCGGTAAGGACACCCGCGGCCATACCGAGTCGAAAGTTTTCGAGCCTGACACGGCAACGATGCATATCGCTATGGAGACATCCGATGGCAATTAATATTGGCCTTTCGCACGAAGAGCGCGAGCAAATCAGCACCGGCCTCTCGCGGCTTTTGGCCGACAGTTACACGCTCTATTTGATGACCCACAGTTTCCACTGGAACGTTACCGGCCCAATGTTCAATACGCTGCATGTGATGTTCATGCAGCAGTACTCTGAGCAGTGGACGGCGCTGGATTTAATCGCTGAGCGTATCCGCGCTCTGGGCTTCCCTGCTCCTGGCACCTACAAAGAATTTGCGGCGCTGGCTTCGATCAAGGAAGTCGACGGGGTTCCCAAGGCTATGGAGATGGTCCGTCATCTCGTGGACGCCCAGGAAGCAACCGCTCGCACGGCCCGTCAGCTCTTTCCCACGGTCGAGGCCGCAAACGATCAGCCGACGGCGGACCTGCTGACCCAGCGGCTCGATGTCCATGAGAAAACAGCCTGGATGCTGCGCAGCCTACTCGAGGAATAGCGATCCGGAAATTTCCAGTGACCTGGACCCTTGGCGAGGGGAGGGGTCGAAAGATTGCCGAGATGGACAGCGCTCGGTGCTTCTCCGGGGTGGCCGACCGATGATAGAGGCGCTAACCTCAGATGTGACTGCTGGTTCATTGCCGCATCCCGGAGGCCGAGGTCCATTCCCTCCGGCTCCATGGCCGCAACGAGGGAGGATCGCGTGAGAATTGAAGTCGTGATCGAACGCAAAGCGCCCTACGCACTGGTTCTGTTGCGGATCGCCTCGGGGCTCGTCTTCCTAGAGCACGGGACACAGAAATTTTTCGGCTTTCCAGGCGGCGACTATGCCGGATCGGGTTGGACCCTGGACAATCCAGCGGCTTTCGCGGGCATCGTCGAGCTGGTGGCGGGTGCGCTGATCACGATCGGCCTCTTCACTCGTCCCGCGGCGTTCCTCGCCTCCGGCACGATGGCCGTCGCCTATTGGATGGCCCATGCGCCGAACAACTTCTTTCCCGTCAACAATGGCGGCGATGCAGCGATCCTGTACTGCTTCGTCTTCCTCTACCTCGTGTTTACCGGGCCGGGCGCGTTGAGCGTGGACGGCCTAAGAACGAAGACGCGCCCTGCCGACGGCGAGAACGTGAACGCATAGGCCCGGCGAACCACAGATCGTTCAGGAAGTGAAGAACTGCTGCGTGCCGTGAGCTTCGATTGCTTCGGCGAGCCGGCCGAGCGCATGGACATATGCCGCGCTGCGCAGCGTGATCCCGTGCTCCTTCGCACATGTCCAGATCGCGCGCCCTTCGGCTTCCATGCTGGCCTTAAGCCGATCATGAATCTCGCCTATGGTCCAGTAGTACCCCTGCCGATTTTGCACCCACTCGAAATAGGAGACGGTTACGCCGCCGGCGTTGGCGAGAATATCCGGGACCACGGCAACGCCTGCCCTTTCCAGGACCTCGTCCGCCTCGGGCGTCACCGGGCCATTCGCCAGCTCCACGACGACCTTGGCTTTCACCGATGCCGCATTTTCCCCATGGATGAGGTTTTCGAGTGCCGCAGGTACAAGGATCTCGCAATCAACGCCGATGATTTCACCGGGCGGGATGGCCTCGATGCCCTCGGTTCCGGCTAGGCTTTCCAGCCCGGCCGACTGCTTGGCCGCGATCAGGCGCGCGAACGGGATGCCGGCCGGCGCACATACACCATGCCGGGAATCGGACACGGCGACGATCCGGTAGCCCACTTCGTCCAGCAAACGAGCGATGTGGCTGCCGGCATTTCCAAAGCCCTGGACGACGACACGCGAACCCGGTCCGACGCCAAGCTCCTGCTCAAGATGTCGTAGCAGGTAAAAGCCGCCTCGTGCTGTCGCATCGTCCCGGCCCAGCGAACCGCCCAATGCGATCGGCTTGCCGGTTATCACAGCCGGCGATACGCGGCCAACGATCGAGGCGTACTCGTCCGCCATCCATCCCATGATCATCGCGTTCGTGTAGACGTCGGGTGCGGGAATATCCCTATCCGGACCGATGATGCTGGAGAACGCCTGCATATAAGCGCGAGACAGCCTTTCCAATTCGGCTTTCGAGAGCTTGCGGGGATCGACTTGGACAGCCCCTTTGCCCCCGCCATAGGGCAGGTTCATGACTGCGCATTTGAAGGTCATCCAGAAGGCGAGCGTCTCGACCTCATCGGCGGTCGCGTCTGGATGGAAGCGAATGCCGCCCTTCGTGGGCCCGCGCGTGTCGTCATAGCGGCAGCGCCAAGCCATGAACGATTTGCGCGATCCGTCGTCCATCCGGATCAGCAGCCGCGTCTTTGTCGTTTCACGCGGATATTTCAGCTTTTCCAGGACATCGGGGTCGAGCTTAAGATGACGCGCCGCGTCATCAAGCCGGGTGAGGGCCTGATCGAGCAAGGAGGAATTCATCGGATTTCTCTATTGCGGCTGCGGGAGATGATCGGTCGTCGCGGTCGCTTGCGAGACCGCCACGATCTTGAGCTCGCGCTCATGCCCGTCGCGATCGGGCCAAAGAATCGATTGCCCTTCGCGCAGCCCGATCAGGCCCGCTCCGACCGGGGTGAGGATCGAGATCCGGCCCGCTGAAATGTCGGCTTCCCCGGGGTAGGTGAGCTGGTAGCTATACTCTTTGCCGCTTGCCTCATCGATGAACCGGACCGTGGCATGCATTGTGACGACGTTGCGCGGCATGCGGTCGGCCGTATGCGTCGTCGCTCGCGCTATTTCGTCGAGCAGCAGTTCGCTCGCTTGCGGTGAGCGATCTTCGGCCGCAATTGCCAGATCGGTCAGGGCTTCGGCTTCTGTATCAATCATGTGGATCGGCGGCCGGCGGCGCGCCTTGATAGTGGTCATTGGTTTCGCTTTCAAAAGGTGAACAGCCGCACCGAACCTCTTCGGGGCTGTCTCAAGTGGCTTGATCTTGAGCCCCGAGTTCGGGGCACGACGCACCGGAACCCGGGGCTATGAGCCCGCGAGAAGCTGCCCCCCGTGGTGGCGAAAGCGAAAATGACGGCGACGGATCTCCATAAGATCATGATGTAGGAAGTGTCCCGCCCAAGTCAAATGAGATCGTGCCGTAAAGGCATTCCTCGCCGCTCGTCAGCCCAATTAGCCAGCTGTGGACGCGGCCAAATTTCCTGGTGGACCCTCAAGCGCCGCGATGTGAAGTTCGCGTGCGACCTTTCATCACGAAGCGAGAATCCCCGGTTGGGGTGGACGCAGGGCTGACAATCGCCGGCCACTATCGTCCGGCGAAGTCGAAGCTGTCAGCCCGAGCAAGTCTCCAGGCCGCGCTGTAAAAATCGCGATCATGAGCGTCGGTGAGCAGTTCCCCGTCCTCGAGAAACATGTGAAGTTGGGAGAACATGCGGATCTCGGTCAGGCTGACGCGGCGAACAAGATGATGCGGCCCCACCTGGCTGGGGTGTTCGAGCCCCGCTGCGGCAATCATTTCGGCCAGTGCGGCGACCGTGTTGCGGTGAAAATTGAAGACGCGCTCGGCCTTCTCGGGCACGGCGAGGGCCCGCTGGCGCAGCGGATCCTGCGTGGCGACCCCGGTGGGACACCGGTTCGTGTGGCATGTGAGCGATTGGATGCAGCCCAGGGCGAACATAAAGCCGCGCCCCGCATTCGTCCAATCGGCCCCAAGAGCCAGCGTTGCCGCGATGTCAAAGGCGCTGACGATCTTGCCCGCTGCACCCAGTTTGATCTTACCGCGGAGGCCTGCTCCGACCAGCGTATTGTGAACAAAAAGCAGACCTTCGCGCATCGGCATGCCCAGATGATCGGAGAACTCTAGCGGAGATGCTCCGGTGCCGCCCTCGGCGCCATCGACGACGATGTAGTCGGGAACAATGCCGGTCTCCCGCATAGCCTTCACCATCCCCATGAACTCCCAGGGCTGGCCGACGCACAGCTTGAACCCGACCGGTTTGCCATCCGAAAGACGACGTAGCTCGGCAATGAAGTGGATCAGTTCGAGCGGCGTCGAGAATGCGCGGTGCCGGGCTGGCGAAATGCAGTCCTCACCGGTTGGAACACCGCGGGTCACCGAAATCTCAGGAGTGACCTTGCCGGCCGGAAGGATCCCGCCGTGACCCGGTTTCGCACCTTGGCTGAGTTTGATTTCGATCATCTTGACCTGCGGGTCGCTCGCCTGCTCGGCAAATCGGATCGGATCGAAGTGGCCGTCTGCTGTGCGGCAGCCAAAATAGCCGCTTCCGATCTCCCATATCAGATCGCCTCCGAATTCGCGGTGATAGGGGCTGATGCTGCCCTCGCCGGTGTCGTGAGCGAAGCCGCCCATTTTAGCGCCTTGGTTCAGGGCGCGGATGGCATTCCCGCTCAACGAGCCGAAGCTCATCGCGGAGATGTTGAAAATGGAGGCGGAGTAGGGTCGGCTGCAAGCATCTCCCCCAATGGAGATTCTGAACGTCGCGGGATCGGCCACGGGTGCCGGCCTGTTGGAATGGGCGATGAATTCGTGGCCGTTTTGATAGACGTCGAGAAGGGTACCGAACGCGCGTTCGCTGCTCTCGTTCTTGGCGCGCGCATAAACAAGGGAGCGTTGGCTGCGGGAGAACGGTGTCTCGTCGTGATCACCCTCGATGAGATACTGGCGAATCTCTGGTCGGATCTCTTCAAAGAACCAACGAAGGCGGCCGATGATCGGGTAATTGCGCCGTACCGAGTGGAGTGGCTGTGCGAGGTCATAAAGGCCAATGGTGGTCAAGAAGACACTGATCGCGAATAGGGGGATGGCCCAAATTGCGGGGAGGTAATAACCCGACACCACGGCGCTGACGAGCGCGACGCTGAGGGCAGTGAAGCGTGTCAGGAACAAGGCGCACTCCGTGATTGTAGAAGGGTCCTACGCCAGCTTCCGCGCAGGCTCGTGGGCAGAGCGATCGAGCAACGGGATCGCACTGGGTGCCGGACGAATGCATAGACCGGATTGGCTTCAGACGGGAGCTGCATCATCCGCTCGTTGTCGGCCCATTCTCCGTGGGCTTGGACGCCCCAGGCATTTCAAACAGCGAGCCGCGCTTCGAAAAGGTCGAGCTCCCGGACAAGCTTGCGCGCTGCCTCGCTGCCCAACTGCCGGTTGCGAACACGGCGAAAGATCTCCTGGCGCTCAGCCTTGAGCGCGGCAAGGCGAAGATCGCGCTCGATCCCCTCGTCGCGCCGCCGGATGTGCTTTTGCTCGGGCGGGGTGGTTTGGTGGTCGATGCGCTCACGATAGAGATCCATCAGGTGCAAGGCGACGTTGACATATGCATCCGCGTCCTTCCTGCCCTCGGCCAGCCGGTGCTGGGTGCGCTCGATCTCCAAGATTGCCGCCTCGGCCGCCGCAATCCGCGCTGCGTCCACCGCGGCGTCACCGGTCGGCTCGGCCGGCATCTCGAGGCCGCGCATCATCAACGGCAATCCGATCGATGCCGCGATCAGCGAAAGGATGATGACGCCCATCGCCAGGAATATCGCGAGGTCTCGCGCGGGGAAGGGCGAGCCGTCCGACATTGTCAGGGGAAGCGTCAGCACGCCCGCCAGCGTGATCGCGCCGCGTACGCCGGCAAACGACATCGCGCCGATGATCCGCCAATGGGGCCGGCTCCTATCTTCTGGCTGGCGATACAGGGTGAGGCGAAACGATAGCCACACCCAGGCGAAGCGCAGCGCGGCGAGACCGAGATTGATCGCGATGACATAGATGACGAGCCACCAAGGTTCATGGTGGCCGGTCAATCGCACCGTGTCCGCTGCGCCGGCAAGGATCCTCGGCAGCTGCTCGCCCAGCAGCACGAATATAACCCCGTTCGCCGTAAACTGGATCATGTCCCAGACCGTGGTCCGGCGTATCCGGGTCATGGCCAGAGCGTTGCCCCTGGTTTCGACGAAGCCCATGGCTAGTCCCGCGGAAACCGCTGCCAGGATACCCGAGCAGTGCAGGTGTTCGGCGATGAGGTAGGCCCCAAAGGGAATGAGCAGGCTGATCAGGATCTGCGATCCGCTCTCCTCTCCAAGGTGCCGCGTAATCACCGTCTTCGACCATCCGACAAGCGTGGTAAGGCCCGCGCCGATTGTTATTCCACCAATCGCAACCCAGAGAAAATTGAGGGCTGCATCGCCGAGCGAGAAGGCGCCTGTGAGAGCCGCGGCCACGGCAAAGCGCAGGCAGACGAGGCCTGACGCATCGTTGAGCAGCGATTCACCTTCAAGGATGTGCATCATCCGCTTTGGAATGGGCGTGCGCTGCGCGATTGCGGATACGGCGATAGGATCTGTTGGAGAAACCACTGCGGCCAGTGCGAAGGCTATGGCCAGAGGCATTGCGGGGATGAGCCAATTGATGAAGAAGCCCATCCCCACCACCGTGAACACCACCAGGCCAAGCGCGAGTTCGAGGATGGTCGATCCATCCTTGAACAGGTCCTCGCGCGGGATGCGCGTAGCCATACGGCGAAGGCCGCGGGGCAGTTATCTCTTGGCGATTTCCTGGTCGGCGATCAGCGTCTCGAGGTTCTCGATGCCGCAGTTGGTGAACGCCATGATGCCGCCTTCGTGCTCGGGGCTGTAGACCCAAATCAGCCCATCTTCCGGATCCATGCCGAGAGCGAGATCGGCAATCTCATCTTCGGTTTTATCGAGTTCCTGGGCGACCAATCCGATGGTTCGAACAGAATGGACCTTGTTGACGTGGGCCATCAGGCAGCGAGCCCGAGCCGAGCGGTTTGCCAGTTCCACGGCAGAAGCTCATCGAGCCGCCTGACCGAGTGATCGGCGACGCGGGCGAGGACATCGGCGAGCCAAGCCTGCGGGTCGACGTTGTTGAGCCGCGCCGTCTGGATCAGCGAGTAGGCGATCGCGGCGCGCTGGCCACCGCGATCCGAGCCGCAGAAGAGCCACGATTTACGCCCGAGAGGTACACAACGCAGCGACCGTTCGGCAGCATTGTTCGAGAGGCAGACTCTGCCATCATCGAGGAAGCTGTCAACGGGCCCCGAACTTTCCCCAGATGTGGGCGCCCAAAATTCCCTGTGTTGGTGGTTCGGGCGGAGCGGTGATCAGCCGTATTCGTGATCGGGCTTTCCTTTCATCGGTGGTCGCCCTCG
>DASWWL010000011.1:0-23906 GCA_036400975.1 Novosphingobium sp. | reverse complement strand
CCGTCCCGCCAGCGCCCCGCACCTCAGGGTCGTGCCGGACAGCCATGCGTGATGCTGCCGGCCGTTCGCATAACAACTCACACGCATCCACGCCCGTACTGCCGGGCACATACCACAAGCGCCGGCCGCACTGCCCGTTCGCTGCTCTCTACCTCCCGGCGCACACCCGGCCTCGCCAGCGGGCGATGACGTTTGTCCGCGTCAGGCGCAGTGCTGCCGACGGAACGGGGACCTTCATGAAAGTGCGGAAGGGATTTGCATCCTTTCCCATATCCCTGCAATTAATCAGTATTGAGGAAATTCAATGCGTTGATCCCGATAAACGGCGCTATACTCGTGGGACCAAGGCGATCGCCTTGGTCATAGTCAACACCGATGCCCCGTATACTCGCCCCCGTTCATATCGGGGGCTTTCTTTTTGGAAGCGAAGCGAACTGCTTCGACAACGCTGCGTGACGCGCTGAGGAATTGTGCCGAGAGGACGAGGACAGGCTTCTGTGATTGCGCGGGGTTCACCATTTTGACCCGCGCCGAGGTTAAGCGGCGAGACCCTCGTTAAACACATCCGCCGCAGCAGCGGGGAACGGGCCTTTCTCCCATCGTCCTGACGCTGCCAGCGCCCTGCGCCTTCGGGTGTGGGGCGCTGCTCTGATGCACACTTCACTTGCGAA
This sequence comes from Novosphingobium sp., assembly GCA_036400975.1. Classification (GTDB taxonomy): domain Bacteria; phylum Pseudomonadota; class Alphaproteobacteria; order Sphingomonadales; family Sphingomonadaceae; genus Novosphingobium. The sequence continues at coordinate 23,235 of DASWWL010000011.1, read as the reverse complement.
AGGCGCGTTCAGCATCAAGGATGGACCAATGTTGCGCCGATCCATCACACTTGGGCTGCTTGTGACGCTCCTCAGCGGGTGCTCTTATAGCTACGATGTTCTCGCGGTTGCTCGCGGCGGGCAGATTGCTTTTATAGTCGATCCCAAGTCATCGAGTTCGCCAACGTGCATTCGGCGGATCGAAGTCTATGCCGAAGTCGAGCGCGCTACCGTTTGGCGTGAGAGCGTCGACTACGATGACGATTGCGCCAACGAGTTCCCAATCGCTTACGGCGCAAGCTTTAAGGGTCGGCATCAGGAAGAATGGCCTACAATCCCAGCAAGCGCGCTGCGGCGGGGCGTTGTTTATGAGGTAAGCACCACCACCGGGGCGACCGGATATGGCGGTGGGCGTTTCGTCATCAAGACGGATGGTAGGGTCGAAAACCTCCAGCCGAGCGCGGGCTAGAAATACGCTAGAGGGCGCTAGCAAGCGGCAGCCAGACGCAGTTTAGCCGGGGGCTAAGTAATTGTTTTTGCTAGGAGATTTTGGTGGACGCACTAGGGCTCGAACCTAGGACCCGCTGATTAAGAGCTGCAATCAGAGGGTCCTAGCGCGTCCGTATGGGTTCAAAAATGGCGGAAATCTGCGATTCATAGTCCGCATTGTTCTTGAAATGTTCGCCAGTATCCAGTACCAAAAGCTACCTAAGGTAGCAGGTGCATATGGCGAACAAAGTTGGTTTGACGGATGCTCGGATCGCAGGCTTGAAGGCTCCTGCTACCGGACAAATTGAGCTTGCTGATGGCATCGTGACCGGGCTCCGGCTTCGGATAGGCGCGAGCGGCATCAAGACGTACATCTTGCGAAAGCGAGTTCAAGGCAAATGGTTGAACGTCACGATCGGGCGACATGGCCCGAGCTTCACGCTCGCCAATGCTCGGCGGAAGGCAAGGGATCTCCTCGTTGATGTTGAGCAGGGCAAGAACATCGCCAGAAAGCCCGGCGCAAAGAGGAAGGGATCGAAGGGCGTCGGAACGGTTGCCGAGCTATACGAGATTTACCTGTCCCAGCAGATCGAGGGTAAAAAGCGGAGCGCCAAGGAGTTCGACCGGGTCTTCCGGAAGTACATCGAACCTGAGCTGGGTGACCGGCTCGCCGATTCCATCACTCGAAGCGACGTGAGCCGTTTTGTCGAGAAGATCGCATTCGAGCGGGGCAAGGAAACCCTGACGATGGCGCGCATCGTTTATCGCCATCTCTCGACTTTCTACACTTGGGCACTCACCAGACTCGAGCATTTGCCAGCCAATCCTTGCCGGGATGCATGGCGTCCCAAGCGAAGCGAGCCTCGCGACCGCGTACTCAGCGATCGAGAGCTCGCCGCACTGTGGCAAGCCGCTATCGAGGATGGCTTTCCGTTTGGTCATCTTGTGCAAATGCTGATTCTCACAGCCCAGCGCCGGGGAGAGGTGCTCGACGCCACTTGCGACGAGTTCGACTTCAAGGGGAAGGTTTGGACCGTACCGGGAGACAGAGCGAAAAACGGCAAGGCGAATGTGGTACCGCTATCCGCGCAGGCCCTCGCAGTCGTCACCGACATCTTTGCGGCCGCGGGGATCGCGCCTGACGACGCTCACAAGCAATCCCAAATTCTATTGGCATCCAAGGTCACCAACACGAACAGTGTCAGTGGGCTGTCAAAGGCCTGGAAGCGGATTAGGGCAAGCGTGGACGAGAAGCTCGGCTATGACGCCGGTCATTTCACCATGCATGACATTCGCCGGACAGTGGCAACCGGGCTGCAGAGGCTTGGAATACCGCTGGTCGTTTCGGAAGCTGTTCTCAATCATCAGTCGGGCTCGGCAATGGCCGGTGTCGCCGGGGTTTATCATCGGCATCAGTACACCAATGAGAAGCGCGAAGCCCTCGCACTATGGGGCAGGGAGGTTCTCCAACTCGTCGCGAAATATCCGCCGCAGGAGAATCAGGAAGGATGACTGTCCGCGCCAATCCAGTCGGCGCGTAGGCGATCCATCCCTGCAACAACGCCTTCAACGATCACCTTCGAGCCGATGAGATCGTCGGCAACTTCCTCGCTTTCGACGATCCAGACGTCGTCAGCTTTCGTGGTCAGGATCATCCCGCGCCTGCCGCGGCTCAGCATTCCTGACACGCGTATTCGACCGGAACTCACAACCATCCCCCTGCTCAGAAGCGCCAATGACGCAGCACATCGCGCACATAGGCCGGTGTCTCGCCATTGCGTGGGATACCGCCAGCTCGCTCGACGGCGCCAGGGCCTGCATTGTAGGCAGCGAGGGCCAGATGCACTACCCCGAACTTGTCGAGCATCTGGCGGAGATACCGCGCCGCGCCAAAGATGTTCGCCATTGGATCGAAGCGGTTTGAAACGCCAAGGTCGCGGGCGGTCGCCGGCATCAACTGACCCAGGCCAGCGGCACCAGCCTTGCTGATCGCCAAAGGATTATATCGGGACTCCGTCCATACCAACGCGTCGAGAAGGCCCGCCGGCAACGCATATTGCGTTTCCGCGGCATAGACATGGGGAAGGTAGCTTGCCCGACGAAATCCCGACGGCCCCCTGCTTTCGGCCTTTGCATAGCGATTGGGGAGGTAGGTCCGGCCAGCTTCGAGGCTAGGGGCAGCGGACGTAGTGATATTCTGAGGACCCTGCCAGATCCCATGTTCGACCAATTGGAAACCGTTCAACGCCTCGGCCACGCGGAAGCCGTCAGGTCGAATCTCAGGTGACGCAGCAGCTTCAGGGGCCGTTTCCTCCTGTGCCTGAGCCGGGACGACGAACGCCAATCCCGCCACCGCCGCTGTGATCGTTGCCCATCTCAGTCTCATATCTCGATTCCTTCTATGGCCGAATCGAGTGAGAACATATATAGAACAAGTCATGTAGGAAAACGCATTGGCAGCAGCGCAGAGCGGAGGCTGCGCGGGTGGAGGCATGTCACGATGGAGATGCCCCATGTCCCAGGTTCAAGGTCGCGAAACGCTCGAAGCCCGCGCTCGTAAGATTGTCGAGGCGCTGAGCGGGACCTGGTCGCGCTCGCGCGGTATGTGTTGCTGCCCGGCCCACGCCGATCGTACCCCCTCGCTCAGCATCACGCTCGGCAAGCGCGCGATCTTGGTCCATTGCTTCGCCGGCTGCACCAACGAGGCAGTCATGCAGGGCATGGCCAAGCATGGGGTGCGGATCTCGGACCTGTTCGACGGTACGGGCGGCCCGGTAACATCCAAGTCGCGTCACGAAATCGCCGACCGCAACGCGCTGAGGCTGTGGCGCGAGGCCTCGCTCCTCGCAGGCAGCCCGGCCGCCCGCTACCTCGCCGGACGAGGCATCACGATCTCATCTTCCGACCTGCGCTTTCATCCGCGCATGCCGCTGGGGCCGAAGGGCGCGGTGCGGTTCTTACCGGCCTTGGTGGCAGCGGTACGCAATGACGCCGGTATTCTGGCTCTGCACCGAACCTTCCTCGATACCGATAGCGACCGTCTCGCCACATTCGAACAGCCCAAGCGCGCGCTAGGCAGTCCCGGCTCGGGTGCCGTGCGCCTGGCTAACCCGCTCGGTGGCCGCCTTGGTCTTGCCGAAGGAAACGAGTCCGCGCTCTCGGCAATGCAGATGTTCGGCATTCCCTGCTGGTCGACGCTCGGCAACGAGCGGTTTGGCTTGGTCACAATCCCGGAATCGGTGCGCGAGCTCCATCTGTTCGTCGACAACGATGCCGGTGGCCTGCTTGCCGAAGAACGCGCGCGTGAAGCCTATGCCTGCGAGTATCGTCGGATTGTCACCAGGCGCCCTGAACGGACCGACGAGGACTGGAACGACGTGCTGATCCAGCGATTGCGCGCGACGGTTTGAGCATCACGGAGAGGAAAGATGGCTTGGGGCCTTTTGAGGCCCCCAGACGGACTTGGGCCTCGTCAGGAGGTTCCATCATGTCTCGTGCTTCACCCGTTTTCGCATTTCCCATCCCCGCTGAACCGCAGGTGCTGGCCGCGGCGAGGTCGCTGGCTGCCCGGATCGGTGCCGATCAGGCTATCTCCCGCGCCGTGCTGAACGCCACGATGCGCGAGCATTTCGGCGGCAGCGATGCCGAAGGCCGCTGGTCGGTGCGAGATGCCCATGCCGTGCTGGAATTGGCCCAGGTGCTATTCGTGCAAGACGAGGCCGAGCTTGTCACCGCTGTCTCGCCTGAATTGGCCGATCGGACCTTTTCTCGCTTGGAAGCGCTGGTGCCGAGCCAGACCACTCGCAGCGACGAGCAGATCGAATGGCAACAGTTCGCAACGCCGCCCCGTATCGCCTGGCTCGCTGCCCGGGCCTGCGGGATTTCTGCCGGAGAATTGGCGCTCGAACCCTCGGCTGGGACCGGGATGCTAGCGGTTTGGGCCGCGAAGTCCGGCGCTCGCCTCGCGCTTAATGAAATTTCACCGCTGCGCCGTGAGTGCCTTGGGTCTCTGTTCCCGGCGGCGCGCGTGACCGCCTACGATGGCGAACTGATAGACGAGTTGCTCGATCCGCTGGTCGCACCAAGCGTGGTGCTGATGAACCCGCCCTATTCGCACGGGATTGAGCGCGGCCACGACGGACGCACCGGTGCGCGGCACCTACGCTCGGCCTGGAAGCGGCTGCTCCCCGGCGGTCGGCTCGTCGCGGTGATGCCCGAATGGTTCGACCTGCCGCGCTTCCTTGCCGGGAACACCGGCCCGGTGGCGCTGCGGCTCAACGCCGCGATCGAGCGCGGTTTCGTCAAGCAGGGCACCTCGATCACCACCCGGCTCTTGGTGCTCGACAAGGTCGATGGCGGCGATAGTCCGGTCATCGCCAAGCCGGTGAACTTTGCCGAGCTCTGCTTCCTGATCGGCCTTTTGCCTGATCGCACGGGGCAGGTTGCTGAGCCGATCATTGTTGTAAGACCGGCGCTCCCGCTGCGGCTCGTCGCACAGGCGAGAAAACCGGTCCCGCTCGTGGTTCGGCCCGTCGCAGCCGCACCGTCGATCCAGCCGCTGGCTTACCAGCCGCTCGATGCGCCCGCGCCGATCGCCGAGCAGGTCGGGCACTATCTGCCTTATCGACCGAGCCGCATCGCGATCACCGGCGCAGTCGAACATCCGACGCCACTGGTGGAATCGGTCGCGATGGGCTCGATCACCGCGCCGGTGCCCGAAGCGGTGCCGCAGCTGCCTACCGATCTTATCACCAAAGGCGTTCTCTCCGCCGCGCAGACAGAGACCCTGATCTATGCCGCGAGCGCCCATGCCCGCGATCTTTCGGGCAGGTTCGAGCCTGACGACAAGGGCTGCGTGCTAAAGGCGAGCGCCGAGGGCCGGACCTACCGGATGGGCTACTTCCTTGGCGACGGGACCGGGGCGGGCAAGGGCCGGCAGGTCGCCTCGGTCATCCTCGATCGCTGGGTGAGGGGCGAGCGCCGCCATATCTGGATTTCGAAGAACGAAGCGCTGCTCGAAGACGCGCGCCGCGACTGGAGCGCGCTTGGGGGCCTGCCGATCGACGTCCAGCCGCTCGGGCAATGGAAGCTCGGGGTCCCGGTCGGGATGCGCGAGGGCATCCTCTTCGTCACCTATCCGACCCTTCGCTCAGGCCGCAGCGATGCGACCCGGCTCGAGCAGACCCTCGAATGGGCGGGTGACGACTTCGACGGGGTGATCGTCTTCGACGAAGCCCACGCCATGGCCAACGCCGCGGGCGGTGAAGGCTCACGCGGCAAGGTCAAGGGATCGGAGCAAGGCGTTGCCGGGGTTCGGCTTCAGAACCTGCTGCCGCGCGCCCGCGTGCTCTATGCCTCGGCAACCGGGGCGTCAGACGTCAACAATCTCGCCTATGCGACCCGGCTCGGCCTCTGGGGACCGGAAACCGCCTTCGCCAACCGCGAGGCCTTCGTCGCCGACATCCGCGATGGCGGCATTGCCGCAATGGAACTGGTCGCCCGCGATCTCAAATCGCTAGGGCTCTACACCGCGCGAGCGCTGTCGTTCGCCGGGATCGAATACGAGATCCTCGAACATTGCCTCTCCGTCGACCAGATCGCGGTCTACGACGCCTATGCCGAAGCCTGGGCGATCATCCATGCTAACCTGCGCGATGCTCTGGAGGCGACCCGGATTGTCGATGCCGACAGCGGAGACACCCTGAACTCCGGGGCCAAGGCGGCGGCGCTCTCGATCTTCGAGGGCACCAAGCAGCGGTTCTTTGCGCAATTGCTGCTCTCGATGAAGTTGCCGAGCCTGCTACCGGCAATTGATACGACACTTGCCGAAGGCAATGCCGTGGTGGTGCAGCTCGTCTCGACTGCGGAGGCCATGCTCGATCGCCGCCTCGCCGACCTTACTGATGTCGAACGTGAAGCGCTTGAGATCGACCTTTCTCCCCGCGAATACGTGATCGACTACCTCACCAAGAGCTTTCCGGTGCGGTTGATGGCGGTATTCAAGGACGAGAACGGCAATCCGCGCTCCGAGCCGATGGTCGACGATGCTGGCGCCCCGGTGCTGTGCCGCTCGGCGCTCGACGCGCGCGACCGAATGATCGAGCAACTCTGCGCGTTGCCGCCGATCGCCACCGCGCTCGATGCGATCATCGAGCGGTTCGGGACCGACCAGGTAGCCGAGGTCACCGGGCGAACCCGTCGGCTGATCGTCGGACGCGATGGGCGCCAGCAGCTTCAATCCCGTAGCCCTCGTGCCAATGTCGCCGAGACACAGGCGTTCATGGACGGCTCGAAGAAGGTTCTAGTCTTCTCTGACGCCGGCGGTACGGGCCGCAGCTATCATGCCGACCTTGCGGCGAAGAACCAGGCGCGCCGCGTCCATTTCCTGCTTGAGCCGGGCTGGCGCGCCGATGCCGCCATCCAGGGACTCGGGCGGACCAACCGCACCAACCAGGCCTCGGCGCCGTTGTTCCGTCCCGTCACCACCGATGTGCGCGGCGAGCGGCGGTTTATCTCGACCATCGCGCGACGGCTCGACAGCCTCGGCGCGCTAACCCGCGGTCAACGCCAGACCGGGGGGCAGAACCTGTTCGATCCCGCCGACAATCTCGAAAGCTCCTATGCCAAGGAGGCGCTTCACCGCTGGTTCGGCTTGCTGTTCACCGGCAAGCTCGACGCCGTGAGCCTTGCGCGGTTCGAGGAACTGACCGGGCTCAGGATCGAAGGCCCCGACGGATCGATGGTCGACGACCTGCCGACGATCCAGCGCTGGCTCAACCGCATACTCGCGCTGCCGATCGCCCTGCAGAACGGCATCTTCGACGAGTTCCTTGGACTCGTCGAAGCGCGGATCGATGCCGCCCGGCAGGCGGGCACGCTCGAACTCGGGGTCGAGACCATCGCGGTCGAGCACTTCGAGGTGCTCTCCGACACCCTGCTGCGCACCGATGCGCTCTCGGGCGCGACCACGCACCTCCTCGAACTCGAGATCGCCCGCGCGCTGAAGCCCTTGGGCCTCGCGCGGCTTGAGGAGCTCTACGGTCTCTCGGGCGAGCGCCAGCAGTTGCTGCGCAATGCCCGCTCGGGCCGGATTGGGCTATTGGTTCCGGCACGCAGCCTGCTTGCCGACGACGGCACGCGGGTTGCCCGCTTCGAACTGGTCCGGCCCTTGAAGCACGGCCATCTAACCGCCGAGCAGCTTGAGGAAAGCAACTGGGAGCCAGTCGATTTCGCCGAGTTTCGTCGCCTCTGGCAAGCTGAGGTCGGTGAAGCCGCCGCGAGCCACAAGCGCGAACGACTGCATCTCGCGACTGGGCTGCTGCTGCCGGTCTGGGACAAGCTCCCTTCCGACTACGTTCGGGTCAGTCGGATCTCCGCTCGCGACGGGCGCTCGCTACTGGGTCGCGAAGTGCCACTCTACTGCGTTCCCGAACTCTGCCAGGCCCTGGGTCTGGAGGACGAACACGCGTTCTCGGCCGAGCAGATCGTCGACGCTGTGCTCGCCGGTGGCCGGCCGATGCAGGTCAAGGGCCGCGAGGCGCTCACCCTCAAGCGCAGCCTGGTCAACGGGACGCAGCGGCTCGAGCTTGCTGGTTGGTCGGCGGCGCGGCTTGACTGGTACAAGGCGCAAGGCTGTTTTACCGAGATCATCCGCTATCAGACGCGGCTGTTCGTGCCGACGACAGGCGCTGCGGGTATCCTCGCGCGGCTTGGCCAGTAGCTGCAATGCATATTGCCAAATGGCAACCAATGGAATATATAGTGCCATATGGAGAACCGCCATGCTTGCTTTGCAACCCGTTGATACCGCCCCTCAGGCGTTTCGGCCTGATCCTGTCACGCAGGAGGAGGCCGCCGCGATGTTCCGCGCGGCACTGAACCTGTTTGGCAAGTGGGAACTTACCGACGAACAGGCGGCGACGCTGCTTGACATGCCAGTGCGCTCCTATCGTCGCTGGAAGGCTGAAGGGCCCGGCCGGGTCTCGCGCGATGGCGCGGCTCGCCTCTCCAATTTGATGGGCATTCACAAGGCGCTACGGATCGTCTTTTCGGAAGCCCAGCGCGGTTATGCCTGGATCAAGGCAGACAATAGCGCATTTGCCGGATCGAGCGCACTTGATGTCATGCTCGGCGGCGAACTCACCGACATCATGCGCGTGCGCCGCTACCTCGACGCCGAGCGCGGTGGCTGGTGACGGCTGCAGAGCAAGGCCCTGTCTCCCATGTTAAGTGGAAAGGCGCTGTTAGGATCCTCCGCAGCGCCTTTCCGCCGATTGACCTGTTCGAAGACATAGCCGACCCCGCTGACTGGCCGCTGCTAATCTCGGCAGAGCAAAAGACCAATCCACGCATCATGGCGACGATCGGTAATCTCGATCTCGTGCCAGTTGACCGCCGGGTGGGCGGCAACGGCGCGTCCTATCTGATGGCGCCGTTCACCCACGTCAGCATGGACCGGCCAAGCCGCTTGACGGATGGCAGCTACGGCGTCCTCTATGTCGGAAATGTCTTTGAAACGGCGCTGTTCGAAACGATCCACCACCATGCCCGGTTCATGGCCCGGACCGCCGAAGCACCTGGTTGGACCTCTCAGTTCCGGGAGATTGTCATGTCGGTCAGTGCCGACCTGCACGACCTGAGAGGGACCGAGCTCGCCAATCCCGCACTTGATCCCGACAGCTATGTGGCATCCCAGAGGCTTGCGGCGGCCCTTAAGGCGGGTGGGGCCAATGGAGTGGTCTATCCGAGCATCCGGCATCCCGGAGGGGAATGCGTCGGACTGTTCTACCCTGACTGCGCGTCCGAACCCGTCCAGGGCCGCCATCTCGACTATCATTGGGATGGGACGCGCGTCGATCTGGTGCGCGATGCGGGGACGGGCGCGGTCTTTCGTGTGGTTCATTCCGCCTGAACCGAAACCATTTTGGCCCGGTTGAAGGAGAGGGAGCTGCTCGGCTGCTTCGCGCCCAATCTTGGTCATTGGAGACCGTGCTTCAATCGCTCCAAAGCGGGTTCGATGACGCGTCAGCGATCGATCCAAGGGCGGAGAGATCGAGCGACCCAAATGCCAGGACGGCATCGAGATGGCGCATGACCTGCTCGAAATCGGAGCCCAGCACCGGCGGGCGATCCCCGACCTTTTCAGCAAACGCGCGGTGCAGAAGGACCCGCGAGCGAGCGCTTGGGGTTCGGTAGGCGAACGCGACCTTCTCAGGTGAGTCAAGACCGCGCCGGATCGCGTAGGCCAAGATTTCAAGCACCGCTGGATTTGCGGCGACCTTTTCCTTGGCCGTGAGCGTCTGGCGGATAACCTCTGCGGCCGCAGCGGCGACCATGTAGAGCTGTCGGTTGGCGATCCGATTGATCAGGTCGCGGGTGCGCTTGCAGACCCCAATCTTGGCCGCTGGAACGCCAAGGGATGCCTCGATGCGATAGAAGGGCTCGCCTTTAAGCCACGCGGCCAGCGCGGTCTTGAGCAGCTCCATCTCCGCAGCCGTGCTGTCGCCGCCGGTCTTCTTGCCGCGCGTCACGGCCTTGACCGTTTCGACAGCTGATCCGAACAGCAAGGCATAGCTAGCCCGATCGGCGATCATGAAGTCGATCAGCCATTCCATCCAACCGCACACGGTAGAGGGCAATGCGTCGATTTCAGCTTCAACTTTTGCCGCAATCGCCGCGAGTGGCTCGACCGAAAGCCCAGTGAAGGCGGCGATCTGCATCACCGGTGCCGACGTCTCTTCGTTGGCGGTATCGAGCGCGGTCTTCAACGCACCGAGCTTTTCGTCGAAGGCGGCGTCCTCCTTGGCTTGCCGTGCCTGATAGCCGGCGAAGGAACGGCTGATCATCTCAACCGCCTTGTCGACGGCGGTGTCTTCCGCTTCGCCCGCGCGAAGTCGGCTCAGGAGGTAGCGCACACCCGCACCAGAGAGTTCGCCGGCCTGAATGCGGTCAAGCAATGGGGTCAGCGGATCGTCGATCTTCACGCATTGATCGTTCTCTGGCAGCACCGCCTTCAGCATCTTGAAGGCTTCGCTTTCGGGGACCGAGTTGGCGTCGAATTGCACCACGGGTTCCGGGATTAGCAGCACTGTGCCGTTCGCCAGATGGCCAGCCCGTCCCGCACGACCGGCCGCGTTCAATATCTCATGACCTTCGAGCGGTTTGCGGCCTTCTTCATTGTGGCGCATCGTGCCCGCCAGGATGGCGACTTGCGCCGGAAGGTTCATGCCTTGCGCCAGCGTCGGGGTCGCGATGATGACGTTAACGCCTCCCGCCTTCTTGAATACCGATTCCGCGAGCCGCCGCTCGAGCGGGATCATGTCTCCGTTGTGCGGGATTGCGGGCGCGGTTGGGTCGAACAGCGAGCAGCTTGCGGCGCCGAGTTCCGCCACCGCGTCCACCCAGAGACCATTTTCGGTCTCGGTGAGATCGGGTGGAGAAGGCAGCTTGCCGCGAAGGCGCTTCGCCGTGGTCGGCGCGTGGTCGGCTTGCTGGACGAACATGATTGTCTTCAGTCCAGCGGCGGCAGCGCTTTTGGCCAGCGCCGCTCCCACATCATTCGCGTTTGGGCTCGCGCCGCCAGTCCCATGCCCGAGTATGACGGGCACATCAGAAAGCCGCACGAGCCGCGTGTCGGTCGCGACGGTCTTTACCCAGGCATGATGCAGCCCGAACAATGCGTAGGCGTCGGCATTGAGGGGTGGTGCCTTATAAGCCGCCTTGAGCCGTTTCTTGCGCCGCACGACCACGTTCGCGGCATCGACTTGCGCCTTCGGATAGATCACCACGCCGCGTGCCTGCCGGCTCGGCTTCCAGGGGTCATGAAAGCCGATGCAGGGACGCCCGGTTATCGTCTCAAGCCAATCCCCCACCTCTCCGGCATTTTTCAGCATCGCCGAAAGCAACAGGAGATCGGCGTTCGGCGCGCGTTTGATGGCGTGGAGCAGGCACAGCATCGCGTCGACGCTCCGGGACCCGCCGCCATCGGGACTCAACAGATGGCATTCATCGAAGACCAGCAGCCCAAGATCGCTCATGTCGGTCTCGGTGAAGCTCAGCAGCGCCAGGCATCGCTCGGGCGTCATCACTTCGATCGATTCGAGCTCCGGTCCGCGGATTAGCGCTGTGAGGTCGCCATCGGCCGACACGACGCTGTCGATCAGACTCTCCGGAAAGCTCTCGGCCAGATCATCACGAAGCTGGTCGACCAGAGCCAAGGTGGGGACGAGGAAGATGACCTTCTTGCCGGCCGACAGGGTCGAGGCGATCTTCAACTCTGAAAGCGTAGTCTTGCCAGCGCCGGTCGGCAGCACCAGCACCGCTGACTTGCCGACATCCAGAAAGTGCGTGGCCACGGCGGATCGGTGGTTCGGCCAAAGCACCGGCTTGCTCGATGCGCGGTGGCGAACCCATAGCTTCCACGAATTCTCTTCCGCACCCAGGGGCGGTGGGATTCGAGTCACGCCAGCGTCCTCAAGCCCGTCGGCGGCGTGGATGAGCAAGCGGGCCAGATGGCGCGGCCCCGCATAGCTGGAGGTGATGTTCAGTCCGGTGTCCGGCAGATCGAGCGAGCGGGTTGCGAGTTCCACCACCCGGGCGAAGGCTTGCTGGGGCGTGTCGAACGGCCGGTAGGCGAGCTCGACAAGGGGCCGATCGAGCAAGCGTGCGACCATCTGCACCAAGCCGCTCCAGCACAATCCATACAGGGCCTGCGTCGCTCGTTCGTCAAAGGGCGCATCGGCCCCAGGTCGTAATCCGGTCAAACGGCCGGCTCGTTCGAGGATCGCTTCAAATCGCTCCAAGGCTAAGTCTTCGACGCTTTCGACCAGAGCGCCGCGATGGATGTCTTCGAGACGGGGGCCGGCGAGGTCACGAGCGGCTTCCCGCGCATCGGGGCTCTGCTCGGCGATCAGGAAGAGGAGCGGTGCCGATACGCGTGGATCGATGGCTCGCGTGGTCAGGAGTTGATCGCGATCCTCGAGATCCGGACGGATTCTGCCCAGCAGCTGATAGGCGGTCGCTGCGACGAAAGCGGCGGCCCGGCGTTCGTGATCTTCCGCGCCGCTGTCGACGAGCGCTTCGTAAATGGTCGCGATCCGCTCGATGCGTTCGAGCTGAGCGAGATAGTCGGGCTGCTCGGCGAGCGATGCCGCGCGCAGCCTGAGGCCGGCCAGCTCGGCGTAGATTCCGGTCAGTTCTTGCGGCAGCATCGCCGGATCGACGCCCGCAAGAGCGGGCGCGCTCCGGATCAAGGCTGCGGTTTGCGCGTCAAACATCGAACGTCACGATCCTCGCCCAGACACGATCGGCGAAATCGGCAAACCAGGCCCGAACGTCGTCGAGCGGGAGCGTGTTACCGCCGCGCACCTCCAACGACACCTGAAGCGAGTCATAGTCCTTGAACAACGCGACGCATTTGGCCGCCGGAAACTGCGACGGCGAGACGGTCAGAGACGCTTCAAACGCCAGTGGGCGGGTCTGTATAAGCGTGTCATATGCCGTCTTGAGTTCAATTCCGTTGAATCCGTAGCTTTCCAGCAAGGCCAGAACTGCTTGGGCCAACTGATTGTCGCGCTCGCCCGAAATGTACTGGCGGAACGACTTCAGCACCTGACTCTGGAATTTTTGCCGAGCGTGGATCGTGCATTTGTATTCGTAGACCGTCGCTTTTGTGAGCGTCTTCGACGCTTGGTCGACCGTAACTTTGACGCCATCGGTGCCTTGGTTGGTCGCCTTGAGATGCGAATTGTCGATCTTCTCGTCGCCCGTCTTGCCCTTGCGGGCAGCGACCCAGCAGATGATCTCGAACAAGAGACCATCGCGATGTTCGATGCCCTTGTCCGTTGTCGGATGCAGGTCCTTGTCGAGCGTCTCTTTCAGCTTTGCCGTGATCTTCGGCGGCACCAATTGCGTGCCTTCGAGGATCAGCGCGGCGTGGAAGGCTTGGCCGACCAACACCAGCGCGACCAGCTGTGCAAGATCGTCGGGGACATCGACGATCCACTGTGCTCCCTCGCATTGGGGGGGCGCTGACATAGGATTTAGGGTGATCGGCACGCTTATCCCAGACTTTCAAGGAACTTTCGGTAATCCTCGATGCCATGCTCTCGCATCGCCTGGATCGCTGCGACGCGGGTTTTTCGATCCAAATCGGTGTCTTCGACGAAGAGCGTGCTCCTTAGCGCGGTGATATGGGCTGCATCCAGCCCGTGATGTTCGGCGCCAGCAATGACAGTCGCGAGGTACCAATCGAAAGGCTGTAGCGCTGGGTCCAGCGAGGTGCCGAGATAGGTGCTGGTCGGAATGGTGGCTCCTTCGACGGCGAAAGCATCGGCGCGCCGGTAGCCAAAACCCACCCCCTCGTGCTGGTCCAAGTGCTCTCGCTCGGCCAGATCAATCTCGAAAATGACGCCGGGAATGGCGGAATTTGGGGCGGCAACCAGTGTCGCCTTGCCCGAACCGTCCTTACTCGCCTTGGAGAATTCGAGGCTCCATGCGCGCGCAACGCCCAGCCCCACGGCCTTTGCCGATGGACAACGGCCAAGCAGCCGTGCTGGCAACATGTTGGAGCCATACGCGAAGTAGAGAAACGTCATCGGCCAAGATTTCATTGAAGAGCACCCTCACGCATATCTGATTAGCCGAGCGGCGGGGAATGACCAATCAGAATGACGTGAGGCCTCGCGCATCCCCAAAAATAGTCTGGAGTATCGAGCGACCTTTCGTCGCGGATCTTGGTGCAACGAAGCGAAAAGCGGCGCCGTCTAATTTCCCTCCGGTCCAATAGCAACTTATCGGACATAGATTGACCTAAGCAGACTGTCCGCAGCCGGCCCAACTGCAGACATGAGAGGGGAGGAGGCTTTGCCCTAATTGAGCCGTTTGGGCGTCGATGGTCGATGCGCTGGGCTCGCAATCAGGAGTATGTGCCATGATCAAGACGATCCCGCTGAACAAGCTGGTTCCTTCGCCGCGCAATGTCCGCCGGCATAACGACCCGGCGGCCGACGCCGAGCTCAAGGCCAGCATTGCTGCCCGCGGGCTGCTGCAGAACCTCATCGTGCGCCCGGGTGCCAAGGGCAAGTTCGAGGTCGAGGCCGGCGAGCGCCGCCGCAAGGCGATGCTGGCGCTGGCGGACGACAAGGTCCTGCCCAAGGACCACGAAGTGACCTGCCTCGTGCTCGAAGACACCGCCGAAGGCGCCATCGAGACTAGCCTGGCGGAGAACTTCCACCGCCTGGCGATGAACCCGGCCGACGAGGCCCAAGCCTTCGCATTGCTGATCGAGGCGGGCGCCTCGATCGAGGATGTGGCGCGCCGTTTCGGCCTGACCGTCCGTTTCGTCGAAGGCCGCCTGCGCCTCGCCAAGCTCGCACCGGTCGTGTTCGAGGCGCTGGCTTCAGGCGAAATCACGCTCGACCTCGCCAAGGCCTACGGCGCCACTTCGGACCAGGCGATCCAGGCCCGGGTCTTCGAGCAGGTCTCGACCGGCTATTATGCCCCGAACACGGACTCGATCCGCCGCATGGTGCTCTCGGGCACGGTGCGAGGTAGCGACCCCCGTGCCCGGCTCGTTGGACGCGATGCCTATATCGCCGCCGGTGGCCTGATCGAGCGCGAGTTGTTCGATGACGAGGACAGCGAAGCCTGGGCCGATGTTGCGTTGCTGGAGACCCTCGCCGCTGCGAAGATGGAGGAACAGGCGAAGGTCCTTGCCGACGAGCAGGGCCTTGCGTGGGTCAAGCCGACGCTCGATCCCTACGCCAGCCATGACCTCGTCGAGGGCCTGGTTCGGCTTCCGGCCGAACCTGCGCCACTCACCGAAGCCGAACTCGCCCGGCTCGATGAGCTCGACACGTCGTACGATGAACATGCCGCCATTCTCGAGGACGAGGATAGTGCCGAGGAAGCCGTGGCCGCGGCCGAAGCGGCGATCGAGGCGATCGAACGCGAGTGTCAGGATATCCGGGCGCGTCCGCCGGTGATTGCGCCCGAACTGAAGTCCGAGGCAGGGATGATCCTCGTGCTGTCGCGCGATGGCACGCCGATGCTCCAGCCGGTGTTCTACGGCGAACGGGAGGCCGACGGCGGAAACGATGATGCGGTCGAGATCGTGTCGGGCGAAACCGGGGAGGGCAAGCGCCGCACGGCGCTGTCGAAGCGCCTTGTCGACGAACTCGCGATGCAGCGCCGCGACGTCCTTGCGCTCCATGTCGCGTCCGATCCCGGTCTCGCGCTCGACCTGATGGTCTTCACGCTCGCCGACGCCGATACGCTCGACTACCGGGCGCGTTCGGCAACGACACTGCGGGGCGGCACACCTGCCGGCCCGATCATCGGGTTTGAGGCAAAGGATGCCGCGGCGAGCGCCTCGCTCGCCGAGTTCAAGTCAGGCCTCGACGAGAACTGGCGCGGCGGCGCGGACGTGTCGGAGCGGTTCGACCGGTTCCGGGCGCTTTCCGACGAAGCCCGTGCCACTTGGCTCGGTCACGTCGTCGGCCGCACCTTGGAAGCAAGTCTCAATATGGCCGGCGAGCGCAGGATCGACTTCCACGATCATCTGGCCACCCTGATCGGCATCGACATGGCCGCCTGGTGGCGCCCGACCGCGGCGAACTACTTCGACCGGGTGTCGAAGGCGGTGATCCTCGACGCGTTGGCTGCGGTCGGCGGTCCGGACCTGTCGAGCCGGTTCGCCTCGGTCAAGAAGGGTGATCTCGCGATGAGCGCCGAGCGCGTCTTCGCCGGGACCTACATCACCGAAGTCGAGGTGCGCGAACGCGCGCTCGCCTGGGTGCCCGAGGTCATGCGCTTTGCAGGTGTAGCGACCGTCGAGGTCGAAGCGGACGATGAGCAGATCCCTGAGCCCACCGGCGAGGCCGTCGCGAGCGCCGAAGGCGGCAACGACGACAATCGGACCCCTCGCGAGCTGGCTGCCTGACCTCCTCCTGACAGGTAGACGACTCGCCCCTCTGAAGCGGTCCCTTGGCTTTGCCCAAGGGGCCGCTTCCTTCTTGGGAAGAGAGCGGAGGGAGCTCGAGGCTGAGCGGAGCTGACCGGCGAACCTGCCGGCAGACCACATCAGGAGACACCTCATGGCTTATCGCAAACCCTCGCCCGGCGGATTGTCGCCCGCGACCCGCATCACCCAGGAGATCATCGCCCGGCTCGAAGCCGGGACCAAGCCGTGGGTCCAGCCCTGGCGCGGCGTGCCCGTGTCGCGGCCCTTGCGTGCTTGCGGCATTCCCTATCGCGGCATGAACGTATTCTGGCTGTGGATGGTCGCCGACATGTGCGGCTACGCCTCGCCTTACTGGATGACCTACAACCAGGCCAAAATCCTCGGCGCCCAGGTCCGCAAGGGTGAGAAGTCGACCATCGCCATTTTCTACAAGAGCTACACCAAGGAGGTCGAAGCGCCCGATACCGGCGAGAAGAGCGACCAGGCGCGCCGGGTGCTGAAGGCCTATCCGGTGTTCAACGCCGATCAGGTCGAGGGCCTGCCCGAGCGGTTTCATCCAGCCGTCTCGCTCGAACTGGTCGAACCCCAGGGGCGCGAGGCGGAGCTCGATGCCTTCTTTGCCGCGATCCCCGTCAATCTGCGCCTCCAGGGCTGCGAGGCCTACTACGAGCCAACCCCTGACCGTGTGACCATGCCGCCCGCCAGCCTTTTCTCCGGCTTCGACCACTACTACGCGACGCTCGCGCATGAGCTGTCGCACTGGACGGGTCATTCCAGCCGCCTGGCGCGCGATCTCAAGAACCGCTTCGGCACGGCGGTCTACGCCGCCGAGGAACTGGTCGCCGAACTCTCAAGCGCGATGCTCGGGGCCGAACTCGGTCTGCCGGTGACGCATCTCGACAGTCATGCGAGCTACATCGAGCATTGGCTGAAGCTCCTGCGCGAAGACGACCGCGCAATTCTCACTGCTGCGGCCAAGGCTGAGGAAGCCTCAAGCCTGCTGCTTAAGCTCGGAGGACGAATGATCGCAGATGCCGCCGAAGAACCCGAAGACGTCGCACTCGCAGCCTGACGGAGGACACCATGGGCCGATCGGTCAGCTATCCCAGCGGCGCCATCGTCGCGTTCACCCTGCTCGAGGTCGATGACGAAGAGGACTGGGACTTCGAATATGAGTGGCTGCGCGCGGACCTCAGCGAGCGCGCTGCCGCAGCCTTTCCGTCGCTTGAAGCCCACGATGGCTGGCGTGGCCGTGAGGACCGGATCCTCGGGCGCAATGCGTTCGCCGACTTCGGTGTCTCGGTCTACGGTGGTCTCGTTGCCGTATGGGTCGTTGAACGCGATGACGGGGCCTATTGGGACGATGAATGGCGCACCGCCCGGAGCCCCCGGGCGCAGCAATGGCTTCGCCAAATCGCGCCCCGCTTCAACGCGCTGTTCGGCGACTACGATTGCCTCGGGCATATGTCGAACGGGGAGGGCGTTTACCGCAAACGTGCCGCCCGACACCGAGCCGGTCGCACCAGCGTTTGCACTGCACCTCCCGATCCTGGCGGGACAGCGCAGCTCATGGCTCGCACCATGCGAGAGAGGCCCTGGGCCAGCCGGCGGCGCCCGCGCAACCCGGCTTGGCCAGGCCCGTGTTGACCGGTCCCTGCGGGACGCGGCCTGCCCGCGCCAGCCTGTCCAAGCGGGTTTCCCTTCGGTGCGCGTGTCCGCCCAAAGCTGGCCCTGATGGGCTCTCGCTGGCGCAGCCAAGAGCGGCCCGCGTCAGCCTCACGCCAGTCAGGAGGACACGCCCATGCATGCCAGTTTTGCCGACCAGCTCGCCGGTCTCGATCTCGCCGGTTTTTCGATCGGTCCCGCCCCGGTTTCGAGCAGCGATTTTCCGGTTCGCGAAGCCGTCGTTCAGACACTCGAAGCGGTCTGGTCCGATCTCTTCGCGCTCGTTTCCGGGACCGCGCTGGAGGCCGACGCCGAGGATCTTGGCTGGGCCTTCGTCAACCTGTTCCACCGCTCCGCCGAGCGCAAATCGACCGCGCTCGACCGCGCCACCGACGAAGTTCGGGCGCTTGTCGCAACCGCCGATGGCTCCGAAATCCACACCCACGAACTCGAAACCCAGGTCGAGCGTGCGCAATGCGCCGAAGCCGCCATGCTGGCGCTCGAAGAGATGCGAGAGATCGCGGCAAGCCTTTATCTCAACGAGTTCGGCTCGTCCTGGAAGCCGGTGTCGAGTTCGCGTTTCAACCACGGCGCGATGCTGACCTCGGCGCTGGTCGAGGGGCGTGATTTCCTGCGCGCCCGGGCCGAGGCCAAGCGCCGCGCGGCGATGCCCGAGGGCACGCCGGTCGTGTTTGCCGGCGGACGCACTCGGCATCCCAGCGACGCCGACGCGCTCACCTTCGCCAACAACGTCTGGGCGACCCTCGACAAGGTTCGCGACCGCGTTCCCGACATGGTGCTGATCCATGGCGGTGACACCAAGGGCGTCGATCGCCTGGCGTCGAGCTGGGCCGAACGGCGGGGCATCCCCCAGGTGACCTTCTCGCTCGACATGCGGCTTGGCGCCCGTGCGGGCTTCAAGCGCAATGAGCGCATGCTTTCGCTCGATCCGCGCTACGTCGTCGCCTTTCCGGGCAATGGCGTCCTCGAACGCCTGGTCATCGAAGCCAAGACACGGCGGATCACCGTCGTCGATCGCCGCGGTCCGCTCGGCACGAGCCCCAAGTCGGGAGCCCATTCGGCCAGTTGAAGGCCATTGGCCTTTGCGCCAGCGCCCCGTCGGCGCTGGCGTAGCTGTTGAAGAGGGGAGGTGAGCCCTTGTGCCGGTGGATCATGCGGAGGGCCGCACGACCGTACAGCACAGGAGGATTTCATGATCAGCCCCAGCATTGCGATTGCCGAATTTACCGAGCAGCAGGCCGCCAATCGCGCCCGCGTCACCAGCGAAATCGACCGCCTCAAGCGCGCGGTGATCGTACCGCTGCGTCACCATGGCATTGCCTCGGTGGAGGTCGCCTTCGACGGATGCGGCGACAGCGGCGCTATCGAGGACATCGCTTGTCGGGACGCCAGCGATACGGCCATCGACCTACCAGAAGAGTTCTCGGTTTGCGTCGAGGAAGACGGGGCCGAGCCGGTTCAGACGACCCTCAAACAAGCGCTCGAAGATCTCGCCTATGCCGCGCTTGAACTCCATCATCCGGGCTGGGAAATCAACGACGGCGCGGGGGGCGCGCTCGAGATCGACGTGACGGCCGAGACGTTCATGCTCGACTGCAAGCTGCGCTACACGGCGTACGACGACCACTACACCGAACTGTGAGGGAGGCCGTCATGGCACATTGCTATTACCATGCCCTGTCCTCGGTCCGAAAGTGGGGCGGGGCGGTCGAAGACTACCTCGCGCTTCACCAGTGGTTCGATCAGTCCAAGGCCATCTTCGCCGATCCCCGGCACCGTGCGCTGCGACACCATGCCGAGGGCATTTTCATGCTCGAAACCCTCTTCGGGGCAACCATCGTCAATGCCGACGGCCGCATCGTGCCGGTGCGTCTGGTTGGCGAGCAGCACGTGCGGGAAGACCTGGGCTCGATCCCCTCCTTCGCCGACTGGGCGCGCCTGATAACGCCGCAAGCCTGGATGCTGCGTGGAAATCGCCTGGACGAACCGGATCCGGTGATCGGCGAAGATCTTGCTGATGACGGCGCGGTTCCGTCAAGCAGTCCTACCAAGACGGGGCGATCGGTCCGGGTCGAAATATGAGCTACCGCTGGTGGTGGAATGGGCCGCTTCGGCTTTGGCTACGCGGGAATAAACAAGGGCTGGGTCAGGTTCCCATCAAGGTGTCCGGGACCAATCCGGCTCTGGGGCAAACCTGTCCTGAAGCAGCCCCGTCGAGACGCGCAACCCGGATCAGGTCCGGCCGAGTTGCCGGGCTGCGCCCGGCTGCCCGCACCACCCGAACCAGATCCAGGTTTCCCTTCGGTGCGCTTCGCCGTGGGCCGCTTCTTCGTCGGGTTTGCAGCCGGGATGGACCCGGAGTGCTCGATCAGGAGAAGACCCATGACCAATCTCGTTATCCTCGTCGGCCGCATCGCTCGCGACCCCGAAGCCCGCACCACCCAGGGCGGAACCAGCATCACGTCGATCTCGGTGGTGACCGATCGGCCAGCCCGCAAGGACGGCAAGACCTACAAGGACGAGAACGGCTATACCGTCAAGGACAGCGAGTTCCATCGCGTCACCTGCTTCAATGGGCTCGGCCAGAACGTCGCCAAATACTGCACCAAGGGCCAGCTGGTGACGATCGAGGGCCGCATCCACTACACGCAGTGGGAGGACCAGAGCGGCACCAAGCGCTACGGCTGCGAGATCATCGCCGACAAGGTCGACTTCCTCACCAAGGGCGGCCGCTCGGGCAGCAACGAAGGTGCGCCCGATATCGACGAGGACTGATCGTCATGCCCCACGACAAGGCCCCGGTGGCACACGCCATCGGGGCCTTTTTTTGTGCTCGCCGGCGTTGGCGGCGGCGCGGGGCATCGAGCCCGCGCGCCGCCGCGGGTGACCGCCTACTTCGCCGCCAGGCGCTTCAGGGTTTCATCGATGCCGAGCGCTATCGATGCCTGAATGACCCGCTTGAGTTGCGCCGGTTCGATCGTCTCGGCGCCGCATTCAACGAGCATCTTGCCCAGTTCGGTTGCGGCTTCATCGCGGAGCCTGACCTCCTGCGCGTCGAGTTCGAGACGCTGTTCACGCAGTTTCTTGAGTGCATCGCGGGCACTCGGTTTGGACCTGGCCATCAGTGTTCCTTTCGGTGGCCGTGGGTCCCCTCCAACGCCGATAATGTCAGGCGGCCAGGGTGTAGGAAATTGGTTTCTGCGCTGATCGTGCGCCTGGGCTGAGAGGTTGGAGAGGTCTCTCTCGCAGAAGTCCGATGGTGATGTAGGCTTTGGGGCCGCGTCAAGGACGACGGGGCCCCACCATTTTTCCGGGAAAGCCCGAAAAAATCGTGACCCCCATCGCCGCTTCGCGGCCGCGCGTGCCGCGCGGTCCCTGACCCGGCCCGTCGCCCACATCCTCGCAGCTCCTGATGCGACGCATCAAACATCAGGAGGTTAGACATGTACATTTCGATGAACATTGCCCACGGTGGTTTCCAGGCCGATCAGGTGGCCTTCGTTGCCGCACTGGATCAGGCCCATGCCCGGTCCTTTCACAGCTACTTCACGCAGTACGTCCTGACCGATGACGAGGCGGGCTACATCGCGGTCGACGAGGGCGATTACGGCGCACTTCCGGCCGGGATGCTGGACCGGGTCATTGACACCGTACCGAGCAAGCTGAGCGACGAAGCTTGAGCACATTCGAAAGGAGGAAGTCCGCAAAGGGCTTCCTCCTTTTCTTATGCTCGGCGACCTGATCGCGGCGCCAGGCGATGATCAGACCGTCTGGTCCTCGCGGTCCATGGCCTCGAGTCTCTCGGGCATGTCGAGCATCTTGATCGCCGCCGCCGAGATCGCCTCGGCCATTGTCGGATAGGTTTCGGCAGAGCTGATCGAGACCCAGCTGTCATAGCTGACGGTCGCCTGAAAGCCGTTGCCCTTGGGTGTCGCGGACAAGGTCACGCTGGCCATTGTCGCTCTCCATGACGGTGGAAGTTGTCCGCGATCATACCCCGGATTTCGCATCGCGCCCAGCGTCGATCAGGCCAATCCTTCACGTGCAGGATGGCGCTTCGATTCCGCCGGAAGATCGTTCCTTGGGGCTTCGGGATAGGTCGGATCAGCTTGCTGGTCCTACTCCGAAAGCGGGGAACAGGGGGCACACCGTACGCGACAGGTCGCCGTGGATTTTGCAGACATATCATTGAAAATACGTTTATTTTTTCTCAAAATCGAAAAGGGTAGCTTCTCCGTCAAAAATAACTTGGCTCCTTCGCCTTACGTGGAAGTGACCGCATCTCCAGGCGCAACCGCGGAAGCGCGCGCTTCTCGATGTTCTTGACATGTTCTTGGGAATGACTTAGACCCTGCATTGCCTTTCGCAGTGCGCACCGGGCTCCTGACCACAAGGAGTCCGTGCATGACACGGCCAATCTGTCTCCAGGTTTACATCTCCAGCGAGCTCAGTTCGCTGATCCGCAAGGCCGCCAAAGCCAAGGGGATCAGCATGAGCGAATGGGTTCGCTCGCTGCTCGCCAATGCCTGCGCGGAGGAAGAACTCACCTCCCGTTTCAGCACCACCGTCGAGCGCATTTCGCGTCAGTCTGTCTTTCTGATGGTCGGTGTGGATGCGCTCCTCGCGGGACATGCGGACCATGGTTTGCGCGAACGGGCGCACCAGGCCTACGCCCGCAAGTGCAAGGAAATCGGTGTGGCCGCAACCACCGGCGAGGGAGGCGTCTCATGAAACGCAACCTCGTCAATTTCACCCGCGGCAGTCAGCTCCTCGGACACTTCAGCTTCATGTTCGCAGCCGGCCTCAAGGGGCCGTTGATCATCGCTGCCATCGTTATCGCGTGGACCTCGTGGTGGACCCTTTCGACGGGTCTGACCGACCAGGAAGTCTATCTCGTCTGGATGCGGGTCTATGCCGCATTCTACGGCTTCATGGAGTTCGATCCGACCAAGAAGATCGCGCTCGAAACGGCCTATGGCGGTTCTGTTCAATTCCCCATCGCGATGCTCGATACCTTCCCGCCTGTGGTTCGTGCCTGGGAGCATATGCTCGATTTGCTCGGCGCTGCGCTTGTGCGATCGGCGCTGTTTCTCGTGCCCAGTTTCGTGTTGTTTTACTGG
>DASWWL010000010.1:0-10658 GCA_036400975.1 Novosphingobium sp. | reverse complement strand
CGAAGTCGGCCTTGATGCCTTCATAAACCTCTAGAACGCGGGCGAGTTCCGCCGGTTCGTTGACGTCCCAGCCGTTCTGCGGGGCCAGCCGGATGCGGCCGCCGTTCGCGCCGCCGCGATGGTCCGAACCGCGGTAGGTGGCGGCCGAAGCCCATGCGGTCCTGACCAGATCGGCGACCGACAGGCCGGATGCGGCGATCCTGCCTTTCAGCGCGGCGATATCGCCATCGCCGATCTGTGGGTAGTCCGCCTTGGGGATCGGATCCTGCCAGATCAGGTCCTCGGCAGGTACATCGGCGCCAAGGTAGCGCGCCTTCGGTCCCATGTCGCGGTGGCACAGCTTGAACCAAGCCCGCGCGAAGGCATCGGCGAACCGATCCGGATTATTCCGGAACCCTTCCATTATCGCGCGATATTTCGGATCCATCTTCATCGCCATGTCGGCGGTCGTCATCATGGTGGGCGCCTTGCTGCCGCCTTCGTGGGCCCGCGGCGCAAGCGTTTCCTTCGGATTGCCGACCGGTTGCCACTGATGCGCGCCGGCGGGGCTGGTCACGATCTCGTATTCGTGGTCGAGCAGCATGTCGAAGTAGCTCATGTCCCACTGGATGGGCGTGGGCGTCCAGGCGCCTTCGATGCCGCTGGTGATCGTATGATCGCCGAAACCGCTTTCGTGGCCGCTCATCCAGCCAAGGCCTTGCTGCGCGATGTCCGCACCTTCGGGCGCGGCCCCGACTTTGGCCGCATCGCCGCCGCCGTGCGCTTTGCCGAAGGTATGACCGCCCGCCGTAAGCGCGACGGTCTCCTCGTCGTTCATGCCCATGCGGGCGAAGGTTTCGCGGATGTCATCGGCAGAATTCTGCGGGTTCATATCGCCGCTGCGGCCCTCGGGATTGACGTAGATCAAGCCCATCTGGATCGCCGCGAGAGGCTCTTCGAGCGCCATTTCCTTTTCGGGCTGGATGCGGGTTTGGTTGCCTTCCTGGCCCACCCAGTTTTCCTCGGTGCCCCAGTATATGTCCTTTTCGGGTTCCCAGACGTCCGCGCGGCCGCCGCCGAAACCGAACACCGGTCCGCCCATCGATTCGATGGCGACGTTGCCGGCCAGGATCATCAGGTCGGCCCACGACAGCTTGCGACCGTACTTCTGCTTGATCGGCCAGAGCAGGCGGCGCGCCTTGTCGAGGTTGGCGTTGTCGGGCCAGGAATTAAGCGGGGCGAAACGCTGCTGGCCGGCGCCGGCGCCGCCGCGGCCGTCTCCTGTGCGGTAAGTGCCCGCGCTGTGCCAGGCCATGCGGATGAAGAAGGGGCCATAGTGGCCATAGTCAGCCGGCCACCAGGGCTGGCTGTCGGTCATCAGCGCCGTGAGATCGGCTTTGACCGCCGCAAGGTCGAGCGATTTGAACGCCTCCGCATAATCAAAGCCGGCATCCATCGGATCGCCGCTCTTGCCTTGTTGATGCAGGATGTCGAGGGTGAGCTGGTTAGGCCACCAGTCACGATTGGTGCGGCCCAGCAGCGAGCGCAGGGCGCGTGGCTCCTTGGCGTGATCGCTCAGGGGGGTGCCCTGATGAACCGGGCAGCCTGAAGTTTTCGCGTCCATTTCTTCTCTCCTTTGGCCTGCAAACTTGAAACGCTGGATTAGCACCGGTGTCTGATGGGTAAAAACGATCAAATCTCGTCACAATGACTGGTAAATGCGATTACCTCACTTGGGTAAAAACGGTTCTGACCGGCCTTGCCGCCCAAGGCTGCAGGCCTTAAGCGACTGGCCGATGACAGCTTACGCCCTGACCAGCCGCCTCATGCAGCGCGGCATCGACTTCCTTGGCAGCGAATACGCGATCCTGTGCGGCGCGATGTCGTGGGTGTCGGAACGCAATCTCGTCGCCGCGATCAGCAACGCCGGCGGCTTCGGCGTGATTGCCTGCGGCGCGATGACGCCCGAACTGCTCGACAAGGAGATCGCCGGAACCCGGGCGCTCACGTCGAAGCCCTTCGGCGTGAACCTCATTACCATGCATCCCCAGCTTTTCGATCTGATCGGTGTCTGTACGAAACATGGGGTGGGCCATGTGGTCCTGGCCGGCGGCATTCCGCCGAAGGGCAGCGTTGAGGCGATCAAGGAAAGCGGCGCGAAAGTGATTTGCTTCGCGCCCACCCTGGCGCTGGGCAAGAAGCTGCTGCGCTCGGGCGCCGATGCTCTCGTGATCGAAGGGTCGGAGGCCGGCGGGCACATCGGGCCTGTCTCGACGAGCGTGCTCGCGCAGGAAATCCTGCCGGCTCTGGCCGGAGAACATCTGGTCTTCGTCGCCGGCGGCATCGGCCGGGGCGAGGCGATGGCCGGCTATCTCGAGATGGGGGCCTGCGGTGCGCAGCTTGGCACCCGCTTCGCCTGCGCCAGCGAATCCATCGCCCATACCGATTTCAAGAAGGCCTTCTTCCGCGCCTCCGCCCGCGATGCCGTTGCGAGCGTGCAGGTCGATCCGCGCCTGCCGGTGATCCCGGTGCGTGCCCTGAAGAACAAGGGCACCGAGGAGTTCACCGCCAAGCAGATCGAAGTGGCGAGGCTGCTGGACGCGGGCACCGTCGACATGGGAGAGGCGCAGCTTCAGATCGAGCATTTCTGGGCGGGCGCGCTGCGCCGTGCGGTGATCGACGGCGACGTCGAAAGCGGTTCGGTCATGGCGGGGCAGTCGGTCGGCATGGTCACGAAGGAAGAACCCGTCACGGATATCATCGCCGCGCTGCTCGAAGAATGCGAAACGGCGCTCTCGCGGCGAAACGGGGGCTGACCCATGCCGGATATCCAGATACTCACGCTGTCATGCCACGACAGGCCTGGCATCACGGCGCGAGTGACGGGGTATCTGTTCGACAAGGGCGGCAACATCCTGGAGGCGCAGCAGTTCAACGATCTGCAAGGGGGCGACTTCTTTTTGCGCGTCGCTTTCGATCCGGGGCCAGCCGATCCGGATGCCATCCGGGCCGGCTTTGGCGAGGTCGCCGGCGAATATGGCATGCATTGGAACCTGCGCAGCCGCGACAAGCCGCGCAAGGTTCTGCTGATGGTCAGCAAGTTCGACCACTGCCTCAGCGACCTGCTCTACCGGGTGCGCACCGACGAGCTGGCGATGGAAGTGGTCGCCATCGTGAGCAACCACCCGCGCGATATGCTCACCCATTCGATGATCGGCGACATACCGTTCCATCACTTGCCGGTGACGAAAGAGAACAAGGCCGGGCAGGAAGCGCAGGTGCGCGCCATCGTGAAGGAAACCGGCGCCGAGCTTGTCGTGCTCGCACGCTACATGCAGATCCTGTCGGACGGGATGGCCGACTGGCTTTCGGGCCGGTGCATCAATATCCACCACAGCTTCCTGCCGGG
This sequence comes from Novosphingobium sp., assembly GCA_036400975.1. Taxonomy (GTDB): domain Bacteria; phylum Pseudomonadota; class Alphaproteobacteria; order Sphingomonadales; family Sphingomonadaceae; genus Novosphingobium. The sequence goes on along the minus strand of DASWWL010000010.1, from coordinate 7,270 downwards.
CTTCAAGGGCGCCAAGCCCTATCACCAGGCGCACGAGCGCGGGGTGAAGATGATCGGCGCTACGGCGCACTACGTCACGGGAGACCTCGACGAAGGGCCGATCATCCATCAGGATGTGGAGGCCATCACCCACGCCGATTCTCCGGAAGATCTCGTCCGCAAGGGGCGGGATATCGAGCGGCGGGTGCTGGCCGAAGCGGTGCGGCTGCATCTGGAGGACCGGGTTCTGCTCAATGGCGGGCGGACGGTGGTGTTTCGCAGCTGATCCTGAATTCTGGGAGAGAGCGAATGCAGGTCAACGGCGTGGATCACGTCAACATATTCACGGACGACATCGAAGCCACCGTAAGCTTTTTCGAGGCGTTGATGGGCTTGCGGCGCGATGTCAGTCCTGCCCAATCGATGGGGCGCAAGGGCGCATGGCTGCGCGACAGCCTGAACAATGCCATCATCCATATTTCGTGGCGGGATCCCAACCATGAGTTCGGGGCGGGGCATGAGCCCGGCCTTTCCACCAATGCGGTCCACCACGTCGCTTTCCGCTGCTCCGGCTTCGACGATGCGCTGGAGCGGGTGCGGGCCATGGGGATCGAGCATCGCGCCAATGGCGAGGTGCGCTTCGGCGTGCGCCAGATCTTCGTCAAGGACCCGAACAACATCAACGTCGAGCTGAACTTCGCCGGCGATTGAGGATCAGTTCCCTGTTGTGATGAAATTTGCCCAGGTCGCCGCGTGCGGACTGTCGGAAGTTTCAGGGGACCACTGCATTTCCATCAGGATACGGGCCGTTTCCGGAGACATCGCGCCGCTCTCGCAATGATAGCGGTAGAAGAAGGCACTGACCCGCCAGTTCATGATGCAATGGACATGGACTGGCCGATCGCCGTTTCGGAGCGCCTCCAGAAATGTCGCATAGTGGCCTTCTTCCGGCGCGTCGAAGGGCACGGGGATATGCGTGTAGCGGATGCCGCGTTGCGCAAGTTCCTCCGCCTCGTCCGGCAGTGCGCCTGGCGAATCCGACAGCGCGAGATTGATGACGTGGCGGACGCCGAGTTCGGCCAGCTTGTCGATGTCGCCGTCGCGCAATCGGCCGGACGTGGTGGTCCAGTTGTCCAGCCGTTGCCAGCCTGCGATTTCCTCGGGGTCTTTCGACATGGCTGCTCCGTTCTCGGGGGGCTGGCGAGGAGCCCATGCGCGAGTTATGTCTTGGCAGGGACGGAAGGAAAAGCCTGGAGGTAAGCAGCATGTGCGACGAATTCACGGCGCAGGCCGATGACGAAGCCCTGATCCGCAAGGGCGTATCCCGGCGCGAATTCGCCGCCATCGGCGCGGCGGTGGCAATCACCGCCTGTTCGGGTGGAGACGTTTCGGCGGCCGCGCGCGGGCTTGTCGAATCCGCGGTCAGCGTGAAGACGCCCGACGGCGAATGCGACGCCTTTTTCGTTCATCCGGAAAAAGGCGCGCATCCCGGCGTGATCTACTGGCCGGATATCGCCGGCCCGCGTGACGCGACCAAGGTGATGGCGCGCCAACTCGCTGCGCAAGGTTATGCGGTTCTGGTCGTGAACCAGTATTATCGCGGTGCGAAGGCGCCCGTGCTCAATAGCCTGTCGGAATGGCGCACGCCTGAAGGGCAGGCGAAGATCGGTCCGCTCCGGGCGCAGCTTTCATCGGAAGCCATTGCGCGGGATGCAGCGGCGCATGTCGCCTTTCTCGACGCTCAGAAGGCGGTCGACAGGAAGCACGGCATCGGCACGCAGGGCTATTGCATGGGCGGGCCGTTCGCGATCCGCACCGCTGCTGCGTCCGGCCGCGTAAAGGCGGCCGCTTCGTTTCATGGCGGGGGGCTTGTCACCGACCGGCCGGATAGCCCGCATCGCCTGATCGCGGGGACGCAGGCCGCCTATCTGATCGCGATCGGCCGCAACGACGACGCCAGGGCTCCCGCCGAGAAGGATACCTTGCGCGAAGCCGCCAGGGCCGCCGGGCGTCCTGCCGAGATCGAGGTCTATGCCGCCGATCACGGTTGGTGCGTGCCGGATGCGCCATCCTACGATCAGGTGGAGGCGGAACGCGCCTTCCAGCGGCTGCTGGCTCTCTACGCAACGCTTTAGACTGCCCGCCGGACTCGCTTTCCCTTGCCCCCGTCCCGCCGCTCGCTAAACATGCGGCTCAATCCAGGGAGGCAAGGCAGATGGGCGGATTTCTGGTAGCGCTGATAGTGGTCGTGGTCCTGTTCCTGCTGATGGGCGTGCGCGTCGTCCGGCAGGGCTATGTCTACACGATCGAGCGGCTCGGCAAATATACGCTGGCGGCGACGCCGGGTCTCCACGTCATCATCCCGTTCGTCGATCGCGTGGGCCACAAGGTCAACATGATGGAGCAGGTTCTCGATATTCCAGGGCAGGAGATCATCACCCGCGACAACGCCATGGTCGGCGTCGATGCCGTGGTGTTCTTTCAGGTGCTGGACGCGGGCAAGGCTGCTTATGAGGTGGCGAACCTCTACCTCGCGATCATGCAGCTTACGACGACGAACCTGCGTACGGTGATGGGTTCGATGGACCTCGACGAGACGCTGTCGAAGCGGGATGAGATCAATGCCAAGCTGTTGTCGGTGGTCGATCACGCGACTTCCCCCTGGGGCGTCAAGATCACGCGCGTCGAGATCAAGGATATCCGTCCGCCGGCCGACATCTCGAACGCGATGGCCCGCCAGATGAAGGCCGAGCGCGAGAAGCGCGCCCAGATCCTGGAGGCTGAAGGCATGCGCGCTTCCGAGATTCTGCGCGCCGAGGGCGAGAAGCAGGGCGCCATCCTTCAGGCTGAAGGCCGCCGCGAAGCCGCCTTCCGTGACGCCGAGGCGCGCGAGCGCGAGGCCGAGGCGGAAGCCAAGGCGACGCGAGTGGTGTCGGAAGCGATCGCCGCCTCGGGCACGCAGGCGCTCAACTACTTCATTGCGCAGAAATACACCGACGCCGTCAGCCAGTTCGCGACATCGCCCAATGCCAAGACGATCCTCTTCCCCGTGGAGGCGACGCAGCTGATCGGCACGCTGGGCGGCATCGGCGAACTGGCGAAGGATGCGCTGACGAAGGTCGGTAAGGGTTAACCGATGGACTGGCTGAGCAATCTCGACCCCCACTGGAGCTGGCTCGCCATAGGACTGCTGCTGGCGGCGGCGGAGATGGCGGTGCCCGGCGTCTTCCTTATCTGGATGGCGGGGGCGGCGATCATCACCGGTATCGTCACCTGGTTCGTGCCGATCGGCCTGCCCATGCAGGTGGTTCTCTTCGCGGTGCTGGCGATCGTCTTCGTGTTCAGCGGCAAGCGCTGGCTCCGCAGCAATCCCATCGAAGCTCTCGATCCCAAGATGAACGATCGCGGCGCGCGCCTTGTCGGCGAGACGGTGGTCGTGACCCATGCCATCGATGGCGGCATGGGCCGCGTGCGCCAGGGCGATGGCGAATGGCTCGCGCGTGGGCCGGATGCCGAGCCGGGTACGCGGATGCGCGTTTCCGGCCATGACGGCGCGGTGCTGCTGGTCGAACACCTGCACTGATCCGGAAAGGTAAAGCCAGATGCGTTTCGTGCTTGTTCACGGCGGCTTTCACGGTGCGTGGTGCTGGTCGAAGCTCGTGCCTGAACTGGAGAAGCTCGGCCACACCGCCCTCCCGATCGACCTGCCGGGCGCCGGGGAGCGCATGGATGAGAAGGCGTCGATGGCTTCCTGGCGAGGCGCGCTGCGCGAAGTCATCGAGCCGGGCGACATCCTTGTCGGCCATTCGCAGGGCGGCTTCGGCATCTCGCTCGGCGCGGACGAAGTCCCCGACAAGGTCGCGCGGCTGATTTATCTTTCGGCGGCGGTTCCGATACATGGCCAGTCGATGCACGGCGCTTCTTCCGGCACGGACTGGTCTTCGGTGGTCGGCAGGCCGATGTCCGACTTCATGGCTATGGTCGAGCATCCGGTGCAGGGGGCCTGCACGGTGATGACCAGCCGGGAAGCCTCGGACAAGGTGTTCTATCACGATTGCTCGCCGGAAGATCAGGCTTGGGCCTTTTCCCGTTTCACGCCGCTGCCGCTGGCGATCGCGGATGAGGCGTTCGATATTCCGCGCTTTCTCACTGTCCCGATCCCGCGCGATTTCATCTCCTGCTCCGACGATCGTTCGCATCCGATCAGCGCCGACAATCGGTTCATGAAGCGTCTCGGCCTGACGAGCGGCTTCAATCTCGCCGCTTCGCATTCGCCGTTCGTCAGCATGCCCGGCGAAACCGCGAAGCTCCTCGATCGTTGCGCGGGAGGAGTGCTGACGTGATCTTGCGAGGTTTCGCGGATACTCCCATATCCGCGTTGCAGAGGAGCATGCCATGAGCGAGAAGATCCACCTGAGCGAAGCCGAGTGGCGCGAAAAGCTCGGCCCCGAGAAATACCATATCCTGCGCGAAGCGGGCACAGAACGGGCCTTCACCGGCAAGTACGAGCAGAACAAGGCCGAGGGGGAATACCTCTGCGCGGGCTGCGGCGCGCCACTGTTCAGTTCGGACACCAAATATAATTCCGGATCGGGCTGGCCGAGCTATACCGCGCCCCTGTCCGGCGACGCGGTCGAGGAGCATCGCGATATGTCGCACGGCATGGTCCGCACCGAAGTCCGCTGCGCCAAATGCGAGGGGCATCTGGGCCATGTGTTCCCCGACGGGCCCGGACCCACGGGGCTGCGCTATTGCATCAACAGCGCCTCGCTGGATTTCAGGCCGGAGGAATGACGCCGCTGGCGTCACGCCAAAAACACCGTTAACCCGGCGTTCCAAATCGCTTATGCATAGCGCCGCGGTTTTCGGATGATTTCGTTCCCGGGAGGAACCAGCTACCTACATGGCTAAAGATGCCAACCGGCGCCGCGGCGCAGAGGGTGAACCGCAGCCCGTGCGGCGCTCGTTCCTTCGTCGGTGGACGGGCCGGCTGTTCGTGTGGGGGCTGGCGCTGACGCTGCTTGGCGCGATCGTGCTGGGTGCGGCGGTCTTCATGGCCTCGCAGTCGCTGCCGAGCCACGAAGAGCTGAAGAGCAGCCAGAACGGCCAGATGATCGTTGTGCGCGCGCGCGACGGGACGGAGCTTGTCTCGCTCGGCCCGAGCTATGGCAAGTGGATGAACTACAACGAGATCCCGCAGGTCATGAAGGACGCGATGGTCTCGGTGGAGGACCGTCGCTTTCGTTCGCATGTCGGCGTCGATCCGATCGGCGTCGTGCGCTCGCTCTATGTCAGGGTACAGTCCGGCTACTGGCGGCAAGGCGGCTCGACGATCACCCAGCAGCTCGCACGCACCGTATTCCTCAACAACAGCCGCACTTTCGGCCGCAAGATCCGCGAGGCGGTTCTGGCCATGGCGCTCGAATGGAAGTTCTCCAAGGACGAGATCCTCGAGCTTTATCTGAACAAGGTCTACTTCGGCGGCGGCGCCTATGGCATCGATGCCGCCAGCCGCAAGTTCTTCAGCCATCCCGCGAACGAGCTTTCGTTGCCCGAAGCGGCGATCATCGCCGGCCTCGTGAAGGCGCCTTCGCGTTTTTCGCCGACCGCTGATGCCAAGGCGGCGGTCAGCCGCGCCAGGGTCGTTCTCCAGACGATGGAGGATGCCGGCACGATCACCGCGTCTCAGGCGCAGGCGGCTGATCTCGACGCGGTGAAGCTTGCGCCGGAGAAGGGCCAGAACTCGGTTCGCTATTTCACCGACTGGGCCTTGCCGCAGCTCGACTTGCTGCTGCCCGACAATACCGAGCCGATCGAAGTCTGGACTACGCTCGACGTCGGCATGCAGCGCGCCGCGACGGCGGCGGTGGCGGCGAATGCGCCGAAGGGGGCGCAAGGGGCGCTCGTCAGCCTCGACCGCGACGGCGCGGTGCTGGCGATGGTCGGCGGCACCGACTACGTGACCTCGAACTACAACCGCGCGACCAATGCCGTGCGCCAGCCGGGATCGGCGTGGAAGCTGTTCGTCTACCTCGCCGCGCTCGAGGCGGGCTATACCCCAGAAGACAAGGTCAAGGACGAGCCGGTGACGATCGACGGCTGGAGTCCGCGCAATTCCGGCGGCACTTATGCGGGCGAGATCGATGTGCGCACCGCCTTCGCCTATTCCAAGAACACGGTGGCGGCGCAGCTCGGCAATGAGGTCGGCTTCGGCACGGTTGCCAGCATGGCCCGGCGCTTCGGCATCACCACGCCGGTCAACACCCTGCCGTCGATGGTGCTGGGGACGTCGGACGTACGGCTGATCGACATGACCCGCGCCTTCGCCGCCGTCTCGGCCAAGGGGGCGGCGGTCGAGCCTTACGGGATCACCAAGGTCACGAAGTCGAACGGCGATGTGCTCTATTCGCATGAATCGAAACGCGGGGCGCTGCTCGTGCCGCAATATGTCGCGGCGGGGATCACTGACCTGCTGCAGTCGGCCGTCGCCACCGGCACCGGCAAGGCGGCGCAGATCGGGCGCCCGGTCGCGGGCAAGACCGGCACGACAAGCTCCAACAAGGACGGTTGGTTCCTGGGCTTTTCCAGCGGCATCACGACCGGCGTCTGGATGGGGCGCGACGATGCCCATGCCGTGCCGGGGCTGCAGGGCGGTGCGGCGCCTGCGCGCGCTTTCTCTGCCTATATGCGCTATGCCGTGTCCGGCCGCCCGGCGGAGAAGTTCGACACCGAACTCAAGCTGCCCGAATGGCAGCTCGAGCCTGATGACGAGGCGCTGCTCGGCAATCCCAACGACTATTATTACATCGACGATCAGGGGAATCTCGTTCAGCAGAATGGAGCTGGGCCCGACGGGGCAGGCGATCCGGCGGCGGATGGCTCGCGCCGGTCGCCCGCGGACAATGGCGGGCTGGAAAACGTGAACCCGCCGGCGGCGAGCGACGATTTTCTGGATCAGGCGACCGGGGGCCGGGCGCGAAGCGAACCTGGTCCGCGCGGTGCGCCCCTGCCGCAAGGAGGGGGACGCAACCCGCCGCAGTTAGGCAGTCCGCAACGGCCGATACCGGTCGACTGATTTTGCGCGCGCGGACACAGGCGCGCGTCATCGCCCGCTGGCGAGGCTGGGTGTGCGCCTGGAGGTAGAGAGTAACGAACGGGCAGTGCGGCCGGCGCTTGTGGTATGTGCCCGGCAGTACGGGCGTGGATGCGTGTGAGTTGTTATGCGAACGGCCGGCAGCATCACGCATGGCTGTCCGGCACGACCCTGAGGTGCGGGGCGCTGGCGGGACGG
>DASWWL010000009.1:0-8137 GCA_036400975.1 Novosphingobium sp. | reverse complement strand
GGAAGCTTGGCGGTGTGGAGCTTCTGGTTCAGGCGTCCGAAGTCCACGCGCCAGGCGCTGGACGCTGCTCCCTTACGGGCATGAAGAAGGAAAGCTGCCTATAGCGGGTTGCCGTCGCGGTCGCGGTAGATGTCGCGCCGCCCGACATGGTTGGCCGGGCCGACGAAGCCGTCGGCTTCCATGCGCTCGACCCATTTCGACGCGGTGTTGTAGCCGACGCCCATCTGTCGCTGGATCCAGCTTGCCGAGACTTTCTGGCTCTCGAACACGAGCTGGCAGACCTGACGGTACTTCCGCTCTTCCGGGCTGTCCGAAGCAGCATCGATATCGTCGAAGCCGAAACCGCCGTCTTCCGGCTCCTCGGTGACGGAATCGACGTACTCCGGCTTGCCCTGCATGCGCCAGTGGTCGGCGATCTTCTCGACTTCCTCGTCCGAGACGAAGGGGCCGTGGATGCGTTTGATCGGATCGGTGTTGGGCTTGTACAGCATATCGCCCTTGCCCAGCAGTTGCTCGGCGCCCTGTTCGCCCAGGATCGTGCGGCTGTCGATGCGGCTGGTAACGGCGAAGCTGATGCGGGTCGGCAGGTTCGCCTTGATGACGCCGGTGATGACATCGACCGAGGGGCGTTGCGTGGCCATGATCAGGTGGATGCCGGCGGCGCGGCTCTTCTGCGACAAGCGCTGGATGAGCACTTCGATCTCTTTGCCGACCGTGACCATGAGGTCGGCAAGCTCATCGACGATCAGCACGATCTGCGGCAGCGTCTGATAATCGAGCTGGCGCTCCTCGTAGAGTTCCTCGCCCGTTTCTGGGTCGAAGCCGATCGAGATGCGGCGGCCGAGCGGCTTGCCCTTGGCGGCGGCAGCGCGGACTTTCTCGTTGAAGCCCGCGAGATTGCGCACGCTGATCTCGCTCATCTGGCGATAGCGGCGTTCCATTTCCTCGACGGCCCACTTCAGCGCCCGCACTGCCTTGGCCGGTTCGGTGACGACTGGCGACAGCAGGTGCGGAATCTCGTCGTAGCTCTTGAGCTCGAGCACCTTGGGATCGATCAGGATCAGACGGCACTGCGCGGGCGTCAGTCGATAGAGCAGCGACAGCAGGATGCAGTTGAGGCCGACCGACTTGCCTGATCCGGTCGTACCCGCGACGAGTAGGTGCGGCATCGTTGCGAGATCTGCGACGATCGGCTCGCCGGCGATATCCTTGCCCAGGATGATCGGCAGCATCGCCTTGCTGTTCGCGAAGGCCTCGCAAGCGACAAGTTCCTTGAGCGCCACCATCTGGCGGTCGGCATTGGGCAGTTCGATACCCATGACGGTACGGCCGGGGATCGAGGAGACGCGGGCGGAGATCGCGCTCATATTACGGGCGATGTCGTCGGCCAGGCCGATGACGCGGCTGGCCTTGATGCCCGGCGCGGGCTCCAGTTCGTACATCGTGACGACAGGGCCGGTGCGAACGGCCGTGATCTCGCCCTTGACGTTGAAGTCGTCGAGCACCGTTTCAAGCAGGCGCGCATTGCGTTCAAGGCCCAGCTTGTCGATCTTGGGCTGCGTGTTGGGCGGCGGATCGGCCAGCAGGTCCATGCCCGGCAGCTCGTATTCGTCGAAGAGGTCGCCCTGGCGGCTCTGCGCCGAGATCTGCGCAGGTCTGACGGTGCTGGTGGGGTCCGAGATTTCGGGCGCGCGGCGCGGCGTGTCCGGCATCGGCGGTGCAGGACGTGCTTCTCGCACCTTCTTAGAGGATTCGGCGGTGAAGGGCGGATCGATCTCCCGCCGATCCAGGCGCGATCCGCGCAGTCGCCCTGGCAGCGTCAGCAGCATGCCCCAGTCGAGCGCGAAGACGCGCCCGGCAAGCGCAGCCCCCGCGCCCAGCGCCACCAGCGCAGAGGCGAGGATCATCCAGCTCTGTCCCGCTTCGGGCAGCATTCCGGCCGCGCCCCGGATCGCCGCCGCACCGAGCAGCCCGGCAAGCCCGCCCATCGAGGCGGGCAGCGTTCCGCCGGGCGCGGTGAAGGACAGCGAGAGAACGGTCGAGAGCAGGATCATGGCGAAGAGCAGCACCCCGATCGGCCGCCACCAATGCTGGTCCGAAGGTTCGATGTCACCGTCCTCTTCCTCGACCAGCCGCCATAGCTTGCGAGCGAAGACGTAGAGCAGCGGCAGGAACAGCACGGCGACCGGCCCGAACAGGAAAAGCGCGCGTTCCGCCACCCATGCGCCTACCGGACCAAGCCAGTTCTGCGTGTCGCCCCCTGCGGCGGTCGACATCGATGCATCGGTTTGGTGATAGGTCGCCATGGCGACAGCGAGGAAGATCATCCCCGCGAAGAGCAGTGCGGCGCCGCCGATCTCGGCGCTGCGGCGCAAGGCGCGGCGCAGCGCCGTCCGCCAGTCCGGCCCGGCGATTCGCTGTCCGCCCGGCCCAATCGCCCGTGTCGCCATGATGCTCCCCTGAAACAGCGCCTGATAATGCGCCGGAGGGGGAGTCTGCGTCAAGAATCCAATGCTTGCGCTATTCCGTCGATCGCCGCCCAGGGCGCCCGGCCCAGCTTGCGGGCGCGGTGCGGCGTCATTCCGCCCAGGGCGATTACGGGGATCCTGGCCCTGCTGGCCAGCAGCCGGAAGCGCAGCGGACCAAGCGTTCGCGCGCCGGGGTGCGAATGCGTGGCGAAGACCGGTGAGAGCAGGACTGCGTCGGCGCGCCGTGCGCTGGCGATCTCGCGCAGGGAATGAGCGGTGGCGAGGCGCAGGGTCGCCGGTCCGCCAGCAAGCCGTGATGGCGCGCCATAGGATCCGTCGGCTCGCCATCGCCGCGCCATTGCCGGACTGTCGGCCAGCACGACCATATGACCCTTGGCTCGCGCAATTCGCGCCAGAGCCTGGAAGCGGGCATGTCGTTCGCCCGCCGCGAGGTGGTAGTGTCGGTATATCAACCCCGAACCGCGTGGCAGCCGGGTCAGCGCTCGTTCGAGCAGGGCGTCGTTGCGCGGATCGCTGATCAGCCAGACGTGAGGCAGTGCGGGCTGGCGCTTCGGCATCGGCCGGCTATAGCAGCCCGCCATGGATCAGCCAGCCACCCTGCTTGAAGACGTTCGCGTCCGCATTGCCGCCGCCGCGAAACTCGCCCGCCGCGATCCGGCGGAAATTACCCTGGTTGCCGTCAGCAAGACGCACCCGGCCGACCACATCGCCCCGCTGATCGAGGTGGGGCAGCGCGTATTCGGAGAGAACCGGGTGCAGGAAGCGGCCGCGAAATGGCCGGCGCTGCGCGGGGAATATGGCGGCATCGCCCTGCATCTTGTCGGTCAGCTCCAGTCGAACAAGGCCGAAGAGGCGGTCGCGTTGTTCGATTGCATCCATTCGCTCGACCGCCTTTCGCTGCTCACCGCGTTGGCTAGGGCGATGGACAAGCTGGGCCGCCGGGTGCCCTGCTTCGCGCAGGTCAACATCGGCGCGGAGGAGCAGAAGGGCGGCTGCGCGATCGCCGACTTGCCTGCCTTGCTCGCCGAAGCAAGAGCCGCCGATATTCCGATCGCCGGGCTGATGTGCGTGCCGCCAGCCGACATCGAGGCCGCACCCTTCTTTGCGCTGCTGGCGAAGCTTGCGGACGATAACGGCATCGCTGGCCTGTCGATGGGCATGAGCGAGGATTTCGAAACGGCGATCACCCTGGGCGCCACCCACGTGCGGGTGGGCAGCGCGCTGTTCGGGCGGCGAGGCTGATTTCAGGCCTCGCCCCGCAACTCCTTGCCCGAGAGGGTGACTACATGCAGCAGGTTGGTCGCGCCCGGTGTGCCGAAGGGAACGCCGGCGAGAGCGACCAGCTTGGACCCCGCTTCGCCGAAACCGTGGCGTAGCGCCATGCGCTTTCCCTTGGCGATCATTTCTTCGAAGCTGCCGATGTCGCGCGTGTTCACCGCGTGGCAGCCCCATAGCAGGCCCAGCTTTCGGGCGGTCTTCACCGAGGGAGTCAGCACCAGCATCGGCGCGCGGGGCCGTTCGCGCGCGACGCGCCGGGCGGTGGAGCCGGAACCGGTGAAGACGATGATCCCGGAAAGCGTGACGGTCTGCGCGATCTGCGCGCAGGCTTCGGCCAGCGCATCGGCGGTGGTGGCGTCGGGGCGCACCTCGGTGAAGTTCACCCGCGCCTGATAGCCGGGATCGCCTTCCACTTGCATCGCGATGCGGTGCATGATCGTCACCGCTTCGACCGGCCAGGCCCCGGCGGCGGTCTCGGCCGAGAGCATCACCGCGTCGGCGCCGTCGTAGATCGCGTTCGCGACGTCCGAAACTTCGGCGCGGGTCGGCGCGGGGCTCTCGATCATCGATTCGAGCATCTGCGTTGCGACGATCACCGGCTTGCCCGAACGGCGCGTCGCCTCGACGATGCGTTTCTGCAGGGGCGGGACTTCTTCGGGGTTGAGTTCGACGCCGAGATCGCCGCGCGCGACCATTATGCCATCGGCGAGATCGATGATCTCTTGCAGCCGTTCGACCGCCGCGGGCTTTTCGATCTTGGCGATAAGTGCGCCGTAGCCGCCCATGAGCCGCCGCGCCTCCGCCACGTCTTCCGGGCGCTGGACGAAAGACAGCGCCACCCAGTCGGCGCCGTGCTGCACGGCGAAGGCGAGGTCGCGCCGGTCCTTTTCGGTCAGTGCGGGCACGGGCACTACCGCGTCGGGCACGTTCACGCCCTTGCGGTCCGACACGACGCCGCCGACCTCGGCCGAGCACTCGATCGCGTTGTCGTCGGCGCGGACCACACGCAGCCGCAGCTTGCCGTCGTCGATCAGCAGCCGCTGGCCCTTCTTGAGGATGCCGAACAGTTCCGGATGTGGCAGGCAGACGCGGGTTTCATCGCCGGGTTCAGGATTGCGATCGAGCGTGAAGCGGCCGCCGTGGCGGATCACCGTCCGCCCTTCCTTGAACGTGCCGAGTCTGAGCTTCGGCCCCTGCAGGTCGCAAAGGATGGCGATCGGCCGGCCGAAATCCTTCTCGGCGGCGCGGATTGCGGCGATGGTTGCGGCATGGGTGGCGTGATCGCCATGGCTCATGTTGACGCGAAAGGCGTCCGCGCCCGCGCGCAGCAACCGGCCTATCATCCGGATATTGCTGCTGGCCGGCCCCAGCGTAGCCAGGATCTTCACCTTGCGTCCGCGCAGGCTGGTCTTATGGGGATCGATCTTGGCCAAACCGCTACCTCTTTCAGTATGCTCGCGCCCTATGGCAAAGGGGAACGCAAAGACCAAGGACGATTGCCGATGAGTTGTACGGAAGATACCGCCGCCAGCCCCACGGATCCGGTGGAGGCAATCGACGATGCCGTTGCGGCAGCCGCTTTTCGCCGCCTTGTCCGCCATTTGCGTCATCGTCATGACGCCCAGAACATCGATCTGATGGGCCTTGCCGGCTTCTGCCGGAACTGTCTGGCCGACTGGATCGTCGAAGCTGGCGCGCCGCTGAACAAGGCCCATGCGCGCGAGGTCATACACGGGATGCCCGCTGGCGAATGGAAGGCGAAGTACCAGACCGAAGCAACGGCGGAACAGCTTGCGCGGATGGACGAGAGCGTCAGGAAGAATGCGCCCGGCCACTGACGGGGCGGACAATTTCCACAGCCTGCGCCTTTCCGGCTACCTCGCGGGCGGCTATCAGCCCGGCCAACCGATTCACCCAATCTCCGGAGCTTTCCCGATGGCCGAAAACACCGACGACCGCCTGCGCCTTCTGATCGAACGCATCGAACGCCTCGAAGAAGAGAAGAAGGGCATCAGCGACGACATCAAGGATGTCTACCTCGAGGGCAAGGCTGTCGGTTATGATGCCAAGATCATGCGCCAGGTCGTGCGCTTGCGGAAAATGCCGCCCGATGACCGCCGGGAGATGGAATCGATTCTCGACCTCTACAAGGCGGCGCTGGGCCTCGAATAATCGGATCGGAATTCCGGGCCGGAGATCGTGACGCGATATCGGGCCCGGACAGACGCCATGCGAGGCGGGTCCCGCACAGGCGGGTTGCCGCTTCACGGCTCCACCTTGCCTGTCTATCGGGCATCCGCTAAGCGCCCGACCATCTCCAGTTCGATAGACGAAACGAGCAATGGCAGGCCATTCCAAATTCAAGAACATCATGCACCGCAAGGGCGCGCAGGATAAGAAGCGCTCGGCGCAGTTTTCCAAGCTCTCCCGCGAAATCACCGTCGCGGCCAAGATGGGCATGCCCGATCCCGACATGAACCCGCGCCTGCGCGCCGCCGTCAACGCGGCCAAGGCGCAGTCGATGCCCAAGGACAACATCCAGCGCGCGATCGACAAGGCATCGAAGGGCGACGGTGAGAATTACGAGGAAGTGCGCTACGAGGGCTACGGCCCCGGCGGCGTCGCGCTGATAGTCGAGGCGCTGACCGACAACCGCAACCGCACCGCCACCAATGTGCGCACCGCTTTCGCCAAGAACGGCGGCAACCTCGGCGCTTCGGGCGCGGTCAGCCACGGTTTCGAGCGGCTTGGGCTGATCGAGTATCCCGAGAGCGCCGGCGACGAAGAGAAAGTGCTGGAAGCCGCGATCGAGGCGGGCGCCGACGATGTCGAATCCGACGAAGGGCACTCGATCTGGACCAGCGTCGAATCGCTGCACGAAGTCGCGCGCGAACTGGAGAAGGCGCTGGGCGAGGCCGAGGCGGTGAAGCTCGCCTGGCGTCCCAACCTCAAGGCAGAGGTCGGCGAGGATGAAGCGCGCACCCTGCTGAAGCTGATCGACGTGCTCGACGACGACGATGACGTGCAGACCGTCTGGGGCAACTACGACATCTCCGACGAAGTCATGGAAAAGCTGGGGTAACATGTGGAGCCTTCTCGCCAAGGCTCTGATCTCCGGCGCGCTCGTCGCGCTGGTTTCCGAAATCGGCAAGCGCCAGCCGGCTGCCGCCGCGCTGGTCGGCGCGTTGCCGCTGGTCTTCGTGCTCGGCATCAGCCTCCTCAGGCTGGAGGGAAGCGATACGGAGAAGCTTGCCGCCTATTCCAGCGCGACCTTCTGGTATGTGCTGGTCTCTTTGCCGATGCTCCTTGCCATTCCCGCGATGTTGCGGGCCGGGTTCGGCTTTTGGTTGTCGCTTGGCTTGGGATGCGCATTGACGGCCGTCTTGTATATGGTCGCCGCCTGGCTCGGTCTTCGTTTCGGCCTGAAGCTGTAGCATGCTGATAATCGGCCTTGACCCCGGCCTCACCTGCACGGGCTGGGGCATCGTCGCCAAGGCCGGCAGCCGCCTGAGCCATATCGGCAACGGCCAGATCCGCACCGATGCGAAGGCTTCCATGGCGCAGCGGCTGGTCGAACTCGATGCCGAACTTACCGATGTGATCCTGCGCCACCGGCCCGATGCCGGCGCGGTCGAGGAAGTCTTCGTCAACGTCAATCCGCAGTCGACGCTAAAGCTCGGCCAGGCGCGGGGCGTCGCCATGCTGTCATTGGCGCGCGCGCGGCTGCCTGTCGCTGAATATCCCACCAAAGTCATAAAGAAGGCGCTGGTCGGCACCGGCAGCGCCGACAAAAAGCAGATCCAGGCTATGCTGAAAGTGCTGCTTCCCGGCGTGAAACTGGCGGGCGAGGACGCGGCGGATGCCCTCGCGGTGGCCATCACTCACGGCAATATGCTGGGTAGCCATCGCTAGGCTTTCCCTGACGTGGAAGCGGTACTGGTTCTTCAGTCAAGAAAGAGGGCTGGCGCGGCGAATCGTTCCGTGCCATGGAACAAATCATGATCGCCAAGCTTTCCGGCACGCTCGACGACACTGGCCCCGATTGGGCGATCATCGACGTTTCCGGTGTGGGCTATCTCGTCCACTGCTCCGCCAAGACGCTGACGGCCCTCGGCATCCGCGGCGATGCGGTGACGGTGCACACGGAATTGCAGGTCAGCGAAAACGACATGCGCTTGATCGGTTTCGCCAGCGGGGCGGAGCGCGAATGGTTCCGCCTGCTCACCGGAGTGCAGGGCGTCGGCAGCAAGATGGCGCTGGCGGTGCTCTCGGCGCTCTCCACCGAAGAACTGCAGCGCGCCTGCGCCGGGGGCGATGCCGCGACGGTCGCGCGCGCGCAGGGCGTCGGCCCGAAGCTGGCGGCGCGCATC
>DASWWL010000008.1:0-12294 GCA_036400975.1 Novosphingobium sp. | reverse complement strand
CCTGTCCATCCGCCGCATCCCGTGGCGGCCTGTCCGGACCGCGCGGGCGCCGACCGCACTGCGAAGGAGCAGAGCCGAAGCGCTTGCGCCCCCGCACCCGTCACAGTGCCAGTCTGGTAACTGACATGCATGGAACGTATGGAGAACATTCCTACATGTCAAGCGCATGCTTGAAGATGGCGCGTGGTTTTTGAAACTAGCCCTCGCGCATGAACCAGACCAAGCAAGCGTTCACCTCGATCCCTGAAAAGCTACACGCCAGCACGCTTGAAAAACCTCAAGCGTCTTCCAGTCGGATCACATCTCGATAGAGCGTCGTGCGCTGTTTGAGCGGGCGGCCTGCCGCGCTCGCCACATCGCGCAGATTGTCCACGGTCAGTTCCTGTCCGTGCGACGCGCCCGCCGCACGGCTGATGCTTTCGTTCATGAGTACGCCACCAAGGTCGTTGACGCCCGCCGAAAGCGCCGCAGATGCGCCATCGACGCCCAGTTTCACCCACGAGCACTGGATCGAATCGATCCGCGTGTGCAGCACTACGCGCGCCACCGCATGCATCATCAGCGCCTCGCGCCAGCTTGGTCCCTTACGGCACTGCCCACGCCGGTAGAAGGGCGCCTCCATGTGGACGAGGGGCAGCGGCACGAATTCGGTGAAACCGCCGGTCTCGCCTTGCAGCCGGCGCAGCGCGAGCAGGTGATGCGCCCAGTGTTCCGGCCGTTCGAGGTGGCCGTACATGATCGTGGAAGTAGTCGGCAGACCAACCTTGTGCGCATCCCGCACCACGCCGAGCCATTCCGCAGTGGTCAGCTTGTCGGGGCAGATTTGGGCGCGAATGTCGTCATGCAGTATCTCGGCGGCAGTGCCGGGAAGTGAGCCCAGCCCTTCGTCCTTCAGGCGCCTGAGATAATCGCTGACCGAAACGCCCAGCGTCATCGCGCCCTGCGTCACTTCCAGCGGCGAGAAGGCGTGGACATGGAGATCGGGGCAGGCATCCTTCACCGCGCGAACGATGCCGGCATACGTATCGCCGGTATAGCTGGGGTGGATGCCGCCCTGCAGGCAGACTTCGGTCGCCCCCTTGGCGACCGCTTCGCGCGCGCGTTCGGCGATCTCGTCCAGATCGAGGTTGTAGGGCTTGTCGCGGAAGCCCGCCTTGCTGCTGGTCTTGGAGAAAGCGCAGAACGAGCAGGAATGCGTACAGATATTGGTATAGTTGATGTTGCGGTTGACGACGTAAGTAACGGTGTCTCCCCGCGTCTCGCGCCGCAGCGCATCCGCCGCCTCGACCACCGCCTGAGCCTGACTGCCGCGCGCCGCGAACAGCGCGACGATATCCTCCACCGCCAGTTCGTTTCCTGCCGCGGCCCGATCGAGAATGCGATGCAGCGTGATAGCGACAGGACCGTCACTGACCCGTCCCAACGGAGCCGAGGGAGAGGCCGGCGCATGTTCGGCCAGTCCCGGACTCCAGCGGCTGTCGCGCGCCAGCCCTTCCGCGTCGGACAGCTTCAGCACGGCGGGGTACAGTGCAGCGTCGATCCAGCTTCGGTCATCGGTCGCCACGAAGCGCGGATAGACCGTCAAGCGTTCCACCAGCGGGCGGCCCGCGCCTGCGCAAAGCGCCTCCAGACGCTCGATCTCGGGCCAGGGCGCTTCCGGGTTCACATGATCGAGGGTCACGGGAGAGATGCCGCCCCAATCGTCGATACCGGCGTCGATGATCTCGATCAGGCGTTCGTCGTTGAGATTGGGCGGCGCCTGCAAGGAAACCTCATCAGGCAGGACGATTCGCGCGGCGGCGATCACGCGCAGGAAATCCGCCTCGGTCGCTTCCGGAGCCTCGGCCATCTTCGTGCCCGGCTTGGGGCAGAAGTTCTGGACGATGACTTCCTGCAGATGTCCGTGCGCGAGATGGACGTCGCGCAGCGCGATCAGTGATTCGATCCGTTCTTCGGCGGTTTCGCCGATGCCGATCAGGATGCCCGAGGTCATCGGCACGCGCGCCCTTCCCGCCGCCTCGAGCGAAGCGATACGCAGCGCGGGCGCCTTGTGCGGCGATCCGTGATGCGCGCCGCCCTTTTCGAGCAACCGCTCGGACGTACTTTCCAGCATGAGCCCGCACGAGGCGGCGACAGGGCGCAACATGCGGTAATCGTCTTCGTCCAGCACGCCGGCATTGACGTGCGGCAGCAGGCCGGTTTCCTTCAGCACCAGCTCGGCACAATGGCGGACGTAATCGATCGTGCGCGAGAAGCCGCGTTCGGCCAACCATTCCCGCGCGGCCGAATAGCGCTGCTCCGGCGCATCTCCGAGCGTGAAGAGCGCTTCCTTGCATCCCGCTTCCGCCCCGGCTTGGGCGACTTCGAGAACTTCCTCGGGCGTCATGTAAGGCGCGGACAAGCGCGAGGGCGTGGTGGCGAAGGTGCAATAATGGCAGACATCCGCGCAAAGGCGGGTCAATGGAATGAACACCTTGGGCGAATAGGTCATTCGCGACGGCCCGCGGGCATCCCGGCGCGCACGCGCCTCTGCCAGCAGTTCCTCCAGCGGCGTCGTCAGCATCCGCTCGATCAAGGCAATGTCCTGCATATCTCTCCGTTCAACTGGCTCCCGTGGGGCCTCCCTGACGGGCCAGGCCGACCACGTGCCGCGCGAGGCTTTCCCGATCCGCCGCGTCGCGCATGATTGTCTGGGTCACCGTGACCGAAAGCCCCATGGCACGCAAGCCTTCCGCGTCAGCCGCATCGCTCTCGTCTATGACGAAATGATCGATGAGCCCGGCATAATGCGCAGCGATGGCGCGATTGTCGCAAGGCAGCCCAAGCTCCGTCAGCAGCTTCGCCAGCGGCCCCTTGATCGCCTTGCCGCCGACCAGCGGCGAAACCGCGATCTTCGGCGCCGGGGATGCCGCGATCGCGTCGCGCACGCCATCCACCGCAAGGATGGGATCGACGCTGAGAAAAGGATTGGACGGACAAATGACGATCGCGGCAAGGTCGCGCCGCTGCAGCGCGGCCTCGAATCCCTGGGAAGGCGGCGCGCCGGGCGAGCCCGCGAAACGGATGGAGCGCGCTTCCGGACGGCATTGTTCGGCGACGAAATAGTGCTGAAAATCGAGCCAGCCTTCCTTCGTCTCGATCTGGGTGCGCACAGGATCGTCGCTCATCGGCAGGACACTGGCGGCGATGCCGAGCGAGCGCGTCAACCGGGCCGTAACCGCGGACAGGCTCTCGCCATCCCGCAACTGCCAGCTTCGCGCCAGATGCATGGCAAGATCGCGATCACCGAGGTTGAACCACTGCGCCTCGCCGAGCTTGCCCAGCATCTCCATGGCGCGCCAGCTCTCATCGGCAACGCCCCAGCCCCTGACAGTGTCGTTGAGGTCGGCCAGCGCATAGACGACCGAATCGATATCCGGGCAGATTGTCAGGCCGAGATGCTCGAAATCATCGCCGGTGTTGACCGCGATGGTCAGGTCTTCCGCCGGTAGTATGGCCATAAGCCCTGCGGCAAGCTTGGCTCCGCCGACGCCGCCCGACAGCGCCAGGACATGGCCGCTCACCGGAACATGTCCTGATCGACCGGACGCAGCGCGGCAATGGCGCCGGGACCGTCATCCTCGCTCACCCAGCGAGACACCCCGCGCACGATCGCGGCGGGAGTGCCTTCCGCACCCTCGCCCATCGCCAGCACCGCCGCGCCCGCGACCGCATCCGCAACCGCGACGATCGTCGCCTGCAAGGTCCGTCCGAAGAGATCCGCCTGGCCCCGCTGGTCATCGAGAGCGGCAATTCCAGCTACTCCGATCGCCCCCCCCACCGTACCGACACGCCAGGCACGCCCCATGCTGTCGGCGATCACCACGGCGGGGTTTCTGCCGGAAATCCGGCGAATTTCCCCACGAATGAAGCGAGCACTGACATCGGGGTCCCGGGGCCACAGGAGCACCGCGCCAGAATTTCCGCCTTCGACGTTCGAAGCATCGATCCCGGCATTGGCGAGAACGTGGCCGGTGCGATGCCGCGCGATGATCGCCATCGGCGTCGCGCGCAGAATCTCACTGCTTTCATCAAGTATAAGCTGGGCGATGCCGCCCTCGCGGCCGGTTTCGGCGGCAAGGCGGCGCGCATCCTCGCCCACTTCGACCTCACCCAGGGCGACAACGCGCCCTTCGGCCTTGGAAACGATCTTCTGCGCGACGACCACGACATCGCCGTCGCCGATCGCCTCGCCTGCACGCTCCGCCGCCGTCACCAGCTCCTGCGCCACCGACATCCCGCCCGCGAACATCGGCAAACCGGAAAGCGGCACGATGGAAATTGCGGCGGTCCCGCCCATATGCTGCCTCATCGCAAATCGCCGCGGCGCTCCATAATTGTGTTGCCTCGGCCCCCACCGCCGCTATCGGCATGGGCCATTGCAGGCAATCAAAGAATTGGGAGCACCATAAGCATGGCGTCTATCGCGGTCATCGGCGGAACGGGACATCTGGGCAAGGGCATCGCGCGCCGGCTCGCCAAAGCGGGGCACGACGTGACCATCGGTTCGCGCGCGGCCGAAAAGGCGGAAGGCATCGCCGCCGAGATGGGCCTGGGCCTCAAGGGCGCCGCCAACGAGGACGCGGCGAAGGGCAAGGACGTGGTGATCGTCACGGTTCCCTATGAATCGCAAGCCGCGACGCTGAAGCAGATTCGCGATCACGTCGGCTCGGCAATCGTCGTCGACACCACCGTGCCGCTGGTTCCGGCCAAGGTCATGCGCGTCCAGCTTCCCGCCGCCGGCAGCGCCGCCGCCGAAGCGCGCGAACATCTCGGCCCGGACGTCCGCTTCGTCACGGCATTCCATAACGTCGCCGCGCATATCCTCGACAGCGACGCCAAGGTCGACTGCGACGTGCTGGTGTTCAGCGACGATATCGAGGCGCGAAAGACGCTTATCGGCCTGATCGGCGACATGGAGCTGCGCGGCGTCTCGGGCGGCGCTCTGGTGAACTCGGCGGCCGCCGAAGCGCTGACTTCGATCCTGATCTACATGAACAAGACCTATTCGGCCGACGGCGCCGGCATCCGCTTCACCGGACTGACCACCGCGCCCGCCATTCCGTGAGCTGCTGGGCCGTCATACCGATAAAGGCGCCGACCGAGGGCAAGACGAGGCTGGCCGAGACCCTCGACACCGATGCCCGCGCCATCCTGGTTCGCGCGATGCTGAGACACGTCGTCCAGGCGGCTGAAGACGCAGCGGGCATCACCCGAATCCACCTGGTCGGGCCGTCGCGGCATGGCCTGCCCGACACGCTTCCCCTTCTCGCCGATCCGGGACAGGGATTGAACGCGGCGCTAACCTCCGCGCTGAACGAGGTCACCGAAATGGGCGCGAGCCGCGCCCTCTTCGTTGCCGCCGACCTGCCGACCGTCTCGGCGGCGGAGCTGGATGTCCTCGCGCTGGCACCGGAACAGTCGATCGCCATCGCTCCGGACCGCCACGGCACGGGGACGAACGCCCTCTCGCTCCCACTCCCTGCGGCCAGGGACTTCTCGTTCCACTTCGGGCCTGACAGTCTCGCAAGGCACTGCAAGGAAGCGGAACGTCTCGGCCTCGGGATAGAGATGGTGCACAGCCTTGGCCTTGCCCGCGACATCGACGAGCCCGCCGACTTGCCTGACGCAGCCGGTTTGCTCGAATAGGAACCGCGATCAAAGAACAGAAGGAACTTGGGACATGGATGCAAGCGCGATCGATCTGAGCGGCCAGGTGGCCTTCGTTACGGGCGGCGGCGGCGGCATTGGCCGCGCCATCGCGCTCTGCATGGCCGACATGGGCGCCGACGTGGCGGTGCTGGACGTCATACCGGAACGCTGCGAGGAGACTGTCGCGCGCATCGAGGAACGCGGCCGGCGCGCGCTGTCCTTCCCGATCAACGTCACCGATACCGAGAAACTGCAGGCGGCGATCACCGAAACCCGTGAAACGCTCGGCAGCCTCGATATTCTAGTGAACAATGCCGGCGGCGTTTCGCGCCGGCTGTTCAAGGATCTCCAGGAAAAGAACTGGCGGCGCCATATCGACCTGAACCTCGTCAGCGTACTCGCGGCTACGTCAGCAGCGATCCCGATCATGATCGAGGGCGGACGCGGCGGTTCGATCATCAACGTCACCAGCATCGAAGCCTCGCGCGCGGCGCCGGGTTATGCCGTCTATTCGGCCTGCAAGGCGGGCATCAACAACCTTACCCGTACTCTGGCGGTCGAGCTTGGCGACCACGACATCCGCGTCAACGCCATCGCGCCGGACTATACGATGACGCCGGGCACACGCGGAAATTTCACCGGGCCGGTGGACGAATCTAAATGGACACCCCTCACGCCGGCGCGCGAAGACGTGATCCGCCGCCGCATCCCGCTGAAACGCACCGGCATCGACGAGGAATGCGGCATGCTCGCGGTGTTCCTGGCTTCGCGCATGGCAAGCTATATCACCGGCGCGACGATCCCGATCGACGGCGGCACCTGGGCCTCAGCCGGCTGGGTACGGAACCACCGCGATCTCGAATGGGTGCTGCCGCCCGAAAGCCGCGACTGAGGACGCGCCATGACATTCACCGTCAGCCTTACGCTGCCGTTCGACCACGTCCATCTGCCCGGGGAATTCGGCACTATGGACGCGCTGAAGGAAATCGCGACTACGGTCGAGGAAGCGGGTTTCTGGTCAGGCACCGTCACCGACCACCCTGCCCCTTCCGCCCGCTGGCTCGATAACGGCGGGCATTATGCGCAGGATTCGTTCGTCATGCTCTCGATGCTGGCGGCGGTGACGAGCAAACTGAAACTCCACACCAACATCATCGTCCTGCCCTATCGCAATCCCTTCGTGACGGCGCGGGCGGTATCGTCGCTCGACGTCTTTTCCGGAGGCCGCGTGGTGCTGGGGCTCGGCGCGGGATACCTCAAGGCCGAATACAAGGCGCTGGGCGCCGATTTCGATGCGCGCAACGATCTGATGGACGAATATATCCGCGCAATGCAGGTTGCCTGGAGCGGCGAGGAATTCACTTTCGAAGGCAGCGGCTATACCGCGCTGGGCAATCGTATCCGGCCGGCACCGTTGCAGAAGCCGCATCCGCCGATCCTGATCGGCGGCAACAGCCGCCGGGCGCTGCGCCGCACCGCCGAGATGGGTGATGCCTGGCACCCCTTCTTCGTGTCCAGACAAGTCAGCCAGACGGCGCGCACCGCCAGCCTTTCCACCGACGCGGAGCTGACCGATGCGATTGCCTACATGCACGATCACGCAGCGAAGATCGGCCGAAAGACGATGCCGAAGGTGATCTGCTCGGCCACGTTCACCATCAAGCCAGGCTGGAACGCCCAGGAAGCGATCGACCATTTCGGGCATCTTCAGTCACTTGGCGTGCATGGTTCCGGCGCAAGCATCCTCGCCGATTCCCGCAAGGAATGGTGCGATCAGGCGCGGCTCTTCGGCGAGGAAGTGCTGACGAAACTGCCCTGACGATTTCGTCATTACGAAGCCTCGTTCGCCATTGGCAGAAAGGAAATAATCAGGCACCTCCTGTCCGTTCCCCGGGATACGTCCCAAACCAGCAAGAGCCGCAAAGGCCCATGGCGGGAATCCTGAAACGGGAGAGTGAACGGCATGACCACCGCAGCCACGGGGCCGCAACCCATGACCGCAGACCAGGAATGGCGAGCCTTTTGGCCGCTCGTCCTTTCAGCGCTGGCGGGACTTTCCTTTGGCGCCATTCCTTCGGCCACGCTTGGCCTCTTCATGGATCCGCTGCATCAGGAATTCGGTTGGAGCCGGACCGAGATTTCGGCAGGCATGACGATCTTCGCGGCAGTGAGCCTTCCGCTGACGCCGCTTGCCGGCATCCTCGTCGATCGCATCGGCGCCCGCCGCGCGGCCATACCCGGCCTGTTGGGGACCGGCCTGCTCTTCGCCGCATTCGGCCTGATGACAGGCCCCATCTGGCAATGGGTGGTCGGCTGGATCGTATTGACGATGTTCGCATCCCTGATCCGGTCGATGGTCTGGAACACGGCGATCTCGAAGACTTTCTCGGTCAGCCGGGGCTTCGCCATGGCGGTGCTGCTGAGCGGTCTCGGCATGGCCTCTGCTATCGCGCCGATCATAACCAATTGGCTCGTCAGCCACGCGGGCTGGCGCAATGCCTATGCGTGTATCGGCCTCGGCTGGGGCGGACTGGCGCTGCTGCTGGTCATTTTCATGTTCCACGACCGACCGCACGCAGTTTCAGCGGCAGGTCCGGCGGGACAATCCCATCCACGCGAAACACCAGGCGGTCTCACGCTGAAGCAGGCGTTCCGCAATCCGATCATGTACCGGATCGCCTTCGCTATGTTCCTGACGACGCTGGCGGGAGCAGCGGCCATGGTTCACATGGTCCCGATGTTGACGGGCATGGGGCTGTCACGGGGACAAGCTGCCAGCTATGCTGGCCTCCTTGGCCTCGCATCCGTGATCGGCAAGCTGGGGAGCGGCTGGCTGATCGACCGGGTGACGGGAAGCATCCTGCCCGTCTTCGCCTTCGGCGGCCCCGCAGTCGGCTTCCTCCTGCTGCTTTACGGAAACGGTGCGGGATGGTCGATCACAGCCGCCATCCTGCTGATGGGCATCTGTTCCGGCGCATCGCTCCAACTGTCGACCTACCTGACCTCGCGCTATGCGGGCGTGCGCTATTTCGGCAGTATCTTCGGGATCATATCCGCACTGATGGGTCTGGCCGCCGGTATCGGCCCGCTGATCGGCGGTGCGATCTTCGATACCACGGGCGGCTACGCCACCTTCCTGCTTGCGAGCGTGCCGGCAGGCATGATCGCGGGACTGTGCGTTGCCGGCCTCGGCGCTTACCCGACCTTCGAACCAGTGCGAGTGGAACCGACGCCAACTGGCGGTCCCGTTCCCGCGACGGCTTAGGCGCGCACCGCTTCGATGGCCTTCAGAAGGGCGGCGACCGCCTTTGCTTCGTCGCCGTTCCATACCGCGCCTGAAACGGCGAGGAAGTCGGCTCCCGCCCGCACAAGCGGCCCACAGTTATCGGGCGAAATGCCACCGATCGCCACGCATGGCAGCTCGAACAAAGTCTGCCACCAAGTCAGGATTTCAGGTTCCGCCCGGTGCTCCACTTCCTTTGTGGCAGTGGGGAAGAACGCGCCGAAAGCCACATAGTCCGCCCCAGCCTCGCCTGCTTCCATCGCAAGGTGCCGGCTGTCATGACACGTCACGCCGATCTGCGCCTGCCGGCCGAGCCTTTCGCGCGCTTCGGCGACGTCACCGTCCGACTGCCCCAGATGCACGCCATCCGCACCGAGCCTCCTGGCCAGACCGATCGAATCGTTGACGATGAACGCCACATCCCGATCGGCGCAGATACGCTGCAAAGGTTCGGCAAGGCGTACGGCGGTATGCTCATCGATCCCCTTGATCCTGAACTGGAACGCCGCAACCGGCCCGGCATCGAGCGCACGCGCCAGACGATCCGGAAAAACGCCGCCCGTGTCGGGGGGCGAAATCAGGTAAAGCTGGCAATCGGGCAACGCCTCTTCGGGCAGGATAGGATCGGACATGGCCGCCCTCTACGCGCGCGGACGTGCGCCGCCAAGCGTTCCGGCGCGGTTAATCGAAACATGGGATGGTACGGTCATGATCCGCATGCTCCCTCTTGCCGCTCTCCTTACCCTGATGACGGGCTGCGTCACCATGTCCGAAACGGTAAGCGCCGGAGGTTATGCCTATACCCGGATAGGCCGCGAAATCCTGGTCGATGGACCGAAAGTAACGCCGCTGGCCGTTCTGGAAGACAGCCGCTGTCCCGAGAACGCACGTTGCGTCTGGGCCGGCCGCGTCCGCATCAACGCACGGATCGTCACCGGCCGCGGCGCGGAAGAACGCGAGATGATATTGGGACAACCAATCTCCGTTGCCGACGGCCAGTTCCTGCTCGGCGACGTCCAGCCCGGCCGAAAAACGACGGAAGCGGCAGTCTCGCCGGGAGACTACCGCTTCGGATTCCGCTTCGATGGCGGGTATTGAAGCCGGCGTCAGGCCGTGACGGCCGACCCGATCTTCTGCGTCGAACCCTTGTAGATATCGTCGATCGCCGAAGCCAGCGAAGCATTGAATTCCTCGCCGGTCATCTGGAAGCGCAGGTCTTCCAGCAGTGCGCGGCTGAAGCTGGCGATGATGCCGCGATTCTTCGACAGTTCGACGCAGGCTTCGGGACGGCTGTAGCCGCCCGACAGCGCGACGACGCGCAGCACGCGCGGATGATCGACCAGTGCATCGAAGTGACCGGGCGTCACCGGCAGGCTGAGCTTGAGCATGACCTTAGCGTCGCCGGGCATGGCCGAAAGCTGCTTGCCCAGCTCTTCAAGCAGGATGGCGTCGCATTCGGCGCGGGTCGCGCTCTTGATGTTGATCTCAGGCTCCAGCATCGGCACGAGGCCGCCGGCCAGGACCTGTAGACCGATCTCGATCTGCTGCTTGACGATCGCGGCGATACCCTCGCGGTTCGCGCTGTTGATGACCGAGCGCTCCTTGGTGCCATAGACGCCCAGCGCTTTCGCCTTGGCGAGCAGGGCGTCGAGTTCGGGCATCGGCTTCATCATCTGAACGCCGTTGACCTCGTCCTCCAGGCCCTTGTCGATCTTGATGAAGGGAACCACTCCGCGCTCGATCAGCGCCTGCGGGGTAGGCTTGCCGTCGACCTGGCCATCCATCGTGCGCTCGAACAGGATCGCACCAAGCACTTTATCGCCGGTGAAGGCGGGCGAAGTGATGATGCGGGCGCGCATGTCGTGGATCAGGCCGAACATCTCTTCTTCGTTCGACCAGGCGCCTTCCTCGACGCCATAACCCTTGAGCGCCTTGGGCGTGGAGCCGCCGCTCTGGTCAAGGGCCGCGATAAAGCCTTTACCGGCGGCGATCTTGGCGGTCATTTCAGAAGTGTTCATTGCCATAATCCCTGTTCTTCGATCGGTTTTCACTGAAAAAATCTACAGCGCGCGCTTCTGTCCGGCAACGGCACCGAAGGCTCGTGTTATCGCAGTGCAGCAACGCCCGGCAGCTCTTTGCCTTCCATCCATTCCAGGAATGCGCCGCCGGCAGTCGAAATATAAGTGAAGTCGCCCGCCACGCCGGCATGGTTGAGCGCGGCGACGGTATCGCCGCCGCCGGCGACGGAAATCAGCACGCCTTCGCGGCTGAGCGCCGCGGCGCTCCGCGCCAGCGCGACAGTTGCGGCGTCGAACGGCGTGGTCTCGAAAGCGCCGAGAGGGCCGTTCCACACCAGCGTGCGGCAAGTCTTGAGAACATCCGCCAGCGCCTCGGCCGAAGCGGGGCCAACGTCGAGGATCATCTCGTCCGCCGCGACTTCGTGGACGTTGCTAGTGCGCAGGCTCGGCGGGTTCGCGGCGAATTCCTTCGCCACGACCACCTCATATGGCAGGTGAACCGTGCAACCGGCTTTGTCGGCAGCTTCGAGGATGTCTTCGGCAGTCCCGGCAAGATCATGTTCACAAAGCGATTTACCGACATTCACGCCGCGCGCGGCGAGGAAGGTGTTGGCCATGCCACCGCCGATGATGAGATGATCGACCTGACCGACAAGATGCTTGAGGACATCCAGCTTGGAGGAAACCTTGGCGCCGCCAACCACAGCCGCGACGGGACGCTGCGGATTGCCCAATGCCTTCTCCAGCGCCTCCAGCTCGGCCTGCATCGAACGGCCGGCATAAGCGGGCAGGACATGCGCCAGTCCCTCGGTGGTCGCATGGGCGCGGTGCGCGGCGGAAAACGCATCGTTCACGTAGAAGTCGGCGTTTTCGGCGATGGCCTTGACCAGTTCGGGGTCGTTCTTTTCCTCGCCCTTCCAGAAGCGCGTGTTCTCGAGGATGGCGATGTCGCCGGGCCGAAGGATGCCGATGGCCTGCTTCACGACGTCACCGAAGATTTCCGGCACGAACATGACTTCGCGGCCCAGCGTACCCTGCACCGCACCCACGACCATGCTCAACGACTGGGTGGAAACACGTTCCCCCTTCGGGCGGCCGAAATGCGCCAGCAGCAGCACCTTGGCGCCCTTGTCGGCGAGTTCGAGGATCGTTGGCATCGCTGCGCGGATGCGGGTATCGTCGGTTACGGAGCCGTCCTGCATCGGCAGGTTGAGATCGACGCGCACCAGCGCGACCTTGCCGTTGACGTCACCCAGATCATCCAGCGTGCGAAAAGCGCTCATTATTCCTCGATCCTCACTT
>DASWWL010000007.1:0-3154 GCA_036400975.1 Novosphingobium sp. | reverse complement strand
TACCGCCCGGTCCACGAATACACGCTCACCGACGACGTCGAGTACATCAAGCCCAAGAAGCGCGTGTACTGAAGGCTCGTCAGGATCGAACCGAAAAGGCCGGGGCGATGCTCCGGCCTTTTTGTTTTGACCACCATAACGGAACAGCTCGATCGTTCATCCTTCCGAAATCCGTGATAAGTGATCCCCAAAGGTCCGGCGTGGCAGGCGTGCGGTGAGAGGGGTAAGCGAATGGCCGAAGAGATGCGCAAGGAACGTTCGCCCGGCATGAAGCTGCTATTGGCGAGCATCGTCGGACTTGTCCTCATCATCCCGCTCACGCTGATCTACGCGCTTGTGTGGGATCGTCAGAGCCAGTCCCAGACCGCGCAGGATGCCATCAATGCGGGATGGGGCGGGCCGCAGGTGATCGCCGGGCCGGTGATCGTGGTGCCCTTCCGAACGACGCAGACGCAGAACGAGCAGGTTGACGGTAAATCGATCAGCCGCGTCGTCGAGGTCGAGAAGTACCTCTATGTTTCGCCGGTTTCCAATCGCGTGACGACCAGCGTGCGGCCTGAAGAACGGCGCAAATCGATCTATTCGAGCGTGCTCTACGAAGCCGATATCACGGGGGCGGCCGTCTTTGCACTTCCCGCCGACCTGCCGCGCTTCGGCGTTACCCGCGAGCGCCTGCTGTGGGATCGCGCCGAGCTGCGTATGGGCGCTTCCGATGCGCGGGGGCTCACGAAGGGCGGCACGATTACTGCCAACGGCACCGCGCTGGCGGTGCAGCCGGGCAAGGGACCGGGCGCGACCGGTGGGCAGGGTTTCTTCGCATTCCTGCCCTGGACTGGTGAGGGCGAACTGAAAGTCGATTACGGCTTCGGCCTGCGCGGCAGCCGTTCGTTGAGCCTGGTGCCGCGCGGCGGTCAGACGAAATGGGATGTTTCGTCCAGCTGGAAGAGCCCCAGCTTCAGCGGCGCCTTCCTGCCCGAGAAGCCCGCTATCGACGGGAAGGGCTTCAAGGCGAGCTACACCGTGGACAAGCTTGCGCTTGGTCAGGCGCCAGTGGCCATGGAAGATCCCGGACCACCGGTGCTCGATGACTCGAGCGGCGCGAATTACGCGGGAGCTCGCGAGGGGGTATCCGCCGCAAGCACCGCTTCGGGCGGTGCGGTCGAGGTGATCGGCGGTCAGGCCCGGGCTGTAACGGTGGGGCTGGTTGAACCGGTGAATCTCTACAGCAAGGTCGATCGCTCGGTGAAATACGGCTTCCTGTTCATCGGCTTCACCTTTCTGGCTTTCCTGCTGTTCGACGTAGTCGGCGGCGCGCGGGTGGCGGCGGCGGAATATCTGCTGACCGGCGCGGGCCTTGTGTTGTTCTTCGTGTTGTTGCTGGCCTTTGCCGAAGTGATCGGCTTTACCGCCGCCTATCTGGTGGCGAGCGCGGCCATCATCGGACTGCTGACTGCCTATAGCGCGGCGGTGCTGGGCAGTTGGAAGCGCGCCCGCTTCATCGGCGCGCTGCTGGTGGGGCTCTATGCGCTGCTGTTTGTATTGTTGAACCTTGAGGCATGGTCATTGCTGATCGGCTCGGTCCTGCTCTTCGTTGCATTGGCCGGGGTAATGTATGCGACGCGCAAGGTGGACTGGGGTGCGGTAGGCAGACGCGAAAGTTCAAGCCCGGCATGATGGAAAGTCGGTTCGCCTTTCAGGCGGCGTTGTCGATGCCGAGTTCGCCGAGCTTGCGGTAAAGCGTGGAGCGGCCGATGCCGAGGCGCCGGGCGACTTCGGTCATGCGTCCACGGTAGAGGCCGATGGCCAGGCGGATGACGTCCGCCTCGATCTCCTCCAGTGGGCGCAGGTTGCCGTCGGGCGTGTACAGCATGACGCCGCCGTTCTCGCCGCCGCCATTTGCCACAGGCGTGGTCTGATCGGTTCCGAGAAGACTCGAAAGCTGCGGAAAATCGGAAGCGGTCAGCGCGTCGCCGTCGCAGAATACCGCCGCGCGGAAGAGCACGGCTTGCAGCTGGCGGACGTTGCCCGGCCAGTCGTAGGCGGCGAGCAGCGCCAGAGCGCCGTCCGTTACGCCCAGCGGCCGCAATCCCGGCTGTTCTCCGATGCGGGCGAGGAAGTGGCGCGAGAGCGCCGGAATGTCGGGGGTGCGCTCGCGCAATGGTGGCAGGACGACCGTTATCGGTGCGATCGCCTGTAGCAAGTCGGGAAGGAAGTGCTCGCCGGCCACCATATCGCGCAAGGGAAGGTTGCTGGCAGCGATCAGCCGGACGTCAATCTTGAAGCTGTGACGCGCGCCGATCGGCCGGACGTCGCCGCGCTGCAGCGATTCGACCAGACGTTCTTGCACGGGGATCGGCAGGCGATCGATCTCGTCGATCGCGAGGGTGCCGCCATCGCAGTGCTGCAATGCGCCGATCTGGCGTTCGAAAGCGCCTGCGAAGGCGCCCTTTTCGTGGCCGAACAGGGTCGATTCGATGGAGTTGGGCGCAATTCCGCCGATATTGATGATGCGCAGCGGCGTTCGCGCGCGAGGGCTGGCCGCGTGCATCGCGCGGATCAGCATTTCCTTGCCGGTGCCGCTTTCCCCTTCGATCAGGACCGAACCGTGGCCGCGCGCAGCCTTCGCCGCCACGGCAAGCGCGGCGCGGAAGGTCGGCGCGGCGCCGATCATCGCTTCGAAATCCGGGTTCGAGGGCATCTTTTCGGCAAGCGGGGCCAGTTCGTTGCGGGGCGCTTCGCGCATCGTTGCCGCGCGCAATGCCGTCATCAGGCGATCGGGGGCGACCGGTTTGATGAGGTAATCGGTCGCGCCTGCACGCATTGCCTCGACAGCGAGCAGCGGCGAAGCGCTGGTCGTCAGCATCAGGATCGGCAAGGCGGGGCGGCGCGCCTTCAGCTCGGCGATCAGCGAGCAGGCGTCGTCTCCAGGCACCCACTGGTCCAGGATGATCGCCGAAAGCTGCATTCCCTGGCGCGTACCAAGCGTGGCGATGGCTGTTTCGGGATCGCGCGCGACGATCGTGCGCCATCCCTCCCGCGCGGCGAGCGCGGAGATAAGCCGGCATTGCGCCGGCTCATCGTCAATCAGCATGAGCAGTCTCTGCTCGAAATCCGCCATGGCTCGTCCGCGC
Source organism: Novosphingobium sp. (assembly GCA_036400975.1). Classification (GTDB taxonomy): domain Bacteria; phylum Pseudomonadota; class Alphaproteobacteria; order Sphingomonadales; family Sphingomonadaceae; genus Novosphingobium. The sequence continues at coordinate 23 of DASWWL010000007.1, read as the reverse complement.
CATCCACCCCTTGAGAGATTCCC
>DASWWL010000006.1:0-4616 GCA_036400975.1 Novosphingobium sp. | reverse complement strand
GCCGGGTGCCTTGCGCCGCTGCTGAAGAGCAATTTCGCTGCCGTGCCCCGTCATGCCGGAAAACCTGGCCACCCCGTCCTCCTGTCGCGCCGCGCCTTCCCGGAAATCGAAGGCCTTGCCGGCGATGAAGGAGCGGGACGATTGCTTCGCGAAAGAACGGACGTGGCGTTCCTCGATTGTGCGGATGACGGAGTGCTGCTCGATATAGATCGGAGGGAGGACATGGCGCGGCTGGAGGAGCGCATTCGGGCTCAAGGAGAAGCTGAGTGATCATCGTTGTAGCGAAAGTACGAATCCATCCCGAAAAGGTCGAACTTTACGAAGCCACTTGTCGCGACCTTCTGCCGAAAGTCCGCGCGGCCGAGCCGGAAACCATTTTCTACCATGTCGGTGCGAGCCGCGACGAACCGCTGACTTATCGTGTGATCGAGGTCTATCGGGATGGCGATGCGATGGCTCTGCATATGACCAGCAGCTTCGTGGAAGCGGCTGGACCAGCTTTCGCGGAATGCCTTGCGGATATGGAGATCCGGTTACACGATTCTCTGGATTAGGCGACGATGCATAAAGTCGTTTCAGCACATCGTCTTTAAAACGGGGCGACAAGCTTTCGCGCAGCGGCAACGACCGAATCCATCAGGGCCGGTTTGTCGATGAATACGCCGCCCGGAACATGAAAGTCCGGCATGGGCGGATTGGCTGAAAGATAGATCACGGCAAGAGATGGCCATCTTTCGCGCGCGGCGGTTGCAAGCCTCCAACCGTCCATCATCCCCGCGAGGCGTATGTCGGTAACCAGCAAATCGAGATTCTCGGTGGTGCCAAGAAGGATAAAGGCATCCTCCGCCGAGCCGCTTTCGCACACGGCGCAGCCTTCGTCCTCGAAAGCCTGAACAAGTTCCATGCGCACGAGCCATTCGTCCTCGACGAGCATCACGGTGCGATTATCAAGAGGGTTCAAAGGGCGGTCCAGACGGCAAGATGAGCTATTTCGGCAGGCAAGAAACTTTCGACGGACTGAATGGTTTCACCGCCGGATGGGGAGTACTTCGAATGGCGGGTATACCGCAGAGGATAGCAGGGGATCACGGTAAATCGGAACGAAGGCCGGATCTGGCCAGTCGTTTTGCGCGCCTTGCCGGCGAGGGCCTTGGGGGGATGGACGGCGCGCTCCTCCTCATCGCCCAGGAGTTGCCGATCCCTGTCTATGTCACCAATCGGGACGGTGAGATCATCTACCATAATGCTGCCGCCGCCACGCTGTGGGGGTGGACGCCTCGCAGGGGCGAAGCCAGATGGTTTGCCTCACGGCGGTTACTGGGGCGTGATGGCGTTCCCATTGCTCACGATCGGTCGCCTATGGCGGAAGCTTCTCGCAAAGGCGAGGCTGCGCGTCCTGAAGAACTAATAGCCGAGCGCGCTGACGGCAGCCGCTATATCTTTATTCCGCATTCGATGCCCCTGCGGGGTCACGATGAGCAGGTGTTCGGCATGCTGCACGTGATCATCGACATAACCGATCGCACGACCTCCGAAGAGGATACGCAACGTCTCGCCGCGATAGTCGAATCGTCCAACGATGCGATCATTTCCAAGCAGTTGGACGGCACTATCATGAGCTGGAATGGCGGCGCTGAACGTCTGTTCGGCTATGCGCCTGAGGAAATCATCGGCGAATCGATTCTGCGATTGATTCCAGAGGATCGCCAGGACGAAGAAATTGATATTGTCGATCGTATCCGCCGCGGCGAACGCATCGAACATTTCGAAACGGTGCGACGCCACAAGTCCGGTCGGTTCCTCGATATTTCGCTTACCATCTCGCCCATCAAGCGCGGCGACGGAACCATTGTCGGTGCGTCCAAAATCGCGCGTGACATAACGCAGCGTCGCCGCCACGAGGTGATGCTTCAGCAACAGGCGCAGCGGTTCGAAATTCTCAATCGTGTCTCGCGCACGATCTCCCAGGATCTTGATCTCGATCGCATCGTCCAGGCGGTGACCGACGAAGCGACCGTGCTCAGCGGCGCGCAATTCGGGGCTTTCTTCTACAATATCGTTGATGCCCAGGGAGAGACCTACCTGCTTTATGCATTGTCTGGCGCGTCGCGCACGGCTTTCGAAAGCTTCGACATGCCACGCAACACGCCGGTCTTCGCCCCGACTTTTGGCGGCATGGGCGTTGTTCGCTCGGGCGACATCCGCAAGGATCCCCGTTATGGCCGCAATGCCCCCAATCGCGGCATGCCGGAAGGACATCTGCCGGTCGTCAGTTATCTCGCGGTGCCGGTGATCTCGAAATCGGGGGCGGTCATCGGAGGCCTTTTCTTTGGCCATGAAGAAGCGGACCGTTTCGGTCCGGAAACCGAGACACTGATTTCCGCGATCGCCGGGCAGGCGGCTGTCGCCATCGACAACGCCCGGCTCCACAACGCCGCCCAGATCGAGATCGGGCAACGCAAGGAGGCGGAGGAAGCGCGGGAGTTGCTGCTGCACGAGATCAAACACCGTGTGAAGAACACTTTGGCGACGATCCAGGCGCTTGCCTCGCAGACGTTGAAGGAAGCGCCGGCATGGGAACGCATCGCCTTCATCGGGCGCTTGCATGCGCTGTCGGAGGCGCATGACCTGCTCACGACCAGCGACTGGCAGGAAACCGGCATGGAGGCACTCGTCCGGAAAACCCTTTCTCCATTCGCCGGGACGGCACAGGAGAGGATGATCCTGAACGGCCCGGACTTCGGCCTGTCTCCCAACCGGGCGCTGTTGCTGACGATGGTCCTGCACGAACTTGGCACCAATGCGGTCAAGTACGGAGCTCTTTCTCGGGAAAAGGGCATCGTCACCGTGGAATGGACCATCGAGGAAAGCAACGGATGCCGTGTGGCGCGCATGACATGGCGCGAAAATGGCGGTCCCGCAGTTACCCCACCCAGCCGCCGTGGCTTTGGTTCAAAGATGATCGCCAGCGCCCTGCGCGGTAGTGATGGCTCGGTTCGGTTCGATTATCGCCCTGAAGGGCTGCGCGTGACAATGGAAATCACGCTTTAAGTAAGACGTTACGCCGGACGCAGCATCCGGGCCGATAAGCGGGCCACGTGATGCGCGGCCGCGTCCGTATCGGTGCCCGTAACGATTGCTTCATCCACAAGGCCATGCAGGCTGTGGAATATGGCGACCGCCGTTGCGAGCGGTTCATCCACCGCCCACTGGCCGGCGGCGCGTCCATCGGCCAGCAAGGCGGCGAGCTGTCGTACCGCCGGCTCTTCGCTCATCACGCAACGATGGCACACAGCGGCATCGTGGAATATCGCATCGTGCAGGGCATAGCTCGCCACATATTGCCGCGCTACCGTGCCTATCCAGGCATCCAGGCGGCCCGGCCAGTCGCCTTCGGCACATGCTCCGGTTGCCGCCTGAGCCGCATCCGCGAATTGTTGCGAGAAGCGCTTGCGCAACGCTTCCAACATGGCCGCGCGATCCTGAAAGTAGTGGTAGAACGTGCCCTTTGCGACGTTTGCGCGCACGGCGATGTCGTCGATGCTGGTCGCGGTGACACCCTTTTCAACAAAGAGCGCGGCCGCTGCATCGAGCAATGCCGCCAGCCGCTGGTCCCGTTGGCGCGGACCAGGCGGAGCGCCTGCTAACCGGGTAGGTCGAACTGCCATGATTCCCTGCTACTCCTGCCGCAGTGAATATTCCACGGGCGATGTGGATTGACCTCGAGATCAGCGATTGATAACCCGGGTCAAAATCGACCTTTAGTCGAAAAATCCATTTTGGGGACATTCGGGCATGACGGGCGACAGCGAGATCGCGCTCCATTCGGACGAAGAGCCAGGGCAACCCCGCAGGCGTAATCCGCGTCCCGCGATCCTCGCGCTGATTGGGGTGATATTCATCTTCGCACTGCTATTCTTATGGCGGTCGTGGAAGAATGCGCCGCCGCCCGCCTTTAGTCCGCCGCCCACCGCCGTTGTCGCTACCGTGGCGAATCCTGTGCCGGTACCGACCTCGCTGCAGGCAGTGGGATCGTTGCGCGCGGTGCGCGAGGTGATGCTGGCGCCGGAAGTGGCCGGTCGCATTAGCGCGATCCGTTTCACCGGCGGCCAACGTGTCGGCGCGGGCGCGGTACTCGTGCAGCTTTTCGACGCCCCCGAGCGCGCTGATCGTGTCGCCGCCGCCGCCAAGGTCGAATTCGCCCGGCTCCAGCTGGCCCGCACGCGCGGACTCGTGCCCACCGGGGCCGAATCGCGCGAAACGCTGCAGCAGCGCCAGGCCGAATACGATCAGGCGATCGCGGCTGTTCGCCAGATCGATGCGCGGCTCGTGCAGAAAAGAATCGTCGCGCCATTTGCCGGTCAAATCGGGGTGCGCCGGATCAATCCCGGCCAATACGTGAACCCTGGCGACCAGATCGCGACGTTGACCGACCTCGGCGAATTGTTCGTGGATTTCACGCTGCCGCAGCAGGATCTCGCCAAGCTTCGAGTCGGATCGCTGGTCAATGTAACCTCGGACGCCTGGCCCGGCCGCAGTTTCGCCGCTCGCGTCACGACGATCGAACCGCGGATCGAGCAGGAAAGCCGCAACGTATGGGTGCAGGCCGTGCTGGC
>DASWWL010000005.1:0-21812 GCA_036400975.1 Novosphingobium sp. | reverse complement strand
CGCGTGGCTGTCCGGCACGACCCTGAGGTGCGGGGCGCTGGCGGGACGGGCTCGCTGCCTTGCCGCCTTGCGTCGGGGCATACCCCGAGGTTTCGTCCATGCCGGTGTGGCATTCACCGGCTTGTCCATCCGCCGCATCCCATGGCGGCCTTTCCGGACCGCGCGGGCGCCGACCGCACTACGGGAGACAAGAGAAGCAAAAGGCCTTTCGCGCCTCCCGCACCCGTCGCGGTTTTGTCAGTCTGGTAACTGACAGAACAGAACATATGAAGAACATTCCTACATGTCAAGCGCATGTGCGAGATTCTTGGGCCGGTCTTCGCATGGTTCCTTAGAATGAGGTTCTCCGCTTCACCGATTGCCCTTTGTTCCTGCTTTCGAAAGCAGGCATGGCAACGGATGCGTCAAACCGTGTTCCAGCTGAAATGGAACGCAACGCTGCACGGCGCGTTCCGGTCTGGTGCGAAGGGAGAAGACGCATGGCAGAAGAACACACGACCATTATCGAAACCGCGCCCCGTCGTAGCGGCGGCACGGGCATCATCGTCGCGCTGGTGCTGGTTCTGGCTCTCGTAATCGGTTTCTTGCTGTTCTCGGGCGTGCTCAACAGCGAAGCGACGAAGGACAATGCCGTGGCCGGCGCAGCCCAGCAGGTGGGCAACGCCGCCGAAAAGGTCGGCAACGCGGCAGAAACGGCTGCGGAAAATACCGCGCCGGACGGAAAGTAGCGGCGCCGTAGAGGCGGAGTGACGATCTCTCCGCAAAAGCCCCCCTCCTCCGCGACGGAGAAGGGGGTGTTTCGATCACTTCTCCAGCGTCATGCCTTCCATGTCGCCCTTCTGGCGCCAGTCTTCCAGCATGCCGGCCCAGTTGTCCCAGCCGAGGCCCCAGCCGCGGAACAGGAACCACTTGGCTTCCTTGTCTCCGTCATTGGTGAAATAGTTCGGCGTGCATTCGTTGAGGTAGGCGGACAAGTCCAGCGCCACTTCGTTGAAGCGGCGGATGTAGTCTTCCTGGCCTTCCTTGCTCGGCTCGACCGAGCTGTAGCCCTTGTCGAGCACATCCCGGATGATGCGCGAGGCGTGGTAGCCCTGGCTGCCGAACTGCAGCGTCGTGGTGCCGTTGAGGCCGCCCTGGACATAGCCGGTGAAGAACATGTTCGGGAACTTGTGCGTCATCGTGCCGTGAAGCGTTGCCGGGCCATCGGCCCAGTGATCGTAGATCGAGGTGCCGTCGCGGCCCTCGATCGTCTCGATGCCCCAGCGCTTCTTGAGATCGCCGGTCACTTCGAAGCCCGAGGCGAAGATCATGCAGTCGATCTCGTACTCGATGCCGTTGGCGGTGAAGCCCTTTTCGGTCATCGCTTCGAGGCCCTGCGTTTCCGAAACGTCGATCAGCTTGACGTTGGGCAGGTTGAACGTCTCGTAATAGTCGTTGTTTGACAGCGGACGCTTGCACATGAAGCCGTACCACGGCTTCAGCGCTTCCGCGGTTTCCGTGTCCTTCACGATCGAGCTGACGCGGTTGCGCAGCCGCTCCATGACGCGGAAGTCCATCATCTCGCGCCGCTTCATGAACTCGTCCATGGGCAGCTGCGGCCAGCCTTCCTTTTCAAGCTCGCCGTTCAGGTTGCGGTTGATCTCGGTCCAGATGTCGCAAATCAGGTCCGGATCGCCCGGCGGGATGATCTCGTTGGCGGCGCGCAGGAAATTCTGCTGGCGCGCGGCCTGCCAGCCCGGCTCCAGCGAGGCGGCCCATTCCGGATCGGTCGGCGGGTTGGGGCGTTCGTCCACGCTGGAGGGCGTGCGCTGGATCACGTAGACCTGCTTCGCGTACTTGCCGAGGTACGGCACCGCCTGGATCGAGGTGGCGCCGGTGCCAACGATGGCGACGCGCTTGTCCTTCAGCTTGTCGAGCACAGGGTTGTCCCACGATCCGCCCGAATAGGCGAAGTCCCACCGCGAAGTGTGGAACATGTGGCCCTTGAACTTGTCGATGCCCGGGACGCCCGGCAGCTTCGGCGTGGACAGCGTGCCGCCGCACATGATGACGAAGCGGGCGCGGATGTCGTCGCCGCGATTGGTCGAAACGCGCCAGCGCCTGATCGATTCGTCCCACTTCAGCCCGGTGATGACGGTGTGGAACAGCGCCTTGTCACGGAAGCCGAACTTGTCGGGGATCGTCTGGATATAGTCGTAGATTTCCTTGCCGTCGGCGAACTTCTTCGACGGAAGCGCGCCCATTTCCTCCAGCAGCGGGAGGTAGCAGTAAGCATCGTTGTCGCACTGGATGCCGGGATAGCGGTTCCAGTACCAGGTGCCGCCGAAATTGCCGGCATGATCGATGTTGTGAAAGCTGGTGATGCCCGCCTGGGTCAGGTGATAGGCGGCCATGATGCCGGACCAGCCGGCGCCCAGGATGACGGCGTCGGTTTCTTCCGAGATCGCTTCGCGCCGGATCAGCGGAGTGAAGGGATCGACGGTGTGATCCTCTACATGAACGGCCTTGCCGGGCTTCAGGTATTGCGCGCCCAGATCCTTGCGCAGGCGCTTGTCGCGTTCCTGACGGTACTTTGCCCGAATCGCCGGGATGTCGATCGTTTCGGGCGCTGGCACGTCGGTCAGCGGGCAGTCTTTTACGATGGTCGCCATGTCTATCCTGATTCCCAAACTTGCATCCACATGGGGTCCGGCGCGTGAGCGTAGCCTGAATCCCCGCTGCGGCCATGAAGCCGCCGCTCTGGCGGACGGCATATTCAACTTTGCGCGGTTTACAAGCGTGGCGACACGATGCGGAGATAGTTGTCGCGCAAGCGATGTCCACCCGTTTGCCACAGCGCCATGTGCCGGTTAGGACCATGGCGGACTCGGAAGAACGACGAGGCAAGGAGAGGTGTTTCATGGTGCAGGCGTCGCAATCCAACAGCCGCTATCACGGCCCCGCGGCCAGCCTGGCTGACGGCTGGACGCTGGAGCGGATCACTCGTCCGAGCCGCCTTGCCGGCGCCAACGGCATGACCACGGGCAAGGACGGCCGCCTCTATGTCGCGCTCTGCGCCGGCAGCCAGATCGTCGCCATCGACCCGGACAGTGCCGCGATCCAGACGATCAGCGGCATCGGCGGCGACGTCGTGGGCCCGGACGACCTCGTGTTCGACGACGAGGGCAATCTCTACATCACCGAGATTACCGAGAACCGCGTGCGGATGCTTACGCCCGGCGGGTCGAGCAAGGTCATCGCCGGCGACGTGCGCGTCGCCAACCCGATCGCCTTCCACCAGGGCCGAGTCCTCACCGGCGAGCTGACTTTCGGCGGCCGCATCCTGGAGCTGGATCGCAACGGCGGCGCGCCGCGCGTGATCGCCGATAACCTGCCGATGGTAAACGCCTTCGAGGTCGGCCCGGACGGCAAGCTCTATTTCCCGGCGCAGGGCGCGAACGAGATCTGGCGCGTCAGCCTTGACGGCGGCGAACCGGAAGTCGTCGCGAAGGATCTCGGCGGGCCGGACGCGGTGAAGTTCGACGCGCAGGGCTTCATCGTCTCGACCCAGGTCGTCACCGGCGACGTGCTGCGCATCGATCCGCGCACCGGCGCTCGCGAGGTGCTGGCCAATGTCGGCGCGGGCCTGGATAATCTGACTTTCGTGGGCGACCGCATCTTCGTTTCGCACATCGCCGGCTCGGTCCATGAAGTGCTTGGCGGCGGCAAAGTCCGCGCGCTGGCCGAGAAGGGCCTGCAATGGCCAATGGGCCTTGCCGTGCAGGATGGCGAGCTGTTCATCGCCGACGGAGGTTTCACCTATACGCTTGCCCCGGGCGGAGAACCGCAAGTGGCGGGCATGCTGTTCACGCCCGCATTCCCCGGCTTCACGCGCGGCGTTGCGCCTGCGGGCGCGGCGGGCGAATGGATCGTCACCACGGCCAATGGCGATGTCGTGCAGTGGGCGCCGGGCCGGCAGGAGAGCAAGCCGCTCGCCAGCGGTTACGACCGGCTCATGGGCGTGGCGCGCGGTGCGGATGGACGCGTGGTCTTCGCCGAGGGCCCGACAGGCCGCGTGCTGGCGATCGAGGGCGGCAGCGTCAGCGAGATCGCCACCGGGCTCGATCGGCCGAGCGGTGTCGCCATCGGTTCGGACGGCACCGCCTATGTCGCGGAAGACGGGGCGGGCCGTGTCGTCAAGATCGCGGGTGGCCATGTCGAAACCGTCATCGACGGGCTGATGGACCCGCATGGCCTTGCTTTCGCGAACGGCAAGCTCTTTGTTCTCGATATCGGTGCCAAGGAGCTTATCCAGGTCGATCCGGCGATCGGCACGCGCCTGACCATTGCTGCGCACTTGCCGATCGGCGCGCCGCATGGCGTGGTGGCGAAGCCGCTGGGCGGAGTCGGAGACATGTGCGGGCCGATGATCGCCTTCACCGGCCTTGCCGCCGCATCTGACGGCACGCTCTATGTCGCGGGCGACGGGGAGGGCAGCGTACTGGCGATCAGCCCGGTCTGAGCGGGAGACAGGCGATGCTCAAGCAGATCTGCTTCTTCCGCAAGCGGGAGGACATGACTGCCGAGGAATTCCTCGACTATTATGAGAACCAGCATTCGCAACTCGCCCGGCGTACCGGCGCGAAGCCCGCGATTCCCAATGCGGTGCGCTATGTCCGCCGCTATCTCGTGCCCGAAAAGAACCCGGTGACGGGCGAGATCCACGATCCCGGTTACGATTGCATCATGGAGATCTGGTGGAACAGCCGCGAAGACTTCGAAGCCTCGCAGCGCATCATCAGCGATCCCGAACGCCTGCCGATCACCATGGCCGACGAGAAGCAGCTCTTTGCCAGCCACGCCAACCCGGTATGCACTTGCGTGGAATATGATTCACCGATGGGGCCGAACGGCGAGGCGACGCGCGTGGAGGTGAAGCACGGGGAGTGAGGTTCAGCCCTTGCACTGGCCGAAAGCTTATCCCGTTGTCAGCTCGCCGGGCGGATGGGCGAAGACTTCGGGCGTGCCGAGCATGATCATGATGTTCTCGTCCCACGTCCTGATTCTCCAGGCGCCGTCTTCACGGATGGAGGTGAAGTCGAAACGGCCGAGTGATTCTTCGAACAGGTGCGCGCGTTCGCCCGCGCCGGCGTGATAGGCGCGGATGTAGCAAGATCCCCTGGCCGAATCCCCGTCGGCCGAAGCTTCGACGACGTGGTTCGAAATCATGTGATGCGTGGCCGAAAGCCGCGCCCAGACCTTTTCCAGATGCCCGACGAGCTTTTCGCGCCCTTCCAGCCGGATATCGTCCGGCCCGGGGGTGCGGCCCTGCATGGTGCGGGCGGCGAAGACCGCATTCTCGGTGAAGAGCGTGCGCATCAGCGCCCAATCGCATGTGTCGAGCGCGTGGCAATAAGCGTTGAGCAGGCGCAGATGCGCCATGTAGGCTTCCAGCCCGGCGTCCATGATCAGACCTTGAACTGGCGCAGGCCGGTGGCGTCCGCTTCCTTGAAGACCGGAATTTCCTCGATCACCTTCATCATCACGAGCGGGATCTTGCGGTCGGTCGATGCCTGATAGTCGGCATAGAACGGGAAGTTGTCGACCATGAAGTCCCAGACCTTCCGGTATTCCTCGCCTTCCGGCTCGCGCCAGTTGGCGCGGAACGCCTGCGTGGCGATCTGGAACGAGACCTCGGGCATCTCCTTGATGTTGAGATACCAGTCGGGGTGCGTGCTGGCGCCGCCCTTCGAGCCGACGATCACCACTTCGCCGCCGATGTCGCCGTAGCAGAGCGGGGTGATGAAGACCTTGCCGCTCTTGCGGCCGGTGTACTTCACCAGAAGATGCGTGGCGAAGGCATGGCCCCCGACCGCCGTGATGTCCATGATGTGGCCCTTCGCGCCGCCCGACTGAAGGTACGTCTCGCGGTGTTCGACCACCCAGTCCTTGCGAACTGCGGTGATGGCTGCGGCGGACTCGTCGCTCATGTCTCTCTCCGGGGATGATTTATCTGGTGAACAGTAATTTCGTATTTCGACTGTGCTGTCCACCGCCAATCGCCTGACGGAACTTGCCGGGTGGCAGAATCACCTTCCCTTCAGGTGAGGGAATTCACGACTGCGCTTCCGCCAGCAGCTTCGCCGCTTCGGCTCCCGACCAGTCGTGACCGCCGACATAACGCCACACCTCTCGTCCCTGCGCGTCGTAGAGTACGGTCGTCGGCAGCGTGCTGGCCTCGTAATGAAAGGCGAGGTCGTTTTCCGGGTCGAGCCACGGCGTCAGGTTCCTGCCTCCGCGCTCGATGAGGAAGCCTGCGACTTTCTCGGTCTGCTGCATGTCCTGCGAGACCGTGACCACGCGAACCTTGCCTTCGGCCGCGATCTTGTCGAGCGTCGGCAGCTCGATCACACAGGGCGCACACCATGTCGCCCAGAGGTTGATGAGGGCGGGCTTGCCCTTCAGCGAGGCGAGTGTCAGCGACTTGCCCGCCGCGTCCTTCAGCGTGAAGTCGGGCAGCAGACTGCCCTTGTGGCTGCGATCGAGCTTGCCCTGCGGGACTTCGGCAGCGGCGCTGGCGGAAGGCTGCGGTTGCGCCTTTTCACCGCTCTCCCTATTGCAGCCCGCGACCAGCACGGTGAGGCCAAGGACAGCGAGCTTGAGCGAACGGAAAGACAGCAAGACGGGCTCCAATGCGATGTGGGGCGGCAGGTTCGCCGAAGGGCCTTCGGCGATCATGCGGGAGATAAATGCGTCTATCCCATTCGACAAGGCGCTGTGGCGGCAGGACATCGCCGCTTCGCAGGCGCATGCCGCGATGCTCGGCCGGCAGGGGATCGTCTCGCCCGAGGATGCGCAGACGATCGCTGAAGGGCTTGGCAAGGTTGCGGCGGAGTACGAAGCTAATGGCGTGCCCGAGGACTGGAGCCTCGAAGACATCCACATGACTACCGAAAGCCGCTTGGCTGAACTGATCGGCCCGGCGGCGGGACGGCTTCATACCGCGCGTAGCCGCAACGATCAGGTGGCGACCGATTTCCGCCTCTGGGTGCGCGATGCGATGGACCAGGCCGATGCCGGCCTCGAAGCGCTGCAGAAGGCGCTGGTCGCGCGCGCGGACGAGCATGCCGATTCCATCATGCCCGGTTTTACGCACCTGCAGACGGCGCAGCCCGTCACGCTTGGCCATCACCTGATGGCCTATTACGAGATGGCCGCGCGCGACCGTTCGCGCTTCGCCGATGCGCGGGCGCGCATGAACCAGTGCCCGCTCGGCTCGGCGGCTCTGGCGGGCACGGGCTTTCCGATCGATCGCCACGCGACGGCCTCCGCCCTCGGTTTTGACCGGCCGACGGCCAACAGCCTCGATTCCGTATCCGATCGCGATTTCGCGATCGATTACCTGATGGCGGCGAGCCAGTGCGCGCTGCACCTGTCGCGGCTGGCCGAGGAGTTCATCATCTGGGCAAGCCAGCCTTTCGGCTTCGTCGCGCTGCCGGACAGTCTTTCGACTGGCAGTTCGATCATGCCGCAGAAGAAGAACCCCGACGCCGCCGAACTGGTGCGCGGCCATTCGGGTCGGATCATCGGCTGCCTGACATCGCTGATGATCACAATGAAGGGACTTCCGCTCGCCTATTCGAAGGACATGCAGGACGACAAGCCGCCGGTTTTCGAGGCTGCCGGACTGCTGGCGCTGTCGATCGCTGCGATGACCGGCATGGTCGCGGAAACCAGTTTTCGCATCGATCGGATGCGCGCCGCCGCAGAGCTGGGCTATGCCACTGCGACCGACCTTGCCGACTGGCTGGTGCGGCAGGCAAACATCCCTTTCCGTGAGGCGCATCACATCACCGGCAGCGCGGTGAAGCTGGCGGAAAGCCGGGGCGTGGCGCTCGACCAGTTGTCGTTGGCGGACCTCCAGGCGATCGATGCGCGCATCACCGATGCGGTCTATGCCGCGCTGTCGGTCGAGGCTTCGGTCGCCGCACGCGCCAGCCATGGCGGAACCGCGCCGGAACAGGTAAGAGCACGCGTCGCCGAAGCGCGCGCCGCGCTCGGTCTGGAGGCATGACGATGCGCCGCCTGTTGCCCTTGTTGCTGATCTCCGCGCTTGCCGCTTGCGGCCAGACGGCCGATCTCAAACCCGTCGCGGGCAAGCAGCTTCCGCCCGCGCCTTATGGCCGGGAGGAACGCAAGACCGCCGAGCAGCTGCTGGTGCCTGTGCCCCAGGCGGCTCCCGAACGCAGCGTCGAGCTGCGCTCGCGCTCCATCGAGCGCGAGGACGATCCCTTTGACCTGGCGCCCGCCGAATAGGGCGTGACTTTTCGGAACCCAGATGGACCATTTTGAACTCAGGAATGGCGTTCTCCATGCCGAGGACGTGTCGCTGACCGCCATTGCCGAGGCGGTGGGCACACCCTGCTACGTCTATTCGCGCGCCACGCTGACACGCCATGCGCGCGTCTTCCGCGACGCGCTTTCGGTACTGCCGAGCAGGCACATCGCCTTCGCCGTGAAGTCCAATCCCAACCTGGCCGTTCTGAAAGTGCTGGCGAACGAAGGCTATGGCGCGGACGTCGTTTCCGAAGGCGAGATGCGCCGCGCGCTGGCGGCCGGAATGTCGGCGGAAGGCATCGTCTTCTCGGGTGTCGGCAAGACCGCGGCGGAGATGATTGCCGGGCTGGAAGCGGGCATCGGCCAGTTCAACCTCGAATCCGAGGAAGAAGGCGTCGAACTGGCTGCGCTGGCGCATGCGCGCGGTTTCACCGCGCGCGCGGCGTTGCGGGTCAATCCCGATGTCGATGCCGAAACGCATGGCAAGATCTCGACAGGCAAGGCCGAGAACAAGTTCGGCGTCCCCTATGATCGCGCGGGTGCGATCTACGCGCGCTTGTCCGCGTTGCCGGGCATCGAGATGCGCGGCCTTGCCGTCCACATCGGCAGCCAGCTTGCGAAGCTGGAGCCGCTGGAAGCCGCCTTCACCCGCATGGGCGAACTGATGCGCGCGATCCGGAGCCAGGGGCTGACGATCACCCATATGGACCTCGGCGGCGGCATCGGCGTGCCTTACAAGACAGGCGATATCTTCCCGAGCCCCGAGGCTTATGCGGCGATGGTCGCTCGCGTCACCGCCGATTGGGGCGTCACGCTGATGTTCGAGCCCGGCCGCATCATCGCCGGAAACTCAGGCGTGCTCATTACCCGGGTGATCCGCGTGAAGCCGGGCGTGACCGCGCCTTTCGTGGTGATCGACGCTGCGATGAACGACCTTGCCCGCCCGGCGCTTTATGATGCCTGGCACGATTTCCTGGCGGTTGAGCCCACTGGCGAGAGGATGAGCGCGAACATCGTCGGCCCGATTTGCGAAACTTCGGATACTTTCGCCATGGGTCGCGATATCGACGCCGTGAAGTCGGGCGATCTCGCGATATTCCGCACCGCCGGCGCTTATGGCGCGACGATGGCAAACACTTATAACAGCCGCGCGCTGGTTCCCGAGGTCATGGTCGATGACGATCGCTGGGCCATGGTCGCCGATCGTATCGATCCTGCCACGATTCTTGCCGCCGAACGCGTGCCGGAGTGGCTCGAATGATTGACAGCCTTCCCCTCTTCCATCGCATAGCCGGCCAACCGGTGATCGTGCTGGGCGAGGGCGAGGCGGCGGAGGCCAAGCGGCGGCTGGTAGAGCGTGCGGGCGGCGTGCCCGTCGGCGAGGAGGACAAGACGGCGAGGCTGGCCTTCGTGGCGCTGGACGAGCCCGGACAAACGGCGGCGCGGCTGCGTGCGCGGGGACTTCTGGTCAATGTCGTCGATCGGCCCGATTTGTGCGATTTCACCGCACCTTCGATCCTCGACCGTTCGCCAGTCCTGATCGCCATCGGTACGGGCGGGGCCTCGGCCGGATTGGCCAAGGCGCTGCGGCTGCGTCTTGAAGTCCTGCTGCCACAGTCGCTTGGCGTTCTGGCGAGGGGCTTGCGCGCGGCGCGCGACGAACTGCGCCGGCGCTGGCCGGATGCGGGCGACCGCCGCCGTGCGCTCGACGCTGCGCTAGGCGAAGGCGGAGCGCTCGATCCGCTGCGGACGGAAAGCGCGGCGGGGCTCGATGACTGGCTGGCCGGCGAGGTCGTCGGTGAGGCTGTGGGCATGGTCGAAATCCGGTTGCGCGGGGAAGATCCCGAAGAACTGACCTTGCGTGAGGCTCGGCTGCTGGGCTCGGCGGACGTAGTTGCGCACGAGCGCAATGTCCCTGCGGCGATCATCGACCGTGCGAGGGCCGACGCGGTGCGGCTGGTGCTGGAACCGAAGCAGGCGCCGCCTGAACGAAGCGGTCTCATCGTCGTCCTGCGGATATGACAGGGATCAGATAATCCCGCCCGTCAGCGCGTCGATCGCCCCCTGAAGTATCACTGCCGCCGCCGCTGAATCGATTCGCTCGGCGCGCCTGGCCCGGCTCATGTCCTGCGCGATCAGGTCGCGTTCCGCCCCGGCGGTGGACCAGCGTTCGTCCCATAGCAGGATAGGCAGGCCGAGCGTGGCGAGGTTGCGGGCATAGGCCCGGCTCGATTGGGAGCGTGGTCCTTCGCTGCCGTCCATGTTGAGCGGCAGGCCGATGACGATGCCCTTGCCCTGCCGCTCGCGCAGCAGAGTGTCCAGCAATGCCCGGTCGGCGCCGAACTTGCCGCGCCTGATCGTCTTTCCGGGCGAGGCGAAGCGCCAGCCGGCGTCGCAGAACGCCGTGCCGATCGTCTGGGTGCCGAGGTCGAGCCCGAGCAACGCGCCGCCGCTGGACAGCGCATCGCGGAAAGCCAGCGCGGAGGCGGTAATCAGCGCGCCGGTTTCCATGCCTTCGCCCGCCGCGCGACATCGGCGCGCAGATTCGCCCAGAACAAGGGGATGTCGTAAAGGTGATAGTTGTTGCCGGGCAGCACGTAGGCGCCCATTTCCGGCGGTGGGCCGATATAGAGGAACCCGTCCGGGCCGCAGCGTGCGGGCACCTGCTTCGCCATCAATGTACCGCTGGTGTTGTCCTTGTCGGGGATCAGCGTGCCTAGGTTGGCGGTGGCCGGGGCTTCTCCTCCGACCATGCCCGTCAGCGGATTGCTGCACAGGAACGGACTGCCGCCGACCGGCTGGCCGTCGAGTCCGGGCTTGCGGGCATAGCCTTCCAGCACCATGCGGTTGTCGGCGGGCTCGGCGAAGCTCAGCCAGCTTATCACGCAGCCGGTTTGATCGGACGTGGTGCAGGGAGGCAGCCCGATGGCGGGGAGGTCGTGCGTCAGCGACACGGGCCAGCCGATCGCATAGGCGGCGACGATGCGCTTAGCCAGCGGCTTGCCGGAGACCCGGTCGCGCAGCAGGCGGCGCAGATGATAAGCGCCCTGGCTGTGCCCTGCGATCACAATTGGCGTGTCGTTATCGATGGTCGCGAGGAAATAATCGAAGGCCTGCAGTACGTCGCCATAAGCCGCGTCGAGCGCCTGGGTGGCTTCGGGCGCGTCGGTCAGGAACGCGCCGAAGGCCGCCTGCCGGTAGCGCGGCGCCCACAAGTCCACGCTGGCGTTGAACGGGCTGGCCATGCCGCGCACGAACAATTCCGCGCGTTCACGCGATTCGGCATCGTCGAGCGGCGCGTTCCACTGCGCCTTTTCCAGATAGCTGGTCGGATGAATGAAGAAGACGGCCGCCTTCACCGGCCCGTCCGCACCGGAAAATCCCTGTGGCAGCCAGCGCGCCGGATCCTTGCCCGGTCCGATGCCGGGGCGCGAGATCCACATCGCCGGATCTTCGTAGACATTGGCGGCAAGCGACGGCTGCGGCTTGAAATCGGCGGTCGGCACGAAGGCGAATTCGGTCAGATCTTCCGCCCAGAAGCGCAGCACGATCGCGCCGGCAATCAGCAGGGTGACAAAAATCGCGACGATATAGAGAAACTTGCGGGCCATGGTTCAGGTGGTCTGTCCTGTCTCGTGCCGTTGTGCCTCGCGCTCCAGCCACACCTTGATCATGGCAACCAGCGGATCGGCAAGCGCGAGGCCGAGGATGCCGAAGAGCACGCCCATGATGAGCTGCGCCCCGAGCACGAGCGCGGGAGCGAGGTCCACCGTCTTGCGGGCCACCATCGGGACGATGAGATAGCCGTCGACCGTCTGCACCACGAGATAGACGATGATGCAGAAGATACCCATGTCGACGCCGCCCGAGAAGCCGACGAGGATCATCAGAAGGCCCGAGATCGGCGCTCCGATGTTCGGCAGAAAGGCAAGCAGGCCCGTCAGCAGGCCAAGCAGCGCGGCCATCGGCACCCCATAGATTTGCAGCAGCAGCCAGGTTGCCACGCCTTCCACGGCCATGCCGAGCAAGCGACCGGCCATCAGGCGCCGCAGCGAACTGCCCATGAGCTGGGCGGTGCCCTCGAAATGGTCGCGGCGGTCGAGTGGCATCATCCAGGCGAGGCCGCGACGATAAAGGCGGGGTTCCAGCGCGAAATAGATGCCCAGCACGATGATGAGGAACAGCGTGGTGAAAGCGCCGATGATGCCGCCGACGGCCTGCGTCAGTTGTCCGACTCCGCCTAGCGCCTGCTGCGCGAGGTCCTGGATGTCGCGGCCTTCGACGGCGAAGCCGTGCGCGCTCAGCCATTCGATCGCGCGTTGCCATTGCGCATCAACGATCGCGGGCAGGGCCGCCGCCTGCGTGGTGATCTGGCTGCCGGCGAAATAGGCGGTCCAGACCAGGAACACAGCGGTGAGGATCAGCACGATGCCCACGCGCCAGCCCCGCTGAATCGGCAGGAAGCGCTCCAGCAGCCGCGCGCCGCCGTCGATCATCGCGGCGAAGACCATGCCGCCGAAGATCACCAGCAGCGGCTGCGCCAGTAGCACCGTGAGTGCGAAGAGTGCTGCGATACCGATCCAGATGAAGGCCCGCTTGGCTTCTTCGCGCATGATCGGATCGTCGATGTCGGCGGGGCCGGCCTGCTTCGCTTTCGTGGAGACTGTCCTGCGCTTAATTGGCTGATCGGCCATCAATGCTCCCCCGTGCTTGCGATCGCCGGCCGCAAGGTGCTCCAGGCGCGACCGTTGCGCAAGGCGCCCCACCAGGTCAGCGGGTTCAGGCTTTCGCTGCCGTTGAGCGAGAAGGTGATGAATTCGGCGCGGCCGCCGATATCGGAAAGCGGCACCGGGCCGCTGAGGCCGCTTTCGTAGAACGGCGCGCGGCTGTCCGCCGAATGATCCCGGTTGTCGCCCATCAGGAAGACATGGCCTGCGGGCACGCGGATCTCCGGCATATGGTCGAGCATCTGATCGACGTGGTCTATGACGAGATAACTCGCGCCGTTCGGCAATGTTTCGCGAAGCGCCGGCAATTCGCAGACGTCCTTGCCCGACGGCAGGCGGACCTTGAGGCGCGGGAAGGTCGCCTCGTCACAGGGCTGGTTGGGATCGACCGGAATTTCGAGGTCGGGCTCGACTTTCTGCGGCACCGGCTTCCCGTTCAGCACGATCTGGCCGTTGACCACGGCGATGCGGTCTCCGGGCAGGGCGACGACGCGCTTGATCAGGTCCTCCCGGCGATTGCGCGGAACGACGATGACGATGTCACCGTATTCGGGGGTCGAGCCAAGGAAGCGCCCGGTCCCCCGGGGCAGCAGATGGAACGAGACGGAAGACCAGTTCCAGCCATAGGGATACTTGCTCACCACCAGACGGTCGCCGACCAGCAAGTTCGGCATCATCGAGATCGAAGGGATGTAGAACGGCTTGGCGACGAAGCTGTGGAAGGCGAGCACCGCCAGCAGCATCAAGGCAAGGCCGCGCATCTCGCCCCACCAGTCGAAACGTGCCGGAGCGGCATCGGTTTCGCGCGGCAGGTCTTGTCCGGAAGGGGCGTTCAAAGCGGCCTCGCCTCGATCACCACGAATGCCTGCGCCCAGGGATGGTCGTCGGTAAGGGTGAGGTGGACCACGGCCTCGTGCCCCGGTGGGATCAGTGTGGCGAGCCGGGCTGCCGCGCCGCCCGTCAGCGTCAGCGTGGGCGCGCCGCTCTTTGCGTTGACCACGCCGATGTCCTTCATGAACACGCCAGCCTTGAATCCCGTACCGACCGCCTTGGAGAAAGCTTCCTTGGCAGCGAAGCGCTTCGCATAGGTCCCAGCGCGCGTATAGGGGCGCCGCGCCGCCTTCGCGCGTTCGATATCGGTGAAGACCCGATTCTCGAAACGCTCGCCGAAGCGGTCGAGCGACGCCTGGATTCGCTCGATGTTGCAGAGGTCGGAGCCGATGGCGACGATCATGTCAGCTCTCCGCTCCCGTGCCGGGGAGGCATTGCGGCGCGCTCGTCACCGTGCCGCGTCCATCAGTTCGCGCATCTTTCTGATACTCGCCTCCAGCCCGCAAAATATCGCTTCGCCTATAAGATAGTGGCCGATGTTGAGTTCCGCGAGTTGCGGAATCGCGGCGATCGGCTGGACGTTTTCGTACGTAAGGCCGTGGCCGGCGTGTGGTTCGATGCCGTTCTTCGCCGCCAGCGCCGCCATATCGGCGATCCGCTTGAGCTCGATCGCCTGCGCTTCGCCTTCGGCGTGGGCGTATTCGCCGGTGTGCAGTTCGACCACAGGAGCGCCGAGCAGCATCGCGGCTTCGATCTGGCGCGGGTCGGGGGCGATGAACAGACTCACGCGGATGCCTGCGTCGGCGAGACGCCCGACGATAGGCGCGAGCTGGTTGTGCAGCCCGGCGGCGTCCAGTCCGCCTTCGGTCGTGCGCTCCTCGCGTCGTTCGGGCACGATGCAGGCGGCATGCGGCTTATGACGCAGCGCGATTTCCAGCATTTCGTCGGTCGCCGCCATTTCGAGATTGAGCGGCAGGCCGGTCGCGGACTGGATGCGCGCGAGATCGCCGTCGCGGATATGGCGACGATCCTCGCGCAAGTGCGCGGTGATGCCGTTGCCGCCCGCGCCGGCGACGATTTCCGCCGCACGCACCGGATCGGGATGATCTCCCCCGCGCGCGTTGCGAATGGTTGCGACGTGGTCGATGTTGACCCCGAGCCGCAAGAGGCGCGGATTCAGAAGTTCGCTCATCCGGTCAGGAAGCCCGGCTGCCCGGCTTTACCGCCGGCGTGGCGGCGAGTTCGGATGGAAGCTCGTCGGGTGCGTAAGTCGGAAAGCTGAGCGCGATCAACGGGAAGAACGGCACGCCAAGATCGACCTCGCCCCCCGAACGGTCGACCAGCGCCGCCGCTGCGATCACTTCGGCGCCGGTTTCCTCGATGGCCTTGATCGCCTCGCGCGACGAGAGCCCGGTAGTCACCACGTCTTCGACGAGCAGCACCTTGTCGCCGGGATTGAGCGAGAAGCCGCGCCGCAGCTCGAAGGTGCCGGTCGGGCGCTCGACGAACATCGCCTCGACGCCGAGCGCGCGGCCCATTTCGTGGCCGATGATGACGCCGCCCATCGCTGGGGACACGACCTTGCCGATTTCCTTGCGCAGATCGCGCGGCAGCTTGCCCGCGACGGCGATGGCCAGGCGCGCTGCGCGGTCCGTGTCCATCAGCACGCGTGCGCATTGCAGATAATGTGCGCTGTGGCGGCCGGAAGAAAGCAGGAAATGACCTTCCAGCAATGCCTTGCTCGCACGGAATTCGGCGAGCACTTCTTCGTCCTGCATCGCGATAAACATCCTGTTTATAGTGTGCGTCGCTGGCGGCCTTGTTCCGCCGCCGGTGACTGCATCGGGTAAAAATTCCCCTAGAGGCGCTTGAGACTGCCCGCAAGCGCGCGTATAGGCCGCGCCGAATGGGGTGCCGTCCCCATCGGTCCCAGGGGGTGAGAGGGGGGAAATCTCTCGCCGACATGGTAAAAAACGAAAGCAATTAGACGATGAATTTCGGCGAAACTGCACGGGCCGCGGGCCGCTCGATCAAGGCTCTCGGACTGTCCCTGGCGCTGCTGGCCGCTCCGCAAGCGGCGTTGGCTGCCGTTCCCGCGGCAGCCGCTTCGGCTCCTGCCGTCAGTGCTTCGGCTGCTGCTCCGGCCGCAGTCGCATCCGCTGCCGCTCCGGTCGCGCGCATGGCGCCGACTCCGGGCAAGGGCATGCCGATCGACGACGCGATCACTCTGCAGCACCAATATTCGCCGCTCGGCGACTATGCGCACTGGATCCACGACGCCGTGCTGATGCCGATCATCGTCGCGATCAGCTTCTTCGTGCTGATCCTGCTGCTCTGGGTCATGGCGCGCTACAACCGCCGCGCCAACCCGGTGGCCTCGCGCACGAGCCACAATACGCTGATCGAAGTGGTGTGGACGCTGGTTCCCGTGCTGATCCTGGTCGGCATCGCGATCCCTTCGATCGACCTGCTGGCCAAGCAGTACAAGCCGGCTCCGGCCAAGGCGCTGACGATCAAGGCGACGGGTTACCAGTGGTACTGGACTTACACTTATCCGGACAACGGCGGTTTCGAGATCACCTCGTACATGCTGAATATTCCGGGTTCGCCGACGATCAACAACGGCGTGCGCAATGTCGGCACCGCCCCCGGTGACGGTCCTTCGCATCTCGAAGTCGATAACCGCCTGGTCGTTCCCGTCGGTGAACCGATCCGCATGCAGGTGGTCGGTGCCGACGTGATCCACTCGTTCGCCGTGCCTTCGCTCTGGTTCAAGATCGACGCCGTGCCGGGCCGCATCAACGAGAAGGTGATGTTCATCAAGGAGCCGGGCGTATACTACGGCCAGTGCTCCGAGCTCTGCGGCGCCAAGCACGGCTATATGCCGATCGCGATCGAAGCGCTGCCCCGCGCGCAGTTCAACGCATGGGTCCTCACCCAGTCGGGCGGTGTGATCGATGGCCAGCCGGCCCCCGCCGCATCCGCTGCTGCTCCAGCCGCCGCACCTTCGGCCGCCGCATCCGCCACCGCTTCCGAGGCTGCCCCGGCCGCTTCCGCATCCGCTTCGCCGGCCCCCGCCGCCTGAGCCTTCTGATTTCGATAAGGTTATCCGATCATGGCCACCACAGCCCCTGAAACCTTCCAGGCCCATGGCGACGCGCACGGGCATGCGCATGACGACCATGACCACAAGCCGGCGTTCTTCGCTCGCTGGTTCATGTCGACGAACCACAAGGACATCGGCACGCTCTACCTGATCTTCGCGATCATGGCGGGCCTGATCGGTGGCGCCATCTCGGGCATGATGCGTGTCGAGCTGGCCGAGCCGGGCATCCAGTACCTCGATATCTTCGCCCGCTGGTTCGGCGCCAAGGATCCCAGTTTCGACCAGACGCTGCACGTATGGAACGTGCTGATCACCGCGCACGGCCTGATCATGGTGTTCTTCATGGTCATGCCGGCGATCATCGGCGGCTTCGGCAACTGGTTCGTCCCGATCATGATCGGCGCGCCGGACATGGCGTTCCCGCGCATGAACAACATCTCGTTCTGGCTGACCGTCTCCGGGTTCGTCTCGCTGATGATCTCGCCGTTCGTACCGGGCGGCACGGGCAACGGCGCCGGCACGGGCTGGACGGTCTACGCTCCGCTGTCCACCTCCGGTTCGGCCGGTCCGGCTGTCGATTTCGCGATCTTCTCGCTCCACCTCGCGGGCGCGGCGTCGATCATGGGCGCGGTCAACTTCATCACCACCATCTTCAACATGCGTGCACCGGGCATGACCTTGCACAAGATGCCGCTGTTCGTGTGGTCGGTGCTGGTCACCGCCTTCCTGCTGCTGCTCGCGCTGCCGGTGCTCGCCGCGGCGATCACCATGCTGATCACCGACCGCAACTTCGGCACGACGTTCTTCGACGCGTCCGGCGGTGGTGATCCCGTGCTCTATCAGCACCTGTTCTGGTTCTTCGGTCACCCCGAAGTGTACATCATGATCCTGCCGGGCTTCGGCATCGTCAGCCAGGTGATCTCGACCTTCAGCCGTAAGCCGGTGTTCGGCTACCTCGGCATGGCCTATGCCATGGTCGCGATCGGCGTGGTCGGCTTCATCGTCTGGGCCCACCACATGTACACCACCGGTCTCTCGGTGAATACGAAGATGTACTTCACCGCGGCGACCATGGTCATCGCCGTGCCGACCGGCATCAAGATCTTCTCGTGGATCGCGACGATGTGGGGTGGTTCGATGGAGTTCAAATCGCCGATGGTCTGGGCGATCGGCTTCATCTTCCTCTTCACGGTCGGCGGCGTTACCGGCGTCGTGCTGGCGAACGGCGGCGTCGATGACGTGCTGCACGATACTTACTACGTCGTGGCGCACTTCCACTACGTGCTGTCGCTGGGCGCCGTGACCGCACTGTTCTGCGGGTTCTACTACTGGTTCCCGAAGATGAGCGGCCGCTGGCATTCGGAGTTCCTCGCCCACGTGCACTTCTGGGTGTTCTTCGTCGGCGTGAACCTGATTTTCTTCCCGATGCACTTCCTGGGCCTGCAGGGTATGCCGCGCCGTTATCCGGACTATGCGGAAGCCTATGCCCACTGGAACCACGTGGCGACGATCGGTTACTTCATCATGGCCGTTTCGATCGGCATCTGGCTGATCAACATCGCCTATGCCCTGATCGCCGGCAAGAAGGCGGAAGGCAACTATTGGGGCGAAGGTGCCACGACGCTCGAATGGACGCTGTCGAGCCCGCCGCCGTTCCACCAGTTCGAGACCCTGCCCGTCATCGACGACAAGGCTCACCATTGATCGGTCCCCGCTCCGTACAGGGGCGGGCCCGGATATTTCCCTCCTGCTTGCGGGAGGGGCCAGGGGAGGGCATGTTGCGGGTCGCAACGTGCCTTTTCCTTTTAGGACAACAGGCTCTCAAGCCTTTCCCCTGACGGAAAGGCGGAGAACCTCCCGGCGCCGCCGGAGGAATAAAGATGACGACAGCAGTCCAGCCGCTTCCCGCCCATTGGCGCGATTTCTTCGCGCTGACGAAGCCTCGCGTGATGAGTCTTGTCATCTTCACCGGACTTTGCGGGCTGCTTGCCGCGCCGGGGCATATTCATCCCGTGCTCGGCTTCACTGCCATCCTGTGCATCGCCGTGGGTGCTGGCGGCGCGGCGGCGCTCAACCAATGGTGGGAGGCGGACATCGACGCGGGCATGAAGCGCACCGCCGGCCGCCCGCTTCCTTCCGGCAGGATGGACCGCACATCGGCCCGCGATTTCGGCGGGGCGCTGGCCGCAGCTTCCGTGTTCCTGATGGGTTTCGCGATCGGCTGGTTGCCGGCGGCGATCCTTGCGGTCTCGATCTTCTATTATGCCGTCATCTATACGATCTGGCTCAAGCCGAGGACGCCGCAGAACATTGTCATCGGCGGCGGCGCGGGCGCGTTCCCGCCGCTGATCGGTTGGGTGGCGGTAACCGGCGATGTGACATGGATGCCGGTGATCCTCTTCGCCATCATCTTTTTCTGGACGCCGCCGCATTTCTGGGCGCTCGCGCTCTTCGTGCAGAGCGACTACGCCAAGGTTGGCATCCCGATGATGCCGGTGGTGGCGGGCGAGGCATCCACCCGCCGGCAGATACTGGTCTATGCGGCGTTGCTGCTGCCGCTCAGCTTGCTGCCTTGCCTGATTCCGCGGCATCTCGGCGGCGCGGGCATGATCTATGGTGCTTCGGCCATGGTATTGTCGCTTGCGTTCCTCACGCTCTCGCTGCGAGTCGGTCTGCGTCGCCGCGCATTCGAAAGCGACACGATGAAGCCCGAGAAGCAACTCTTTGCTTATTCGGTGCTTTATCTTTTCGCGCTGTTCGCGGCGCTGGTTGCGGATCGCTGGCTGGTGGTGCAGGGATGACGGCCATGGAAAACGTTCCCGACTCCGAAGCGGAGCGCAAGCGCATCCAGCGCAGTCGCAACCTCGTGCTGGCTCTGCTGCTCGCGGGTTTCGCGGTGCTCACTTTCGCCATATCGATCGTCAAGATGAGCTGATCCATGGCACGGGTCGTTAATCCTGTCGCACGGCAGAACCGCAAGGTGGCGATGATCGCTGCCGGGGTCGCCGTCGCCATGCTCGGCCTCGGCTACGCTTCGGTCCCGCTCTACCGCATCTTCTGCCAGGTGACGGGTTTCGGCGGGACCACCATGCGCGTGACCGAGGCGCAGGCGGCGACTGTCCGCACGGTCGACAAGACCATGATCATCCGCTTCGACGGCAATGTCGAACGCGACATGCCCTGGCAGTTCCAGCCGGTGCAGAACAAGGATACCGTTTCGGTCGGCGCTCGTGACATGGCGGTTTTCACCGCGAAGAACCTGTCCAATGAGCCGATCACCGGCACCGCCAGCTTCAACGTCGCGCCGGAGCAGGCGGGCAAGTACTTCAGCAAGATCCAGTGTTTCTGCTTCACCGAGCAGACGCTGAAGCCCGGCGAGGAAGTGCGCATGCCGGTGCTCTACTATGTCGATCCCAAGATCCTTGACGATCCCGACACCAGAGACATCGACGAAATCACGCTCAGCTACACGTTCCACAAGACGGCTGAAGGCGCGAAGGCACTGGACCGCGCCAAGAACGGCGGTTAAGGGCGGACGGAATTTTCACCGGCGGCTCGTGCGCCGCCACGGATTGCGAACAGGGACCAGGGCACATGGCCGGCACCAAGAACCACGATTATCACATTCTGCCACCCAGCATTCTGCCCCTGGTGGCGTCGATTTCGGCGCTGGTGATGACCAGCGGCGGCGTGCTGTTCATGCACAACAATCCCAGCGGCAAGTTCGTGCTTCTCGCGGGCCTGGCGGGTGTGCTCTACTCGATGTACGCGTGGTGGTCTTCGGTGATCGCGGAGGCGCACGCCGGCGATCACACGCCGGTGGTGCAGCTGCACCTGCGCTATGGCATGATCCTCTTCATCGCTTCGGAAGTGATGTTCTTCTTCGGCTGGTTCTGGTCGTTCTTCGATTTCTCGCTGTTTCCCAACGAACTGGCGGAAGTGGTCGGCGGGCAGTTCCCGCCCAAGGCGATCGAGGCGGTCATGGATCCGTTCGATCTCCCGCTGCTCAACACGCTGATCCTGCTGTGTTCGGGCACTACGGTCACTTGGGCGCACCATGCGTTGATCCATGGGGATCGCGAAGGCCTGAAGAAAGGTCTGTGGCTGACGATCCTGCTCGGTCTGCTGTTCAGCGCGATCCAGGCCTACGAATATATGCACGCACCGTTCCCGTTCGGCCAGAACACGTATGGTTCGGCGTTCTACATGGCGACCGGCTTCCACGGCTTCCACGTCATAGTCGGTACGATCTTCCTGATCGTCTGCCTCAAGCGCACCTACAACGGCGATTTCACGCCGCGCCAGCACTTCGGTTTCGAAGCTGCCGCCTGGTACTGGCACTTCGTCGATGTCGTCTGGCTGTTCCTGTTCGTCGCGATCTACGTCTGGGGCGGCTGGGGCTATCCGACGCACTGACATGACGGGCGAGAGCCATGAAAACACCGAAGGGCAGCCGGGTATCGCCTCGGCTGCCCTTTTCGGTCTCTGCCCCCGATGCGGCGCGCGCGCGCTGTTCGATGGAGCGGCGAAGTTTGCGTCGCACTGCCGCGCCTGCGGTCTCGACTTTTCCGCCTATAATGTGGGCGATGGTCCGGCGGCGTTCCTGACGCTCATCGTGGGCGCGTTGATCACCGCGCTCGCCATAACCCTGCAGATCGCCTGGCATCCTCCGTTTTGGGTCCACATCGTGCTGTGGGTGCCGCTGACGACGCTCGCGGTGATCGGCGGACTGCGTGCCGGCAAGGCGGCGCTGCTCGCGGCGGAATACCAGAAAAGCGCGGGCGAGGGGCGCCTGAAGGACGATTGATGCGCCGGATTCCCGTTCTTGCGAC
>DASWWL010000004.1:0-7888 GCA_036400975.1 Novosphingobium sp. | reverse complement strand
GCCGTTCGCATAACAACTCACACGCATCCACGCCCGTACTGCCGGGCACATACCACAAGCGCCGGCCGCACTGCCCGTTCGCTGCTCTCTACCCCACGGCGCACACCCGGCCTCGCCAGCGGGCGATGACGCACGCCTGCGCTAGGTCTTCAGAAAATCGAGCAGCGCTTGCTCATATTCGTCGAGTTGGCCATCCGCTTCGATGCGGGCATCCAGCCATGATTGCTCGTCGTCGGTAATCGCGTTCGCGGCGGCGATCTCCGCGTCGTAGTCGTGCGTGGAACGTTGCGCGAAGACGCCCCTGAAGCCGCCGCCCCGGCTGATCCGCGCCGCGCGCGCGAAGAACTCGCCGACACCGCCCGAGGGACGGTTCATGAATTCCTCCAGCTCGGCAGCGCGTTCGCGAGAGAGAGGTTCGTAGCTGACATAGGCGGTCAGGTAATTGCCGACGCCCTGAACGAAGAGCTGCTTCCATTCGGGCGCGTTGGCGCCACCGAGGCTGGCGTCCTTGATGCGGAACAGCAAGTCCGCCTCGATGCGGCTCACGCCCGCCGGTCGGTCGCCGGCCTGCGCGAAAAGCACGCGCCGCAGGAGCCGGGCCTCGTCGGCGGTGATGCAACCGGACTGGAGCATGCCGCGCCGCGTGGGCCCTTCGCCGGTGAGCACTGCACGTTCGATCTGCGCGAGTGCGTAATCCTTGAGACGACCCGGCGCATTCGCCGCTTTCTCCAGCACTTTCGTCAGCAGTTCGAGTTCGGCCAGGCTATCGAGGCGACCGTCATGGTCAATCCGTGCGATCAGCCAGTCCGCCCGGACCTCGTCGATGAAGCCGCGCGGTTCCGAGCCATTGACGACGAATTCGGTCAGCGCCTCGATGAAGTATTCGATCCACGCCTCGTTGGCTGTGGTCACGCGATCGTTGACCGCGAAGATCGCGTCCGCTTCCCCGGCCTCGATCGTGCCGTTGGCCCAGCTCGCGCGCCGCAGGATCAGGATTTCCTCGGCGGAAATCGTTCCGTCGGCCGCCGTCTGGCTGGCAAGCTCACTGAAATGCATGGTCATGATGTCCGCCCCTCGATGCGGAGGGGATCATGCCGTAATAAGCTTAAGTCCCGGTTACGCGCCTGTGCGGCCCCAGGTCCCGATCCTGACGGGTTCCGGCCCTAGCGCTTGCGCAAGGCCGCGATGCAGGCGGCGCGATCCACGTCCTGGCCGTCGCCGCGCCGCGCATCCACATAAGTCGCCTGCGGTTCGCGCCCCTGCGCGGAAGGATAAAGATAGACGTCGAGCACGCAGGCGCCGCCGCTGAACTGCAGCTTGCGTGCATCGCCTTCCCACACGTCGAGCCGGGCGGCGCCGAATTGCCGCGTGAGATCGCCCGGAGTCGCACCGATCACGCCTTCCACGCCCGGCACGGCCTGTATCTGCGCTGGAGGCGGTTGATGCCGGCGGACGGGCTGACGGACATTGCCCACCCGGCGCACGGTGATCGGCTTGCCGGCGGAAGCGCTTGCGCTTTGCACCTTGCCGCCTCCCGATCCGCCGCAAGCCGACAGCAGGGGCAGGAGGACGAAGGGAAGCGCGAAGGTGAGCAGCGAACGCATTGCCGACCGATGCGCGGCTGCGCCTGGCGAGTCAACGTCTGCCTTGCCGAGTTCGCCCGCGCTCGCTACCCGCGCCGGGACCAAACAGCAAAGGACCGCCGATGACCGAGCCCGTGATTGACGTGATTGCCATCGGCAACGCCATCGTCGACGTGATGGCGCCCTGCCAGGATGAAGCAATCGCGGCGTTGGGGCTGGAGCGCGGCGGCATGACGCTGGTCGACACCGAACGCGCGCGCGAGCTCTATGACGCGATGGGGCCGGCGAAGGAGATCTCGGGCGGATCGGCGGCGAACACGCTGGCGGGCCTCGCCGCGCTGGGTGCGAAATGCGCGTTCATCGGCCAGGTGGCGCAGGATCAGCTCGGCGACGTCTTCGCCCACGACATCCGCGCCGGCGGCATTTCCTTCGCCACGCCCGCCCGTCCCGGCGAGCCGCCGACGGCCCGTTGCCTGATCTTCGTCACGCCCGATGGCCAGCGCACGATGAACACGTATCTCGGCGCGTCGCAGTTCCTGCCTGCGCAAGCGCTGGATCTCGATGCGATCGCGCAGGCTTCCGTCCTTTATCTGGAAGGCTATCTCTGGGATCCGGAAGAACCGCGTCGGGCGATGCGTCAGGCGATCGCGGCGGCGCGCGGGGCGGGGCGCAAGGTCGCCTTCACGCTGTCCGATTCCTTCGTCATCGCCCGCCATGGCGACGATTTCCGCGCGTTGATCGACGCGGGCCAGATCGATATCCTCTTCTCCAACGAGCACGAGCTGGCGGCGCTGACGGGGCAGGACGATTTCGAGGCCGGTCTTGCCGCGCTGGCGCCCAAGGTGCCCGTGCTGGTTGTCACGCGCAGCGAGAAGGGCGCCGTGGCCATTGCCGGCGGCGATCGCGCCGAAGTCGCGGCGGAACCGATCGACAAGGTAGTCGATACCACCGGTGCGGGCGATCTCTTTGCCGCCGGGTTCCTCTATGGCCACGTGCGCGGACAAGGGCTCGCGAAGAGCCTGCGTCTGGGGGCGATCTGCGCCGCCGAGGTGATCTCGCACTATGGCGCGCGTCCGGAGGCGGATCTCAGGGCGCTGGTCGCGGAACTGGTCTGATGAGGCTGCTTCCGGCAGCCTGAAACCGACGTTACCCTCCGGCGCTTTCCCGTTCCGCTTCACGCCAGCCGATGTCGCGACGGCAGAAGCCTTCGGGGAAGCTGATGGCATCGACCGCCGCATAAACCGCGGCTTGCGCCGTGCGCACTGATTTCCCGCGCGCGGTGACGTTGAGCACGCGGCCGCCGTTCGCCGTCAGCACGCCGTCGATGCCGAGCGCGGTCCCGGCATGGAATACCTTTGCGCCGTTCGCCTCCGCCGCCAGGATGCCGTCGATGCGGCCGCCTTTCTTCGGCGTACCGGGATAGCCTTGCCCCGCCATCACCACCGTAAGCGCGGTATCGGCCGAGAAGCGCGGCGGTTCCGTCGCGCCCAACCGGTTTTCCGCGCAGGCCAGCAGGAGTTCGCCAAGGTCGCTTTCCAGCCGCATCATCAGCACCTGGCATTCGGGATCGCCGAAACGGGCGTTGTATTCGATCAGCTTCGGTCCCTCGCGCGTGAGTATCAGGCCTGCATAGAGCACCCCCGAATAGGGGGTTCCGGAATCGGCCATTTCCTGCACCGTCGGCGCGAGGATGCGGGCGATCGCCTCGCCCTCCAGCATGGGCGTGAGCACCGGCGCGGGGCTGTAGGCGCCCATGCCACCCGTGTTGGGGCCGGTGTCGCCATCGCCGACGCGCTTGTGGTCCTGCGCCGAACCGAAGGGCACGATCGTACTGCCGTCGGTCAGGGCGAAGAAGCTTGCTTCCTCTCCTTCGAGGAACTCCTCGACCACGGCTTCGGCCCCGGCTTCGCCGAAGCGTCCGGCGAAGATGTCACGCACCGCCTCGTCGGCCTCCGCGCGCGTCATGGCGACGGTGACGCCCTTGCCTGCCGCGAGGCCATCGGCCTTGATGACGACCGGGATGCCGAAGCGGTCGATAGCCGCCAGCGCTTCGGCCTCGCTTTTGGCGCGGACGTAACCGGCGGTGGGAATATCGGCGCGAGCGCAAAGATCCTTGGTGAAGCCCTTGCTCCCTTCGAGCTGCGCTGCGGCCCGGCTTGGGCCGAACACCGCGAATCCCGCGCCGCGCAGCGAATCGGAGAGGCCATCGACCAGCGGAGCTTCGGGGCCGATCACCACCAGTCCGATGCGCCGCATTTCGCAGAATGCGATCGTCGCGGCATGATCCGTGACGTCGAGCGAGACCAGCTCGGCATGCTGCGCGATGCCCGGATTGCCCGGCGCCGCGTACAGCTTTTCGCACAGTGCGGATTGCGCCAGCTTCCATGCCAGCGCATGTTCGCGTCCGCCCGAACCCAACAGCAGGATATTCATGCGCAAGCCTTCGCTCTATTCCGATGAAGATACCGCGGGGCTGGTAGCGAAGGACATGCCCGGCGACAACGCCGCGCCGCTCTCGATCAGCGAGATTTCCGCGCAGCTCAAGCGCACGGTGGAAGATCGCTTTGGTTTCGTCCGGGTTCGCGGAGAGCTTTCGGGGGTCAAGCGGGCCGCCTCGGGTCATCTCTATCTCTGTCTGAAGGACGAGAGCGCGCGGCTGGACGGAGTGATGTGGCGTGGCGGCGCGCAGCGGCTCGCTTTCCTGCCCGAAGATGGCGTCGAAGTGATCGCGACCGGCAAGCTTACGACTTATCCCGGCCGTTCGAACTATCAGATCGTCATCGACCGCATGGAGATCGCCGGCGAAGGCGCGCTTCTGGCCCTGCTGGCTAAGACGCGGGCCCGGCTGGAGGCGGAAGGCCTGTTCGCGCGGGAGCGCAAGCGCCCGCTGCCTTTCCTGCCGCGCGTGATCGGTGTCGTGACCTCGCCGACGGGCGCCGTGATCCGCGATATTCTTCACCGCCTGTCGGACCGTTTCCCGAGCCATGTCGTGGTCTGGCCCGTGCTGGTGCAGGGACAAGGCGCCGCCGAGCAGGTGGCGGCGGCGGTGCGGGGATTTTCGGCCATTGCGTCCGGCGGTCCGGTGCCGCGCCCCGACCTGGTGATCGTCGCGCGGGGCGGTGGCTCGATCGAGGATCTCTGGGCGTTCAACGAGGAAATCGTCGTGCGGGCGATCGCCGAGAGTGCGATACCGGTGATCTCCGCAGTCGGTCACGAGACCGACACGACGCTTGCCGATTTCGCCGCCGATTTACGCGCGCCGACTCCCACCGCCGCCGCCGAGATCGCCGTGCCGGTGCGCGAGGAGTTGCTTGCGCAAGTCGGCGAGCTGGCCTTGCGCAAGCGTCGTGCCGTGGCGCGGCCGCTGGCATTGGGCCGCGAACGGCTGGAAACGCGCGTCCAGCGCTTGCCCCGCGCCGAGGCATTGCTCAGCCCATATGTCCAGCGGCTCGACGATCTGTCGGAACGGCTGCGGCGGGGCTTGCGCGAGAATATCGGTGTCGCGCGGGAGCGGCTGCAGCGCGATGCTTCCAAGCTTTCGGTCCCCTTGCTGTCCGCGAGGCTCGAACATGCGCGGCATCGCCTGGAGTCGCAGCGGCTCGTGCCTGCGCTGGTGACGCGGCGGCTTGCCGAGGCGCGCCAGGGCGTCGATGTGCAATGGCGGATGATCGAGCAGCTCAGTCCGCGCCGCGTGCTGGAGCGCGGCTATGCGATTGTCCGCGATGGCCAGGGCAAGCCGGTGATGTCGGCCGCCGCCGCCGCCAGGGAACCGGCGCTGGAGATCGAATTCGCCGATGGCCGCATTCCGGCCGGGACGAGCCCGGCCCGCGCCGCGCCGCGCGGAAAACCGGCTCCGCCCGAGCAGGGAAAATTGCTTTGATACGGGTGTTTCGCTAGTCTCGCGCCATGTTGATGTCATCGAACGATCGACCGGCCACGCTGGTCTATGGGCCCAACGGCTTTCGCGTCCTGACCCCTGGCAGCCATGTTGTCTGCGCTGTGACGGCCGAGCAGATTCCGCTCGAGGCGTTGCGATACTGGAGCGTCGACAGGCAGGAGGCTTACGCCAGCCCCGGCATCGCCACGGGCCGATTGCTGGGCAAGGCATGAAGCCTTACGTGCTGGCGCTCGGTCTTGCCGGGTTCCTGATGCTCGGCGCAAGTGCGCCGCCCCGAATCGAACGGATTCCCGATACCGGCCCCCGCATACCGATACGTCCTGGCGGTTCCGACTTCATGCTTGCCGGCGAGATGACGCAGGGCGGGTGGTTGAAAGGCAATGTGCCTGGCGGAACGGTGTCCCTCACCTTCGATGGGCGCGCTGTGGACGTGGCGTCAGATGGCCGTTTCATCCTTGCCTTCGATCGCGATGCGGGGCCGGGCGCTACTCTGGCGGCGCGATTGAGCAACGGGCGCATGGTGACGCGCCAGCTTGCGATTACGCCACGGGCATGGCGGATCGAACGCATCCCGGTGGGCCCGCGTCCCGGCGCGCCGCCAAGCGAAGCGTTCCGCATCCGTCGCGAGGCGGAACTGGCGCGGATCAATGCCGCGAGAGCTATCGACACGGGCAGCCAGGGCTGGCGGCAGAGCTTCGTCTGGCCGGTGCGCGGGCGCCTTTCCGGCATCTTCGGTTCGCAGCGCATCTACAACGGCGTGCCGGGCAGCTATCATTCGGGCACGGACATCGCCACGGGCGCCAGCGGCACACCCTTCGTCGCGCCGGCCGACGGGGTCGTGATCCTTGCGGCGCAGAGCCCTTTCACGCTGGAAGGCCATCTGCTGATGATCGACCACGGGATGGGCCTCAACAGCGCCTTCCTGCATTGTTCGGCGCTGTTGGTGCGCGAGGGGCAGGCGGTGAAGCAGGGTCAGGTGATCGGGCGTATCGGCGCCACCGGCCGCGCGACCGGCCCGCACCTCCATTGGAGTATGAAGTGGCGGGATTCGCGGCTCGACCCGATCCTGTTCACCGGGCCGATGCGATAGCAGGGTGGTTTCCGGATTCGACTGGAGTAGCTGATTGCGCCGGCTGATCGCCCTTGCACTATTGATTGTCGCGCTTGCGCCCGGGACGTGGCTGCGTGAGACCTTGCCTCTGCCGAGCAGCGCGCAAAGCCTCCATTTTATGCCCGTGAAGCTGCCCGACACCGCGAAGATCGGCTCGCGTCTTGGCGCATTTCGACTCGAAAGCGTCTGGCACCTGACCAGTCCGAACAGTGATTTCGGCGGCTATTCCGCCCTGCTTCACATGGCCGACGGACGCTTTCTGGCGATCAGCGATCGCGGCTACTGGCTGCGCTTCTCCCCGCCGGATACGCGGTTCCAGGCGCCGCCGCGTTTTGGCTCGACCGGAAACGACAATCCGCTGCTCAAGGCCGATCGCGATTCGGAGTCGGCGACCCGGAATCCTCGCGGCGATACCATCTGGATCGGGTGGGAAAGCAGCAACGCGATCACCCGGCACGATGCGGACCTTCATCTGGAAGGACGAGTAAAACCCCCCGCCATGCGCGACTGGGGCGGGAATACCGGACCCGAGGCCATGGCCATGCTAGCTGATGGACGGATGCTGGTGCTGTGCGAAGGCTATGACGGCACGTTCGAGAACCGACACCACCGCGCTCTGGCTTTCATAGGCGATCCGTTGACCTCGCCTCCACCGATGAAATTCACTTTCGAAGGGCCGGAGGGCTTCATGCCGACCGACATGGCGCAATTGCCGGACGGCCGCGTGCTGGTGCTGATGCGGCGGTTATTATGGCCGTTCCCGATCCGCTTCGACGGACGTATCGTCATCGTCGATCCGGCGGAGATCCGGCGCGGCGGCGTGCTGCGCTCCCGCGTGGTCGCCAGGCTCGAATCGCCGCTGCCGGTCGATAATTTCGAGGGAATCGCGATTACTCCCGGCGCCGGCGGGCAGGTGAACGTCTGGATCATATCCGACGACAACAACGCGGCGACGCAGCGCACCCTGCTGTGGAAGATGGCGGTCGATCCGGCGAAGCTGCCCGATGCACGCAAAAAGGCGCGGGAGAAACCCCCGCGCCCTTCAGCATCCTGACACTGGAGTCAGAGGATCAGGCGGCCTGCTTCTTGGCCAGATCGCGCTTCACCCTGAGGGCGCGCGGCGAAAGCTTGGTGTCCGCCGTCTTCAGCAGCCAGTTGTCGAGGCCGCCGACGTGCTCGACCGAGCGCAGGCCGTGAGTCGAGACGCGGAACTTGAAGCTGCGCTCGAGACCGTCCGACAGCAGCGTGACGTTCTGCAGGTTGGGCAGGAAGACGCGCTTCGTCTTGTTGTTGGCG
>DASWWL010000003.1:0-6515 GCA_036400975.1 Novosphingobium sp. | reverse complement strand
CCATGCGTGATGCTGCCGGCCGTTCGCATAACAACTCACACGCATCCACGCCCGTACTGCCGGGCACATACCACAAGCGCCGGCCGCACTGCCCGTTCGCTACTCTCTACCTCCAGGCGCACACCCGGCCTCGCCAGCGGGCGATCAAACGCGCCTGCGGGCGGCATCATCGCTTCAACCGATCCAACGCACCTGATTGAAGCCGAAGCTAGAGCGCCGCTACGCTCCAGATCACGCCGACGATCAGCAGCGCACCGGTGACGTCGAGGAGAAAACCCGCTTTCAGCACGCGCGCCAGCGAGATGTGGCCGGTGCCCCAGGCGATGGCGTTCGGGCCGGTGCCGGCGGGCAGCATGAAGCCCCAGCTCGCGGCGATAGCGGCGGGCAGAGCGAGCAGGATCGGGTCCGCCCCCAGCGCCGCGACGAGCGCCGCCACGACCGGCATGATCCCGCTCGCCGCCGCGACATTGCTGGCGAACTCGGTAACGGCGATGACGAAGCCCACCAGCACGAGCGCAACGATCGGCAGCGGCACGGCGGCGAGCGGCAGCATCTTGGTGCCGAGCCAGGCGGCGAGGCCTGATTCGGTCATCCCCATGGCCAGCGCCAGGCCGCCGCCGAACATCAGCACGACATCCCATGGCGCGCGGTTGGCTTCCTTCCACACCAGCATCGGCCGCCCGGTGCCGTCGGGCAGCACGAAGAGCGTCAGGCCGACGATCGCCGCGATCGTGCCGTCGGTAAGGCCGCCCTTCGGGAACAGCGGCTCGAGCAGCGGCAGCGAGACCCAGGCGAGAAGCGCCAGCACGACGACGGGCGCCAGCCGCCGCTCCGGCTTGGTCCAGTCTTCCGCCCCCGCGATCGCCACCCGCGCGGCGGCAGGGTCAAAGGTGTCGTCCTGCAGCCGGTGCACGCGCGCGATGATCCATGCCGCCAGCGGCACGCCCAGGAGCACGATCGGCAAGCCGTAG
This sequence comes from Novosphingobium sp., assembly GCA_036400975.1. Classification (GTDB taxonomy): domain Bacteria; phylum Pseudomonadota; class Alphaproteobacteria; order Sphingomonadales; family Sphingomonadaceae; genus Novosphingobium. Next base: position 5,544 of record DASWWL010000003.1, on the reverse strand, counting down.
AGGCTCCATTCGGCGAAAGTGATCCGCACCCCTAGCGCCTTGTCGATCAGCGCGACGCCGATCGCGTTGGTCGGCGTGCCCACGAGCGTGCCGTAGCCGCCGATCGTCGCGGCGAAGGCGACCCCCATCGGCAGAGCGCCTGCGATGCCGTCGGTCCTGCCGGGCTCGACACCTCCCGAGGCGAGCATGGCCAGCGCCATCGGCATCATGATCAGCGCGGTGGAGGTGTTGGAATTGATCATCGATAGCAGTGCCGTCGCCCCCATCACGGCGATCAGCAGGCTCCATGGCGTGCCGCCGGCGCGTTTCAGGATGGCGAGCGCAAGTCGCCGGTGCAGCCCGGTGCGTTCGATCGCCAGCGCCAGGAATGCGCCGCCGACGAACAGGAACATGATCGGCGAATAATAGGCCGCCGCCGTTTTGTTCGCGTCGGCGATGCCGAGCAGCGGCAGGACGACGAAGGGCAGGAAGGCGGTGGCGTAGAGCGGCAGCGCCTCCGTCATCCACCAGGCGGCCATCCACCAGACGAGGCCGGCGGCAAGCCAGGCCTGCCCTGGCATATCGCCGGGCGGCGGGGTGGACAGGGTCAGGAAAAAGCCGATGAGACCCAGCCAGAAGCCGATGCGCTGTACGCTCATTCGCTGGTCCCCAGTTCCCTGCTGGTGGGGTTTAGGCAGGGCGGGCGCATCGGGCAATCCCGGCCGCCGATCCTCTCCCGTGCGGGGAAGGATCGGCGGCGGCGCATTACTTGGGCGCCAGCACCATCAGCATCTGGCGGCCTTCCATGCGCGGATAGGCCTCGATCTTGGCGATTTCGGCGACGTCTTCCTGCACGCGCTTCAGCAGGTTCATGCCGAGCTGCTGGTGCGAGAACTCGCGGCCGCGGAAGCGGAGCGTCACCTTCACCTTGTCGCCATCCTCGATGAAGCGATGCACGTTGCGCATCTTCACGTCATAGTCGTGATCATCGATGTTCGGACGCATCTTGATCTCCTTGATCTCCTGCGTCTTCTGGGTCTTGCGGGCGAGGTTGGCCTTTTTCTGCGCTTCGTAGCGGAACTTGCCGACGTCAAGGAACTTGCACACCGGCGGATCGGCGTTCGGCGAAACCTCGACCAGATCGAGGCCGACATTGGCCGCCTGTTCGATCGCCTCGCGCGTGTACATCACGCCGATGTTCTCTCCGTTCTCGTCGATGACGCGAACTTTATCCACGTTGATCATGTTGTTGTAGCGTGGCCCGCTCTTCACGGGGGGCGTCATCATGCGCCGGGGTGGGGGTGCTATAGTGCGTGCTCCTGATGCAACTTGAAGATTGCGGCGTCCTTAGATCGATTCGCGCGGCCAAGGAAAGCGGGAAATCGCATTCCTGGCCGGCAAGGCCGCTTACGCGGCGGCGCGCCACAACGGGTAATGTAACAGGCGGCCCGCCGCAGGCAAGACCGCGTCGATCGCGGCGGCGGGCTGCATCGCCGAAAGGATCGCCGGGTCGGCCGCGTCCATGCCCCCCGTCAGCGCGCCGAAAGCGGGTAGGATCATGCGGCGCTCGCTCTTCACCGCGCAGGGCCGGGCGATGCGCCTGCCCCGCGCGGCCACTGTCAGGCGGGGATGGAAATGGCCGGAAAGCTCGGGCCGCGTCTCGCCTGAATGCGCCTTGTGACGCAGGATCATGCCGCCCACTTCCATCTCGTCGGTCAGCACGCCGCCGGCCGCCGTCGTCATGCCCGCATCGTGATTGCCGGTGATCCAGACCCATTCTGTCGCGCGCGTCAACGCGTTCAGCATCCCCGCCGCATGCGGTTCCAGCCGGACGCTGCCCTTGCCGTCATGGAAATTGTCGCCCAGCGCGAAAACGCGGCGCGCGCCCGTCTCGCGGATCGCCAGCGCCACGCGTTCCAGCGTCTCGCGGCTGTCGTAGGGGGGCAGCATCTGCCCGTGGCTGGCGAAGAAGCTGGCTTTCTCCAGATGCAGGTCGGCCACCAGCAGCGCTTGCTCGCGCGGCCAGTAGAGCGCGCGACCTTGCGCGATCCGCATTTCCTCACCTGCGAACGAAAAGGGAACCATGACTTGCCCTTGCCGTAGCCGCCGCCATTTGGCAAGCGCTGCCACGATGACCGACTGGACACTCCATACCGCCCGCGCCCGCGCCTGGTTCGAAGCCCTGCGCGATGCGATCTGCGCCGAGTTCGAAGCGATCGAGCGGGAGGCGGGAAGCGACGCCGCCTTCGCTTATACGCCGTGGCAGCGCGCCGCCGTCGAAGGCGGCGAGAGCGCGGAGGAGACAGGCGGCGGCACGCGCGGCGTGATGAAGGGCAAGGTCTTCGAGAAAGTCGGCGTCAACGTTTCCACCGTGGTCGGCGCGCTGTCGCAGGACTTCGCCGGCACGATCAACGGCGCCTCGGCGGAACGGCCTTCCTTTTCCGCCACCGGCATCAGCCTCGTCGCGCATATGGCGAATCCGCACGTTCCCGCCGTGCATATGAACACCCGCTTCCTCACCACGACCAAAGCCTGGTTCGGCGGCGGGGCGGATCTCAATCCGCCGCTGCCTTATGACGAGGACACGGCCGAATTCCATGCTGAGCTGCAGTCCGCCTGCGACGCCCACGGCGACGATTATTACCAGCGGTTCAAGGCCTGGGCTGACGACTATTTCTACATCCCGCATCGCAAGGTCCATCGCGGCGTCGGCGGTATCTTCTACGATCACATGGAATGCGCCGACGAAACGGAGTGGGAGCGCAATTTCGCCTTCACGCAGGACGTGGGCAAGGCTTTCCTCGCCGTGTTCCCCCGACTGGTCCGCCGGCGCATGGGCCTGGGTTTCACTCCGGAAGAGAAGCAGCGGCAGCTCGAATGGCGTGGACGCTATGCCGAATTCAACCTGGTTTATGACCGGGGCACGCTGTTCGGCCTGAAGACCGGCGGCAATATAGACGCCATCCTGATGAGCTTGCCGCCCGAAGCCGTCTGGAGCTGAAGGGCTTTCGTCGCAAAACCCTTCTGTTCTGTCCTACATGGCCGGAACATGGGATGATGCGGCCATGGTTCATTTTCGCGCATCTCCTCCCGGCTTGCGGCAAGAGACGCGGGGAAAGTCCCACCGGATCGAAAGGTCACGATTTCTCCGCCGGAACGATGGGATCATTGCAGTAAAAATCATTCTTCTTCAGCGGAATAAGGGGCTCCAAGACCCATGTCTTGTTCCAGGGCCGCAGGGTTTCGCTGGCGCTTCCACGTCAACTTCGCTCCCGAAAACCCTTGCCCTTCGCGGGCAAATCCTCACATGCTCTTCAGGAATGCTGCGCCAGTACGAACTCGTCGAACGCGTGAAGGCCTATGCTCCGGATGCGGACGAGGTCATGCTCAATCGCGCCTATGTCTATACTGTGCAGAAGCACGGGTCGCAGAAGCGCGCCAGCGGCGACCCTTATTTCAGTCATCCGGTCGAGGTCGCGGGGCTCATGACCGAGCTCAAGCTCGATCAGGAGACGATCGTCACCGCGCTGCTTCATGACACTGTCGAAGACACGCTGGCGACGATCGACGAGGTCGAGCAGGTCTTCGGCCCCGAAGTCGCGCGGCTGGTCGATGGCGTCACCAAGCTTTCCAAGATCGAGACGCTGACTGAAAGCGAGCGCGCCGCTGAAAACCTGCGCAAGTTCTTCCTCGCCATGAGCGAGGACTTGCGCGTGCTGCTGGTGAAGCTGGCTGACCGCCTGCACAACATGCGCACGCTCCATTTCATCAAGAGCGAGGAGAAGCGCCGCCGCATAGCCCGCGAGACGATGGAAATATACGCCCCGCTCGCCGAACGCGTGGGCATGTACGAATACATGCGCGAGATGCAGCTCCTCGCTTTCGAGCAGATCGAGCCGGAGGCCTATGCCACCATCGCCGGGCGGCTCGCCCAGATCCGCAGCCAGGAAGGCAGCCAGGTCGATTCCATCGCGCTTTCGATCAAGCAGGCGCTGGCCGAGGCCGGGCTGAAGGTGGAAGTCTCGGGGCGTGAGAAGCATCCCTACTCGATCTGGAAGAAGATGGCCGAGCGCCATGTCACCTTCGAGCAGATCACCGATATCATGGCCTTCCGCGTCCTCACGGATTCGATCGAGGACTGCTACAAGGCGCTGGGCGTGCTGCACCAGACCTGGCAGATGATCCCCGGACGGTTTAAGGACTACATCTCGACGCCGAAATCCAACGGCTACCGCTCGTTGCACACCGCGCTGATCTACGAGAACTCGATGCGCATGGAGGTGCAGATCCGCACCCGCTCGATGCATCGGACCAATGAATTCGGCCTCGCCGCGCATTGGGCCTACAAGCAGGGCGGAGTACAGCCCGACGGGCAGGTCGGCTGGCTGCGCGACCTGATCGAGATCGTCGATGCCAGCCACGATGCCGAGGAACTGCTCGAGCATACGAAGATGGCGATCTATCAGGACCGCATCTTCGCCTTCACGCCCAAGGGGTCGTTGCATCAGTTGCCGAAGGGCTCGACGCCGGTTGATTTCGCTTATGCCGTGCATACCGATCTCGGCAACGCGGGGGTCGGTGCGAAGATCAACGGTCGTCACATGCCGCTGCGCACGCCCCTCAACAACGGCGACGTGGTGGAGATCATCAAGAGCCGCAACTCCCAGCCGCAGCTGTCGTGGCTATCCTTCGTCGTCACCGGCAAGGCGCGTGCGGCGATCCGCCGTGCGGTGCGCGCGAAGGAACGGCAGGAGCTTGCGGCGATCGGCCGCAAGCTGTTCGAAGAGATCGTCGAGCGCCTGCCCACCAAGATTGGGGCCAAGGCCATCGCGGCCGCCGTCCGCCGTCTTGGCTTCACGCGCGAGGAAGACATGATGGCGGCGATCGGCACGGCCAAGCTTCCGGACCGCGAAGTGATGGAGGCGCTCGTTCCGGGCAGCGCCGCCGCACTTCCGGATTCGGGAGAATGGCCGAAGCAGGAGCGCGCGATCTCCATTCGCGGGCTTACGCCCGGCATGGCCTTCCAGCTTGCCGAATGCTGCCATCCGGTGCCTGGCGACCGCATCGTCGGCCTGCGTCATCCGGGGCGCGGCGTGGAAGTGCACACGATCGACTGCCTCAGCCTGGCGAGCGGCGTCGATGCGGACTGGCTCGACCTGTCATGGGGCGAACGGACCACCGGCGCGGTCGGCCGCCTGCGCATCGTGCTGTACAACCGTCCCGGAACGCTGGCCGAAGTCACCGCCATCTTCGCCAACAACCGGGCGAACGTGGTCAATCTCCAGATGGTTCAGCGCGACGATCCCTTCGGCACTTATGAGGTGGATATAGAGGTCAAGGACCTGGCGCACGTCGCCCGCATCGTCAGTTCGCTCCGCGCGAGTGAGGCGGTGGCCGAAGCCGAACGCATCTGACCGCGCCTGCGCTTGCGGAAGCCGCGCAGTACCGCTAGGGCGCGCCTTCCAGTGCACGCGGAGCGGTGGCCGAGTGGTCGAAGGCGCTCGCCTGGAAAGTGAGTATACGTCAAAAGCGTATCGAGGGTTCGAATCCCTCCCGCTCCGCCAC
>DASWWL010000002.1:0-15594 GCA_036400975.1 Novosphingobium sp. | reverse complement strand
TTCGCTGCCCTTGCCGGCTGTGGGCTGGCCTGCCTTTTTCGCGCTTGGCGTCGTCTACTTCGCGATGGCCTATCTTTTGCTCGGTTCCGTGTTCCTGACCATCGGCTCGATGGCGGCGACGGTGCGGGAAGTGCAGACTCTCTCCATGCCGGTGACGATGCTTCAGTTGCTCGTATTCTTCTTCGCCAGCTTCGCGATGACGCGCACTGGCGAATGGATCGAACTGGCGGCAGTCATCGTGCCATTCAGCTCGCCTTTCGCGATGCTGGCGCGGGCGGCTCAGGACGACGCGATCTGGCCGCATCTCGTTGCGCTTGTCTGGCAGGCGGTGTGGGTTGCGGTCTTCGTGCGCGGCGGCGCGGCGCTCTTCCGCAAGCGGGTGATGAAGTCTGGTGCGGCGAGCGGCCGCGCCGCGCCGCGCCGATGGTTCGCCCGGCGGGGGCGGGCGGCCTGACCCTACTTGCATTCCATTCTATAACGCCGATCTTGGCGGTCATGCGCGAATCCACCCTGGCCCGTCGCCATTTCCTTTCATGGCTCGGCTTCTCCGTCGCGAGCGCAACGCTTGCTGCTTGCGGCAGCGGCGCTGAGGCGCGCGCTTTTCCCCTTAACTACAGCGAGGCGGAATGGCGTCGTCGTCTGACACCGGCCCAGTTCCGCATCCTGCGCCAGAAGGGCACCGAGCGCCCGTTCACCTCGCCGCTCAACAGCGAGCATCGCCGCGGCACTTTTGTCTGCGCGGCTGATGGCCATCCGTTGTTCTCGTCGGCCACGAAATTCGACAGCGGCACCGGCTGGCCCAGCTTCTGGCGGCCGCTTGCCGGGGCGATCGGCACCTCGGTGGACTATGAAATCGGGGTGGCGCGTACCGAAGTGCATTGCGCGCGCTGCGGAGGGCACCTGGGACATGTCTTCGACGATGGCCCGCCGCCGACCGGAAAGCGCTATTGCATGAATGGCCGGGCGATGGTCTTTCGTCCGGCTTGAGCCGGTATCGGTTCAGGCGTAGCGTTTGGGCGAGTGGTTTGTGATGCCGGATGGCGGCGGCACTACAGGCTGGAAGTGGTATGCCAGCAGGGCCAGTTCCTCAAATGTGAAGGTCTGCTGGAACGACAGGCCATAGGCGGGTGTCGAACGCCAGCAGACGTTGCCGACGATGCCCGGCATCCCTTTCGCCTCCAGCTTGATCTTCTGGCTGATCGCCAGCATCAACTGGCTTTCGATCTTTGCGCCCTGCCGCGAGAAATCGCGCACGGTGATGGTGTGGCCCTGACCATCCACGATCAGCGTTGCGGGGAATTCCATGCGCAACCGCAACGCACGCTTGGGATAGGGGCTGGCTTCGGCGATAAAGCGGTGCACGTCGATCGGATTGGCGAAGCGGAAACCGGCGTGGCCTTCGCGCTCCCAAACGGGGTCGAGCAGAAAGCGGTCTCCGGTCGACAACTCGAGCAATGGTTGCGCAACTGCGGGCAACGGGTGGAATATCTTGAGCCGAACGCCCGAAATGGAAACGTCGCGAATGATGCAGAGATATTCACCGGATTCGGTGATGAGCTTGGCGCTACGGATCAGCAGCGCGAAACGCGGTGCCGCGCGCAAATCGTCATAGGATACCGGCCCGGGCAAGCCGGCGCCGTCGTTCTCCAATCCGTCCATCTTCGTGTCCGTTTCTTCGCCTGCCGCTCTAACCCTCTCACGGCAGGTTGACAGGAACTTAGGCATGCAGGGCTAACGGATCGTTAATCTCCCCTTCAGGATAACGGACGCGGTTAAATACCTTTGCGCGGTTTACATTCCGCCGTTGCAATGAAACCGGATGGTGGCATCAACGGATGTCCGACCTTGTCCGGGCCGCAGGGGAGATTGTCGGGCCGTCTTGGCTAACCGGCCGCAGACGTGATGGAATGTAGGGGGGATTCTCACGGGATGCGGTTTGCATGACCATGCGGGCGGCCATTGTCGGATGGTTCGACAACTTTCCCGATACACCCGCCTGGTGTTCGCGTTATCTCGATGATCGCTGGAAACAGTTCGCAATCCTGCTGCTGACAGGATTGCTATTTCGCACGGTCACGTTCGGAGATCCCAATCTCCACGTCGATGAAGCTTTCTATTTCCTCGTCGGGCAGGAGATGCATCACGGCGCGATACCCTATGTGGATATCTGGGATCGTAAGCCCTTCGGGCTGTTCCTGATCTATTACCTGATTGCCGCCATCTCCACTTCCGTCGTCGCCTACCAGATCGTGTCGTGGCTATTCGCCAGTTGCACCGCGATGGTCATCAACCTGATTGCGCGCCGCTGGGCCGGTACGCAGGGCGGGCTTCTTGCCGGGGTCTGTTATATCGCCTTGCTCGGACCGCTTGAGGGTTATGGCGGGCAGACGCCCGTCTTCTACAACCTGTTCATCGCCTGCGCTGCCATGCTTGTGTTCGATGCCTTGCCGCAACTTCAGCGAGGCATTCCCACATGGCGCATTTTCGCTGCCATGATGCTGGGAGGGCTGGCGATCACGGTCAAGCAGACGGCGCTGTTCGAGTCCGGTTTTCTGGGGCTCGTCGTAGTCTATTATATGGTGCGAAGTGGCGTTTCGGCCGTGCGGATCACCCTTACGATTGTCGCGTGCGCGTTGCTGGGCGCGCTGCCGACGCTGACGGTCGCGGCCGGGTATTGGTGGATCGGTCACTGGGATGCGTGGTGGCAGGCGATGGTCACGTCCAACCTCAGGAAGATCAAGCCCTCGCCATTGATAATGATTCTGGACGCCTTTCGCATGGCGTTGCGTCTTTATCCGTTTCTAGGTCTGGCGGCTGTCGGTATGCTGGCGACCGACCGCGATGCCATGTCGAAACGGGACAAGCGCCTGGTCGGTCTGTGGATAGCATTCGGCGTACTGGGCGTCCTTTCGGTCCCGTACTTCTACACCCACTATGCCCTTCCGCTTCTCGTGCCGCTTGCCGTGGCTTCCAGTCTGATGCTGGGGCGGCGGGATGTCGGCGTTTTCCTGGCGGCCATGCTGCTGGTTTTTTCCATGGTCCTGTTCAGCCCCTTCGACCGTGCAGACAGACGCCTATCGATCCAGACTATGAACCGGATGGCGAAGGCTATTGTGCATCATGACGACGGAAGGGGGCTGCTGGTTTATGACGGACCGCCCTATCTCTATGCGCTTGCGCACAAGCGTCCGCTTACGTCTCTGGTATTTCCGCATCACATGAATCATTGGATCGAGCGGAATGTGACCGGTTTTGATACCTTGCGGGAAGTCCATCGGGTTTTGGCAATGAAGCCCAACGTCGTTGTTGCGGCAGCATTTCCAAGCAATAGGCCCGCCAATGGTGATACTCGTCGAGCCGTAATGGCCTATGTTCAGAACAATTGCCGGATAGTCGATGTCGATGTTTCATACGAAATCGGGCATTCGGAACTGATCGCCATTTATGGCGATTGTCGCGATGGCGCACCGGACATGGAGCTGTAGAAATGGCGCCCCTGATCGCCTTCCTGCAACTTCGCTGGCTGAAGCGCGATCGCATGGTCGCCTATTCGCGTATCCTTGCGTTCGCTTCCCTGGCCAGCCTCGTCTGGTTCTTCATCGAAGCGATGGGCGCTCTTGGCAGCGATTTCCTGGCCTTCTGGTCAGCGGGGCTGCTAGCGATCGAGGGGAAGGCCGCAGCCGCCTATGATCCGGCGCTGCTGCATGCGGTGCAGGCCAGTGTCGGCAGGCACGATGTTTTCGCTTTCGTCAATCCACCGCCCTTGCTCCTTGTGGTCTGGCCGCTGGGGTTACTGGACTATCCCAGCGCATGGATCGTCTGGATCGCGGCGACCTATGCCTTGTGGTTGCTGGCGACGCGCAGGCTGTTTCGACGCCTGTCATGGCCGATAGCGGCTTATCCCGGGGCATGGTTGGCGGCCATACACGCACAGACTGGGTTTCTTACCAGCGCCATTCAGGCGGCTGTCGCCGTTTGCTTGCGGGAACGGCCGTTCAGGGCCGGACTGTTCGTCGGCGCGTTGATCGTCAAGCCGCATCTGGCGATACTGTTCCCAATAGCATTTGTGGCCGCTCGCGAATGGCGGGCGATCGCCGGGGCGGCGGTTTCAGTTGCCGGATTGCTCTTGCTTTCGTGGCTGGTGTTCGGAACCGATACGATGCTGACCTATCCAAGGGCCTGGAGAGTGAGCGAGCATCTGCTGACTACGGGCGGCGCCGATTTCTTCCTGCGTCAGGCGAGCGTCTATGCGATGGTCAGGGTCGTGCTTTCGCCCCCAATAGCGCTGGTGGCACAGGCTATTGTCGCGCTGGTGATGGCGGTACTCGTCTGGATCGCCTGGGCCAGGTCCGGGGCGCTGGAAGGTAAGCTGGCGCTGCTGTTCGCCGCGACCCCGCTCGCAACGCCATACCTTTTCGCTTATGACCTGCCTTTCCTGGTGATGCCGTTTTGCTGGCTGGTCGAGCATGAGCGAGAAAAGGGCTTCCTGGCGTGGAGCCGGTCGCTGCTGCTGCTGCTCTATCTTTCCCCGATGTTGGCGCGGGTGATGGCCTTGCCGTTTGGCATCAACCCGATGCCGTTCGTTTCGCTGGCCATGGTCTGGATGATCTGGCGTCGCCTGCGCGAAAGCCTTAGGCCCGCACCCGCTGCCTGAAAGTCACGTTCACCCGGTCGGACAAGATCAGGTAGGGCAGCCATACGCAGCCGCTGATCATCACTTTCTGGAGATTGCCCTCCAGCAGAACCCGCAGCGCATCGGCGACCGGGACGGGCAGCCCGGGAACGCTGGCCACATGGTGCGCGATGGCGAGCTGCAGCACGATGTCCAGCACCCATGCGAACAACAGCATGCGCGGAAACAGGGGGATCGAGCGCAAGGCCATGACGAAGCAGACCATGTAGAAGAAGTTCATTGCCACGACGTCTATCGTCATCGCGATCATCAGGCTGTGCGCCCAGACCGGCGCCGCCAGCGGGATGGCGGGCACGGCCAGGATGAATTCGAAGCTGCGGAAGGGAACGTTGAGCAGGATACCGGCGGTCAGCGAAGCCATGAATCCAGTCGGCCCGAAAGCGGCGTTCTGGCGTGCGCTGATCGGATCGATCTGACGCCAGGCGCCATAGCGGCACAGGCGGACGACGGGCTGGGCGGAAAGCAGACCGTGCGGAAAGCTGCCGGCGGCGACGCGATAGCCGGCGACCGGCGCAAAGGCGATCAGCAGATAGGGCAGCAGTGTGGCGAGCACTTCGGCCGGGCCATCGAAGCCACCCTGCGAAACAGCAACCTTGATGAGCCCGAGCGCGACGGTGATGCCGATCCATGCGGCGATCAGCGTTTCCATCCGCATGTCGAGGAATGCGATCAGCGTGCGGCTGCGGCGATACATCCACGCGGATGTGGCGGCCCACAAGGATGCGGGGGTGAAGCCCGCCGCCGCGCCCTGCCGCCGCATGTCGTCAAAGCCGCTCATATCCGCATGTTTAGCGCAATCCGGTTAACATTTATAGAATGACAAGCATGACCAGCAGCGGAGGCCGGTTAGATCACCGGGTAGCAGGCCGATGCCGAAAGGTTCACCGAAGTGCTGCTGAAGCCGGTGAGCATCTCGTAAGTCCCGGTGCCGACCACCTTGTTGCCACAGACGGGCGTGGTTCGGGTGAAGGTCAGGCCGGTGATTGCAGGGCCATTGTAGAACGTCTTCGCGTAAGTATCGACGTTCGCGGCGGTGCATGCCCCTGTGACGTTCACCGAAAGGCAACGCGCGGCGCGTTCCGCCGCATAATGCATCTGGATAATCGCCGACATGGTAATCGCCGTGTTGATCGTGCCGAACACGATCAGCAGGAAAACCGGCACGACGAGGGCGAATTCCGCCGCCGTCGCGGCTGAGCGGTCCATCAGGAAGCGTCGCAGTGCCGGTCTGGGTTCGACGGTCATTGGAGCCGCATCCATGCTGTGCGCTGGATCGTCGCAGGCATGAGCGATGCCACCGAAGCGCCGGGAAATACCGGGGTGAAGTTGTAGGACGCCGTGACCGAGATGTAGTCACCAGGTTTGGAGGTGCTGCCTGAGAGGGTCGCCGAGCAGTTTGCCGGCGGCGTGGCGTTCGTTGCGGCGACTTGCACTAATGTGCCGGAGCTGTTTGCGCAGTAATAGGCCTCGCTTGGCGATCCCAACGTTACATTCGATCCAAGAGTGGTGTTCTGGGCTGCCGATGTCATCGTCGATGATAACGTTCCGCCGCAATTGGTCGTGGCGGGAAGTTCCGCTGTCGTGTCGCACAGCACTCGCGCCGCGCCTACGGCCTCCTGTGCGGCCAGATCGACCTGCATCCTGGTGTAGATGTAGACGCCCAGATCAACGACGTTCAGCAGGATGAAGGCGATCCCGGGCAGCACCAGCGCCATCTCCGTCGCCGCGCTGGCGCGGCGATCGGTCCAGAAACCTTCGGTCCCCAGCAACCATGAGATGGTGCGCTGCATGGCCATCACAGCACCAATTTCTCGCGCGTGGAAGACCCGACGGTTACACTAGGTGTGCCAAGCCCGGCTGCATCACACTGCGTATTGGCGAAGATTTGCGCCGTGCCGTTCACCAGCATTGAGTAGGACACCAAGACGAAGCAGGAAGCGCCGTCGGACGCCTTGTTGACCACGCCGCTGAAAGTCACGTTGGAGTGCGGAAGATAGACTAGTCCCGTGATGTTCCATGTCGGATCATTACCCGAATAGGTGAAACTCGTGTTCGCCGACACCGCTGGATCCTGATAAATGGCTATGCCTTTCCATGGAGAGGTCGAGTCCTTGTCGGGCGCTTCTATGATAAGTGTTCCACCTCCATTCAGGCTGGAGGGGTAGTGCGAATAAGTCGTCGTATTGTCGCCGGAAAATACGATCGTTGCGGCGGCGCCATCGGCTGTGCGCAGAGTGTGCCCGTTAAGGTCCAGTCGTCCGTTTTCGATGATGAGCGTTGTGGTTCCGCTTAACGTAACATCGCCCGAAAGCTGTACGTCGCCACAGAATATCTTCTGGGTTCCGGCCCAGGGGAGAGAGCTTCCGGATATCTGGTTGCTCGATGCGACAGTCCATTTCCCCTTGTTCTTGAACATTTGCGGGAACGATCCGGCGCAGGAGCTCAGCGCGTTGCTCGGTATATTGGATTTTCGCGCATCGTAGGGGTCCGTAATGGGCGACGCGTTCGAAATCTGATGCGCGCCGCAGCCAGTACTTACACCCAGCGCAACGCCATAGTCCGCGCCAAGATCATGACCGTTGCAGGTCATGCCGCCATTCGACAACAGGGTGCAGCCTGCCATATCGGGGCGGGGGCCGCCATTGCTGGTAAAGGAATTCGTAGCCGAAGAAAGCGTCCAGACGCATACGTCTTCCGAACCTCCGCCACCGGCGGCGGTAGCGACGGCGCGGGCAGTGACCCGCTGCCCCCGGCCAGATCCTAATGCTTCGGTCCCCATAAACCCGAGAACGCCTGAGAAGGAAACCGGGAAGACGCTACTGATGATGGCTTCGTAGCAAGTTGATCCGGTGGCCGTTCCGGTAGGGCAGGTCGTCGTTCCGGCCGTCACCGTGACGTTGTTCTGCCCGTCGATATAGCCGAATGGGCGTGCGGCTGCTCTGGCTTCCGTCTGAGGGCTCGTGCCTATGCCGGACTGGTTGTTGTTGCTCGCGGCCGCGAGAGCGGCGGTGTCCGCCGCGTTCTGCATCGAGCGCTGGACATAGTACCAGCCGCCCAGTTCGGCGGCGAAGGCGATGCTGCCGGCGAGGGGGATGAGCATAAGCGCGGTCAATGGACTGATCGCTGCTCGTTCGCTTCCGACCAGTCGGGAAAACGCGGTGAAAGCGCCGGGCTGGCACCCGGAGCCGCCCTGTCTGTTCGCGCGTGCATCAACCATGGCTAGCCCCTGTGTTGCCGGACGACCGGAAAGAGCCGGCCGGCTGACAATGTCGCATGGATCGAGACGGGTCTCTGAACCGGTCGCGCCCTTCTCGATGCGGCGACGGTGTGCGGGTCCTTCTGGCACGGCGTAGCGCCCTGGTGAGTCGCCGCGTCGAAACCCTGCGCGATGATGAAAGCATCAAGATGGCGAGGTTTCAAGTATGTTTACGAGTTAAGCGCTAAAGTGAACATATAACAACGTTTTGGCGACGGAATCTGGCCTAATATACGCTAAATAATAAAGGATGCGATAAATGGTATATTAGTTACCAAAACTTTGAACGAGAATCGCGTCCGGCTGATGGTCTGACGGGCTAAGTCGTTGCAACAAATATGCTAATTAACCTTGGGAATTAACAATATTTCGGCCTAACCTTCTGATAGAGTTGGTAAAAATTTTGTTTACAGAATTTTGTTGACGACTCGCAATCGGAGGCGGATTTTGATCAGGTCCTCGCAAAGGCTGTTTGGCCTGGTGGACCGAAAAAGGCGACAGTAAAACATCGCTGTCTGCATGAAAATGGGTCGGTCGGTTCAAATATGCCCTTTGCGATGGGCGGGCCAACCGGAAATAGAGGCCGGAGCCCTGTCCATATTGGTAGGCAAGATGTTCATGCCTTATTTGGCGACATCTTCCCGAAGTGGGGTAACGACTATGACGAATTTCTTCAAAACGTTCCTGCGTAACGAAAACGGCGCCGCCGCTGCCGAATACGCCTTGATTCTCGCCATCGTGGGTGCCGGCATCGCTGGTGCGGCGCTGGTCCTTGGCGGTGCGATTTCGACTGCGATGAACGATGCCGCGACCTGCATCGGCACGCCGAGCTCGACCTGCTGAATTGCTTGAAACGGGTGGTCGGGAATGTTCCCGGCCACCCAAATCCTGAGGGCAGGGGGCAATCATGCGGGCACGAAATCTCATCATACTCGGTGTCGCGTTAGTCTTGGCGCTGATCGCGGTATTCCTGGCGAACACCTATTTTTCCGGCGTCGAACAGCGCCAGCAGCGTGTCGCTGAAGAGCAGAAGCTGTCGCGCATCGTCGTCGCCAGCCAGAACCTGGGTTTCGGCACGCCGCTCAGCCTGCAGAACCTGCGCCTGGTGAACTGGCCGGCGAACTCGGTGCCCATGGGCGCCTTCACCTCGATCCCGGCCGCGCTCAAGGATAATCGCGTCGCGCTGCGGCCGATCGTGACCGGTGAGCCGGTGCTCGCCTCCAAGGTTTCCGGTTCGGACGGCCGTGCCACGCTTTCCGCCAACCTGCCGCTTGGCAAACTGGCCTTTGCGGTGCCGATCAACGATGTCTCCGGCGTCGGCGGCTTCGTCCGTCCCGGCGACCGTGTCGATGTGCTTCTGACGCGCCCGATCCCCGGCGAAGGCACGAGCAGCAACGACAAGATGACCGACGTGGTGCTGGAAGCGGTGCCCGTGCTCGGCATGGATCAGGTTTCCGACGAGACGCAGACCAAGCCCGCCTCCGCCCGGACCGCCACGCTCGAAGTCGATACGGTGGGGGCGCAGAAGCTGGCCCTTTCGATCCAGCTCGGCACGCTCAGCCTGGCGCTGCGCAATGTCGCCGATCCGCTGATGGGCCGTCAGGCGACGATCGTTCCGCGCCACCTGACGACGGGCAGCTATTACGTCCGCTCACGGTCCAATGCCGCGCTGCCGGCGCAATTCGCCGCCGCCACGCCGGCGCGCGTACCGAACATTCCTTCCTCCATGTTGCTGCCGATGCGGCCCAAGGGCCCGACGATGATCGTCTTCCGCGGCAGCCAGTCCAGCGAATACGAGGTGCAACATGGTCGGTAATCGTCTCCAGCGCGCCCTTCTGGCGCTTACCCTCGTCGCGCTCGTTCCCGCAGGCCCCGCCCTGGGCCAGAGCAGGGGCACCGCGCTTCATGCCGGAACGCTCGAGGTCCCGCTCAACAAGAGCCAGGTCGTCAGCGCGGACCGCCCGATCGCCAAGGCGCTCGTCGGCAGCGCCGACATCGCCGATGTGCTGCCGATCACCGATCGCTCGCTCTATGTGCTCGGCAAGAAGATGGGCACGACCAGCCTGACGCTCTACGACAGCGCGGGCCGCGTGCTATCGATCATGGACATCGCCGTCGGGCCGGATGTGATCGCGCTGGGCGAACAGCTTCGCCTCCTTGTTCCCGGCGAAACGATCGATGCGCGCATTTCCAATGAATCGGTGGTGCTGACCGGCACCGTCAATACGGCAGGCTCCGCCGACCGCGCGATGCAACTCGCCAAGGCCTACGCCGGCGACAAGGTGATCAATCTCATTTCCATGGGATCGAGCCAGCAGGTAATGCTGGAAGTGCGCTTTGCCGAAGTGAACCGCAGTACCGGCAAGGAGATCGGAACGCGGTTTAGCGCGCGTTCCCGTGATGGCTCTTTCAATGGAGTTGCGGGAAGCGGATCTACATTTTTACCGGGAGGCGTTTCCAGCGGCACGCAGTCATCAAATACATTTTCTACTGGTACTGGAACCTTCAATGAATTGACGGGGTCGTTGGTTGGAAATGCCCCGGGAGCGGCATTAACGACAAACGGATCAAATATAATTGGCAATAGTCGATTTGATCCAACGCAATTGATGGGTGTGGGTAAAGTAACTTCAAGTAACACTAGTAGCTCTACGTCTAGTGCAGCATCTATTGCGAGCATTCTTGGACTGGGTGCTCTGACAGAAGGTTTCGGGATATTCAGCAAGACTTTCAGACTCGGTAATGTTAATATCGAGGGTATCCTGAATGCGATGGAGTCCAAAGGGCTGGCGAAAACCCTCGCCCAGCCGACGCTGATTGCGCTTTCGGGCGAGAAGGCCTCGTTCCTGGCGGGTGGCGAGTTTCCGGTTCCGGTCGCGCAGACCGGGAATAACAACGGCGCCGGTAACGGCGCCATCACGGTCGAGTTCAAACCGTTCGGCGTCAGCCTTGCCTTCACGCCCACGGTCCTTGGCGACAAGACGATCAGCATGATCGTGGAACCGGAAGTCAGCGCGATCGATCCTTCCGCTTCGCTGACCGTTGCCGGAATCACCATCCCCGGCCTGCGGACGCGCCGCGCCAGCACCACGCTGGAACTGCGCGACGGCGAAAGCTTCGCTATCGCGGGGCTGCTGCAAAAGGACTTCCAGACGACCGTCGATCAGGTGCCGCTGCTTGGATCGATTCCGATCCTTGGCGCGTTGTTCCGTTCGAGCAGCTTCAAGAAAGGCGAGACGGAGCTCCTCATCGTCGTCACGCCGCGTCTAGTCGCCCCGATCCGGCCCGGACAGGTGCGCTTGCCCACCGACCGCGTGCTCGATCCGCGCGAAGCTGACACGTTCCTGCTGGGTCAGCCCTATCGCCCGACCAAGGTCGAACCGGCGGTGCCGCCATCACCGGCGCAGCCCGCTCCGGAGGCGTCCGCCCCGCAATCGGCGGTTACGCCCGCTACACCCGGGCAGGCGCCCGCCAAGGAGGACGGCTATGCCTATTAAGCCGATCGCGGCGGCGTCCGCGCTGATCGCCCTGACCCTGACTACCGGTTGCGCGACGGAGCCCAACGGTTTGCCCCACATGGGCGGTCCGGACAATTTCGGTGAGGCGAACCGGCAGACCATGCTGGCGCAAGTCATCGATCCCGATCCCGTCTATAGTACCGGCATTCCCGAAACGAACGCCGATCATGCCGCCCAGGCCGTCGAACGCTATCGCACCGACAAGGTGAAGAAGCCCGAGCGGCCGAGGACGACCAACGTCGGTACTTCGGGCGGCGGCGGGGGCAGCAGCGGTGGCCAGAACTGAACGGCCGCGAGAGTGAACTGAAACGAACGGACCAGAGCGGATAAAATGGGCACACTCGATCTATTAGCCGGGCACATGAAGGATACAGCGTTGCGTAACAGCACCCGGATTCTTGTGGTTGCCTCGGACAGCCAGCTCGGGATCCTGTCCAGTCCGAACCATGCCGCGCTCTTGCCTGGCCTGCGGACGGCGCCGCTCGCGACGGACGAGGCGATTGCGGAAGAACTGCTGCACGACGTGTCGCTGGTGGTGGTCGAGGTCGATCCCAATGACCGGGCCTCCATGCAGCGCATCGCCGATCTTCGTGGCCGTCATCCGGGTTTGCTTCTGGTCGCCGCGATCCAGGGAGCGAACGTGTCGCTCGTGCGCACGTTGCTGCGCGAAGGCATCAACGACGTCGTCTCGCTGCCCTTCGATATCGACGAATTGCTTCAGGTCTCGCTCGACGCGGTCGCCAAGGGCGACGCCGATACGACCACTGCCGCGGCGCTGGCACCGATGGTTGCGGTCGTCCGCTCGCTGGGCGGTTGCGGAGCGACCTCCATCGCCACTCACATTGCAGCCGACTTCGCGGCCCATGATTCGACCGGCCGCGGCACGGTCATCGTCGATCTTGATCTCCAGTTCGGAACGATCGCCGATTATCTGGGCGTGCGGCCGCGAGGCAGCCTTGCCGATCTGCTCGGTGTTTCCGGCCGCCTCGACGAGGAGCTTCTGCGCTCGGTCACGACCGAGGCCGAAGGCGGTATCTCGGTGCTGGCTGCGCCCAGCACGATCCTGCCGCTGGAATCAGTGGATACGGACGATCTTCTGCGGGTGCTCGACCTCTTGCGCAAGCATTTCGGGCAGGTCGTGCTCGATCTGCCTGCGAACTGGACGAACTGGACCCTGTCGGCGGCGGCGGCGGCGGATGTGATCCTGCTCGTCACCGAACTGAGCGTGGCCAGCCTGCGCCAGGCAAAACGCCGCCTCGACCTGTTTCGATCGGTGGGCATAGAGGACAGCGCCGTGAAGATCGTCGTCAATCGGGTTGAGAAGCGCCTGTTCCGCACGATCGGTCTGAACGACGTTGCGGAAACACTCGGCCATCCGGTTCTCGGCAGCATCGCTTTGGATGCGCCTCTGGTGGGCATGGCGCAAAATCAGGGCGTCCTTGTGGGCAGCGTCAAGCGCAAGAGCAGGTTCGCCACGGATATGGCTGCGATCGGCGCGCTGCTGCGTAATGACGTACTTGCAGGGAGGAACTGACCATGTGGCAGTTGCGCCGCGCCGGGATATCTGGTGCCGACCCCAAGTTCGATATCCCCGAAGCCATGATGCGGCCGCCTTCCGAGCCGGTCCGCTATGCCGTTTCCGATCGGGTCTTGTCGCTCAAGGTGGAAATCCACCAGCAGCTGCTCGATCGCATCAACCTCGCGTTGCTCGACAAGATGCCGCGAGAACAAGTGGCCGAGGAAATCTCGGATATCGTCGCCGATCTGCTGGAGAGTACCGGCGAAGTCCTGAACCGCGCCGAACGTACTTCGCTGAGCGCTGAAGTGCTGGACGAGCTTCTGGGACTCGGACCGCTCGAGCCGCTGCTCAAGGATGAAACCATCAACGACATTCTGGTAAACGGCTATCAGACCGTCTTCGTGGAACGCTTCGGTATGCTGGAACGGGTGCCGACCCGCTTTCAGGATGAAAAGCACTTACTGCGGATCATCCAGAAGATCGTCAGCGCAGTGGGGCGCCGTGTGGACGAGTCCTCACCCTTCGTCGATGCCCGGCTTGCCGATGGTTCGCGCGTGAATGCGATTGTCGCGCCGCTCGCAATCGACGGCTCGCTGCTCTCGATCCGCAAGTTCTCCAAGAAGCCCATCAGTATGGCGCGTATGATCGAACTGGGTTCTATACCGCCGGAAATGTCGGAGGTGCTGCGCGGTATGGTCAAGGGCCGCCGCAATGTGATCATCTCGGGCGGCACGGGCTCGGGCAAGACGACGATGCTCAATGCCCTGTCATCGTTCATCGACGAGCGCGAGCGCATTGTCACGATCGAGGATTCGGCGGAACTGCAGCTTCAGCAGGAACACGTCGCCCGGCTGGAAACCCGCCCGTCCAATATCGAAGGAAAGGGGGAAGTCACGCAGCGCGATCTCGTCAAGAACGCGCTCCGCATGCGGCCAGACCGCATCATCCTGGGCGAGTGCCGTGCGGGCGAGGCTTTCGACATGCTTCAGGCCATGAATACGGGCCACGATGGTTCGATGACCACGGTACATGCCAATACGCCGCGTGATGCGCTTTCTCGTATCGAGCAGATGGTCGGCATGAGCGGGATAGACATCTCCCCCCGATCCGCGCGCGCGCAGATCGCTTCGGCGATCAACATCGTGCTCCAGGTCGGCCGTCTGAGCGACGGCAAGCGCAAGGTTCTGTCGCTCAGCGAACTGACGGGCATGGAAGGTGATACGATCACCATGCAGGAGATTTTCCGCTTCCGGCTGACCGGCCGCGACGAAGCCGGCAACGTTTTGGGTTATCATGAGGCGACCGGCATCCGGCCCAAATTTGCTTCGGAACTCGCCGCTTATGGAGTCAACCTTGAGCCTACGTTGTTCAAGCCGCAAAACCGGTTCGACACCTGATGACGCCTCTGCTTGTCCGTCTTGCTGCCCTGATCGCGATCTTCGCGTCTGTCTTCCTGGTTTCGCAGCTGGTCGGGGGGTATCTGCTCAATAGGCGGGCGGAGCGGACCGCGGTGAACCGGCGGTTGACGATGCTGCGCGCCGACATGAGCCGTGAAGACGTCACGCTCACGCTGCTGAAGAACGCGCCGCCTGCGCTTTCGCCCGATGCCGGGCCCCTGCTGCGGGCCCAGGTCGGCTTCACCCGCATGATCATGATGGCGGCGCTGCCGGTCGAAGCGCGCAAGGTCGCGGTGACGATGGGGGTCGCTTTCTGCATTCTTGCCGGCATCATCCTCATGCTTGCGCTTGGCGGAGGATTTTCGCTGACGCCGGGAACCCTCCTGTTGGTGGCGGTCATCGCTTCGGCCATCGCTTTCGGCCTGCCTGTCCTCGTCATCAGCCGTCTGGCGCAGCGCCGTCGCAAATTGATGCAGGAACAGTTTCCGGTCGCGCTTGATATTTTCACGCGATCATTGCGTGCAGGCCACCCCATCGCATCGGCGATTTTCCTGATCACCGAAGAAATGGCGGATCCGATCGGCAGCGAGTTCGGCCTGGTGTCGGATGAAGTTTCCTATGGCGCCGAACTGAACGATGCGTTGCTGGCCATGGCCGATCGCTGGGGCCTTGAGGACATGCACATGTTCGTGGTCTCGGTATCGGTGCAGAGCGAGACCGGCGGAAATCTGGCGGAGATTCTGGAAAACCTTTCCGGCGTGATCCGTGCCCGTGCCTCGATGTTCATGAAAGTCCGGGCCCTGAGTTCCGAAGGACGCATGACAAGCTGGATGCTGACGATTCTACCGATCCTCACGCTGGTCAGCATGTTTCTCGTCAATCCTGGCTTCTATTTCGACGTGGCCCAGGATCCGATCTTCCTGATCGGATTCCCGGGGCTGCTGCTGCTTTATGCGATCGGTGTGATGATCATCCGGCGCCTCGTGGATCTCAAGGTTTGAAATGATCGAGCTGCTTGCATCCAACCCTTATGCCCGCTTCGCCGCACTGCTGGCGTTGTTCGCCGTGGTGGGCGGCTTTTCGTTGATCCTGCTGCTGGCTACATCGCGCCGTGCCGGAGTGCGTGCGGAACTCCGCTCGATTGCCAGCGAGGGCGGCAAACGGGCGGTCGATACATTGCGCGGCCATCGCGATGATCAGTGGACCCGGCT
>DASWWL010000001.1:0-18912 GCA_036400975.1 Novosphingobium sp. | reverse complement strand
TCTTGCACGACGGAGTTGTAAAGCTGGCGAAGGCCATCGGCCCAACCCGGTTCCTTTGAGTCACGGGTGTTTGGCGAGGGGCCGGACTGCCGCTTGCCGTCATCCGTTCCCTTGGGCTGACTCAAAGCGCACTCCATCTTGCAATGTCCTATTTCCTTCCAATCGCCTGACAGGTCAAGCGCACAACGAGGACGATCATCTGTGGAACATTCAAGCGCTGACATGGTTCCAAGGGTGGAAAACCATTGCCGATAATGGGAATACCGCCAGGGCGGGACAGGCTGGAGGTAATTGCCAGGGCATGATGGACAAAGCGCTTCTAGCCAGGGTCGAGAAGCAGGCGTGGTTCCATAAATATCCACGCGGCTGGCCACTGGTGCTTTTCGTCCTGACGCTGGCGGGTACGCTGTTGAGCATTGTCGCGATCGAGCGGGCCGAGGCCGAGCGCCAGACGCTCCTGCTCGATCGCAATGCCACCGAGATCACCGCCGGCCTCCAGCGCAGGGTGGTCGAAAATGTGGCGGTTCTCCGGGCGGGGGCGGCGCTGTTCACGATGCGTGGGGAAATCTCCTCGGAAATGTTTCATGGGGTGGCTTCCGAACTTCATACCAGCGATGAAAATCATGGTTCGCTGGGTATCGGCTGGGCTCCATGGCAGATGAAGAATGGCAGGCCGGCGGCGCCCATCTCCCATATCTATCCGGCGACAGAGACCAATCGCGCGGTGCTGGGTTTTGATATGTATTCCGAAAAAATGCGTCGTGCCGCCATGGATGCGGCCATCCTATCGCGCGGTCCGGCGGCATCGGGAAGGGTCGGCCTGATGCAGGACGCAGCAAATCCGGGCACCGCCGGCTTTCTGATATATATGCCGGTTTTCGAAACCGCCGGGGCAAGGGCGCAGGTAAAAGGCTTCATCTACAGCCCGTTCCGCGGTCAGGAATTCTTCGAATCCGCTGCGGAGCTGGTCCACCAACGCAATCTCGATGTCGAAATATTTGATTCAGGCGACAACCGCCCCGCATTGCTTGCCTCGCGTCTTGTCGCGGGAGAGCGCGGCCGGACCCTGGACAGGCGCATCACTGTGGCCGGACGTCCGTGGATCGTGCGGGTCAGCATCAAGAAACCGGGCTCGTTGACGACTCTTTCCCGCGCGACGCTGCTGTTTGGTCTGGTGCTTGCGCTGCTGGTGATGACGATTGCCCGCCTGATAACGCGCCGCGCGGCGGAAGACAGGTCGGTGCTGGAATGGCTGTCCGGGCAGGCGGCGATCCGCACTTCCCTGACGCGCGAACTCAATCACCGCGTCAAGAATACTCTGGCCAACGTTCTGTCGATCGTCGCGCTTACCCGCCGACGGGCGACCGGCCTCGACGATTTCGCCGAAAGCCTGACGGGACGTATAAGAGCGCTGTCCGCGACGCATGACCTGCTTTCGCAAAGCGACTGGAGCAACGCGCTGATCCGCGAGATCGTGAGCAGCGAGCTTGCCCCCTACATGGGGGAGACCGATGCCCATGTTGCGATCTCGGGGCCTGAGATCAGCCTCGCGCCCAACGATGCCATGTCGCTCGGGCTCGCCATTCATGAACTTGCCACGAATGCAGCTAAATACGGGGCGCTGAGCGTGGATAGCGGACGCGTGCTGGTCGCCTGGCGGCTGTTGCGTCCCGACGTGGCCGAAGTCCATTGGCGGGAAGAGGGGGGGCCCGAGGTGGATATGCCGGACAAGCGGGGTTTCGGGCGTGATCTCATCGAAAAGATCGTCGCTCATGAACTCAATTCCAGCGTCGAACTGGAATTTCGGCCTGAAGGTGTCGAATGCCGGCTGCAAGTGCCCGTTCGCCGCCTCAGTGATTTCGCACTGCGCGGCGGAGACAGGCTTCCCCGCCCATAGCCAGCAAAGGCGGAAAGTTCAGCGCATCGGCTTGCTGGAGCCGAAGAACAAGGCTTGGCTGATAGCTGCGCGGACGGTGGATTCCTGAAAGGGCTTGGTGACGAGATAGGTTGGCTCGGGGCGCTCGCCTGTCAGCAGCTTCTCGGGATAGGCGGTAATGAAGATCACGGGCAGGTCCCCCAGCTTCAGCAGATCCTCGACCGCGTCGATGCCCGAGCTGCCGTCGGCGAGCTGGATATCGGCCAGCACCAGGCCCGCCGGGCGTTCGGCGAATATCTCAAGGGCCTGCGCGCGGGTCGCAGCAGTTCCGATGACGTTATGACCCAAATCAGTGACGAGGCCTTCGAGCTGCATCGAAATGAGTGGTTCATCCTCGATAATGAGGACATCCGTTGCGGTCTCGCTCTCGATTTCCTGGATCGCCTGCGCGACCAAGGTGCGTAGGCTGTCGTGCGAGATGTCGAGAATGCGTGCGGCATCCTCATTGGAAAACTCCTCGAGCGTGGTCAGGAGCAGGGCTTGCCGATGCAGGGGAGTTATGTGCGAAAGTCGCTCTTGCGCGGCGTGCTCATGAATATCACCGGTGGCGTGGGCATTGGCCGCCTCGACATGGCCCGATGACCAGATTCGGTTGAATGCGGCATAGAGTTCGACGCGGCCGTGGCTGACCTCCTCAAGCAGTTCCTGGTCGGCCAGCGCGGCTTCCAGCGTGGCGCGGACGTAAGTATCGCCTGAGGCCTGCGATCCCGCCAGAGCACGCGCATAGCGACGAAGGAAGGGAAGGTGGGAGCTGATCTGTTCTGACACCGACATTGCAACCTCGAATGATAATTCCGCTCAAGCGGCAGGTGACATGAAATCTGTTTCGATCAATGCCATGAGAAAATGGCTGGAGGAACCGGGATTATTTTTTCCGCGGCTGGAACCAAATCGCGCTTGTCGGGGTTTTAGCAGTGTCACCACTGGCCCTCCCGTACCCCACCCCCCGCAACCGGTGGTGATCCGATCCCCGAGGCCTCCGTAGCCCTAAGCTGCGGAGGCCTTATATTTGGGGTCCTTGCCATGGATTTCCGGGTTTGTGTTCTGGATTGCTGCACAAGCATGTGCCTGAAAACCCTGCGTGCGCCGGATTGTTCCCCTGGCGCGACGGCGTCCGGAACCAAAGCTGCAATCAGGCAACGGCTCCCCAAGGAAGCCGTTGCCTGACAAGCTGTATTGGCGATGTGTTCAGCTCCGGTCGCCTTGCTGAACCTGATTCAGTTCGCTGCTGATTTCATCCAATGCCCGGTTCGCGCGGCGATGTTCGTTGGCCAGACGGGATTCCTTTTCTTCAGAAATAGGATCGGAGGCGCTCATCCCCTCGGCCTCCGCCGCCAGCCGTTGATCAAGATCCTTGGCCCACTCGGTAAGCAGCTGATGTCTCGTCTCAAGGTCAAGGTCGATATCCTCGCGGAGATCTTCCGGACTGGAATAATGCCGGCGCGGATCGGGAGCCTTATCTGTCGCGGCATCCTTGTCCAGCGCCAGAGACGGTGCGTTGGAGGTGTCATTCATGATCTTCTTCTCCTGAATGTATCCGGGCAGATTGCCGCGGGTTTCAACGCAACGCTGTGCTGCGCCGGCGGTTCCGTCCCCGGTCAAAATCAGGCGGGCGGGAACCAATGCCTTGCAAGCCGCGTTCAAAAAGCGACGCAATGGTGTGGAGAGCAGGAATGACCGAAGCGGCAAGCGCAGCGATTTTGAGCGAAGATCAAGGTGTTCCGCTGAGCGATACGGAGTTCAAGCGCGCGCTTTCCGACGTTACGCCGCATCTTCGGGCTTTCGCACGCGCTCTTTGCGGTTGCCGTGATCGCGCCGACGA
The DNA here is from genome assembly GCA_036400975.1 of Novosphingobium sp. Classification (GTDB taxonomy): domain Bacteria; phylum Pseudomonadota; class Alphaproteobacteria; order Sphingomonadales; family Sphingomonadaceae; genus Novosphingobium. The sequence continues at coordinate 15,154 of DASWWL010000001.1, read as the reverse complement.
TCTGGCGCAGGAAGCGTTGCTGAGGGCGTGGTCGGCGCGGGCGCGCTATCGTGCCGGCACCAATTTCAAGGCCTGGACTTTCACTATCCTGAGAAATCATTTCTACAGTGAGGCGCGTCGCAGCCGTTTCCACGGCGAGTACGACGAAGCGGTGGCCGAGCGTATCCTGCGGGCGCCGCCGTCTCAGGAAAACGCGGTGGAACTGACCGATGTACTTCGCGCGCTAGCGGTGGTCCCGGCTTCCTATCGCGAGGCTTTGATCCTCGTCGCTATCGGCAGCCTTTCTTATGAAGAAATCGCCGATATCTGCGGCATTGCGCTTGGGACGGTCAAAAGCCGCATTTGTCGTGCGCGCGCTATGTTAAGCAATGTTCTGGCGTCGGGCCAGCTTCCCGATTTCCGTCATAACTTTGTCCTTAAAGGTGACGCGGTGGACGCCTTTTTCGGAGAGCTGGTCCGGATTGCGAACAGCGACGCCAGGGACAGGGCCGTCGCCTGAAGGGAATGGTTGCGAGAAGAGACATGCGGGGCAAGGTTTTGATTGTCGAGGATGAGTTTCTCGTCGCGCTCCAACTGGAGGATATCCTTACCGACGCCGGATACGCCGTTGTGGGCATCGTGCCGGACCGGGCTGGCGTCAACGAACTGCCCGATAGTCCGCAAGTGGCCTTGGTCGATCTGAACTTGCGGGATGGACCGTCCGGCCCCGCTATCGCCGAAGAACTGGCCCGCAGCCATGGCACGACCATAATCTACGTCACGGCTAATCCTGGTCAAATCCATCAGCCCGCGCCGACCGCGATCGGTGTGGTTCAAAAGCCGTTCTCTCCGCAAGCCATCCTTGGAGCGGTCGCAGTCGCATTGGGCGATGAAAAGCGCATCTCCGATCTTTCGGTTTCCTTCGTGCCGGTCAGAGGTGGATGAAGCCGTATTGATGGCGCTCCAGTATTATGGGGCGGGGGCGGCCACCTTGGCAGCCTTGTTGGTATCGCTCGACATGGGACGGCGCGTGACGGGCTATGCCATGGTCGTCTTCGTGACGAGTTCGCTCGCGCTCATTGCCTGGGGTTTCCTGCAGCCGGACAGTGAAGGGATAGGTCTTCAGAATGTCGGCCTTCTGGCGATCAATACCTTGGGAGTGTGGCGCTATCTGTTGTCGCCAGGGAGTCGGAATAGGCATAGTAGAGCTGCGGATTCATAGTATGTTCAATATTTACAGTGCGTTATGAGGCGCCGCCGATCGAACCGAAGGCTCGCCCTATCCGATTTTGTTGCATTGCAAGAAACCAAAAGACTGAACGTTTGTTCATATGATAAGCGCCGGCATCCCGTGCGCGACCTCGCGAAATGGGAACATGATGTATGGAGCATTTGCTTCCGGGAAGCGAACGTCGGACAGAGGACCTGGATGAAACGATAGTGGCGTTCGAGCCGTTCAAGGCGTTGCCTCCGCCGCGATACCTGCGCCCTTTGCGTGTCGCTCTGGTCGGAAACTTTGCCCCGCGAAAGTGCGGTATCGCGACTTTCACGACCGACATATTCGAACAATTAAGCGCATTCCATTCGGAAGTATCCCTGGACGTCTATGCCCTCCAGGATTCCGCTGATCCGTTGGAACATGAACGGGTCTACATGGAGATCGTCCGGGAAAGCCGCGAGGACTATGCGCGGGCGGCTCGGCAGATGAATCAGGACGGTGTCGATGCCGTCTGGATACAGCACGAGTTCGGCATTTTCGGCGGCGAAAATGGAGATCATGTTCTCGATCTCGTCGAGCGTGTCGCCGCGCCGGTCGTGGTTACGATGCATACCGTCCTGTCGCAACCTTCGCCCGAACAGGACGAGATAATGAGGTTCCTGGTGTCGCGGGCCAGCCGCCTCATGGTCATGTGCGAGGCCGGACGGGAGCTGCTCGTCCGCCGTTACCGGGCTAATCCCGATCGCGTCGACATTATCGAGCATGGGGCGCCTGACCGTCCGCTGTGCCTGAGTCCCGGCGAGACGGGTGCAAGAAGAAGACTCATGACCTTCGGTCTGTTGGGACCGGGCAAGGGGTTGGAAACGGTGATCGAGGCTTTGCCTGCCATCGTCCTACGGCACCCGGACACGGTTTATCGCATTGTCGGCGCTTCGCATCCAAAGGAGCTTCAGGAACATGGCGAGAAGTATCGTCGGGAACTTGAAGCATTGGCTGAAAGACTGGGCGTTGCCAGCCATATCGAGTGGATCAACCGCTTCCTGGAGACCGAGGAACTGGTCACCATGCTCGAGGAATGCGATATCTACATCACGCCTTATCCCAACCTGCAGCAAAGCACTTCAGGGACGCTGAGCTATGCAGTGGCCATGGGACGCGCCGTTATATCGACACCCTATATTCATGCCCGGGAACTGCTGGACGATACGGGCGGTATCCTGGTGGAACCTAACGATGCCGCGGCCATAGCCGATGCGGTCAACCATCTGCTCGAAAATCCCCATGAGCTGCAGGCGTTGCAACTCCGCACATATCGGCGGGGACGGCGTACCGTCTGGCGCTACTTTGCCGCAAATTCCCGTACTTTCCTGGATGCGGCGGTGGTCGACGAGGACAGCGGCATTCAGGTGGCCGAGCGGGCGGCGCCAGGTCTGGCTGCCTTCAACGCTCTTTGCGACGGAACCGGCATTCTTCAGCATGGCAAATATGCGGTGCCGGATCGCAATCATGGCTATTGCCTGGACGACAACGTCCGCGCGCTGATGCTGGTGCACCGGATCGCCTGGCGCAATCCCGGCGAGGAACTGGAACGGGCCGCCCCTTTCGCGTCCTTCATCCAGCACGCCTGGAATGCGGAAGCGCGCCGTTGGCGGAATTTCATGAACTACGACCGGACATGGTGCGAAGATATCGGTTCGCAAGACAGCAATGGGCGGACGATCTGGGCGTTGGGCGACTGCGCCGCCAATAGCCGGCTACCGCAGTTGCAGCGCTGGGCCGCACAGGCCTTTGACGATCATGCCGAGATCGCACTCCATTTTGACGCGCCTCGTTCGATTGCCTTCGCCGCGCTTGGCGCGGCGGCGCTATTGCGGGCCCGGTCGGGTCAGGGATTGGCCACGGCGATCATCGATCATTGCGGGGATATGCTTTACCGATTGATCGCGCGTGCGCGCAGGCCGGACTGGACCTGGTTCGAGACGATGGTCGGCTATGACAATCCACGCCTGTCGCAAGCCTTGATGGAATGCGGCAAGCTGGCCGATAGAGATGAATGGATCGAGGCGGGACTGGACAGCCTGCGGTGGATCATGATGCGCCAGTGCGCGCCTGCCGGCCACTTCAGGCCGATCGGTTCGGAAAGTTTCGGCCGGATGGAAGAAATACTGGCCTTCGACCAGCAACCGCTTGAAGCATGGGCGGCGATCGATGCCTGTGCTTCTGCCTGGCGCTGCGGCGATGATACGGAACTGTGGCTGGAGCATGCGCGGCGGGCTTATCGATGGTTCCTTGGCGAGAACGATCGTGGCGCGGTGCTGGCCGACCTCCAGTTCGGTTCATGTCTGGATGGCGTCACGCCGCTGGGGGCCAACGAAAATATCGGTGCGGAATCGCTTCTCGCATTCCAGCTGGCATATTACAGTTACGATCAGCTCATGGTCTGCGCCGGTCCGCCACGGAGGGAAAATGCCGCTACGAGCAGTCGAACCCAAGTATGAAGCCTTGCACGACAGCCCGTTCGAGAGCCCACTCACGCTCCATTCGCTGAAGCTGGCCGCATCGCCCGAGCGGGTGGTGATCCGGCCATTTCATCTCGGCTGGCAAGCGACAGGCGCCTCGTCCTCTCGCGCCGGACGACTTGTGGCCGACATCATGGCCATGCCTGAGGAAGAAGTCGTGCGGGAATATCGCGCGATCCTGGCTGATTTCTCCGAACGTCACTGGCAGACGGAGCGGGTATTCGACGAACGTTTTGACGAGATCGCTGCTACGGTCGCATTTCCCCAGGACCTGTCGGAAGAGCGGCAGCGGCTGATCGGCGCCTATTTCTGCCATGAATACAGTTATGCCGCCGCCGCGCTGATGAATCCCAGCACGGTGCCGCATCCCGATCAATCGGGCCTATCGCGCGGCGCGATGCGCTTCATCATGTCGTTGCGCGCGGTGGGTGAAGGCCACATCAGTTCGATCGCGTTTCGCGAGGGAATCGTCGAGCCGGACGGGAGCTTCGACCTCTGGCCGCAACCCAATGTGGCTACGGCGGCCGTGCTCGATCGAGAACAAGTGCTGGAAAATCAGGCGGTGTGCATTCATCGCCATCCGGAAAGCACCTTGTCCGGTACGGTCGTTTTCCCGATGACGGATGCCCAGCGCAATGGGCTGGAGGATCTGCGCCTCGTCCGCTTCGAGCATGGGCGCGGCGATTTCGAATGGATCGGTACTTACACTGCCTACAACGGCAAGGACATTCGCAGCGAACTGATGCGGACCCGGGACTTCCGCAGCTTCTCGCTCAATCCGATCGAAGGCCGGGCAGGGCGAAACAAGGGCATGGCGCTGTTCCCGCGCAAGCTGGACGGTCGATATTACATGATCGGTCGCCAGGACGGTAAGAACCTCTATCTTCTTTCCTCCGACAGCATCGATCGGTGGGACGATGACGGCATCCTGCTGATGGAACCCAGATTCCCATGGGAGTTCATCCAGATCGGCAATTGCGGCAGCCCGATTTTGTGCGATCAGGGCTGGCTGGTTCTCACGCATGGGGTGGGTGCCATGCGCAAGTATTCTCTCGGCGCGATGTTGCTGGATCGGGACATGCCGTCGCGGGTCCTGGCGCGCAGTTCACGGCCGCTGCTGTCGGCGAAGGACAGCGATCGCGAGGGGTATGTGCCGAACGTGGTCTATACTTGCGGAGCCATGCGGGTGGGCGACATGTTGTTCATGCCTTATGGCATCTCCGATAGTGCAATAGGATTCGCTACTGTGCCGATCGACGAATTGATCGCCTCGCTCGTCTGATTTTTCGGGGGCGGTTCAGCGGGCCATCGTGGCTGCCGGAATGATGGCGGTTACCGAAAGCCCTTCCGTGGACCACTGGTGATCCAGACGCCCACCAAGCTGTCGGATTATGCTCATCTCGATGAGGTTGGCGCCGAAGCCGCATTCGGCCGGAGGCGAGGCCGGGGGACCACCCCGTTCGCGCCAGAGCAGGGAAATCTCGTTGCCGGCGGTCACGACGACATCGACATGTCCTGTCTCTGTCGACAATCCGCCATATTTTGCTGCGTTGGTCGCCAATTCATGGAAGAAAAGCGCTAGCGGCGTCGCCGAGCGGTCGTCGATGGAGACGTCATCGCCCGTGATGCGGATGCGTTCGCCATCTCCGTGGGAATATGGCGCCAGGAGATTTTCCAGCATCCCGAACAGACTCGCCTGCCCTTGCGGTGCGCGCGATTTTTCGCTGTGCGGGCGGACGAAGTCGTGCGCCCGGCCAAGCGCCAGCACGCGTTGCTGCAGTTCGCGGCCCAAGGGCGAGAGTTCCGGATTGCGCCGTATCGACAGGGAAATCAGCCCGCCGATCACCGCGAAGATGTTCTTGATGCGATGGCTGAGTTCGCGCGTCAGCAATTCCTTGTGCTCGGCGTCTTCCTTCTGCTGGTGGATATCGGTGCAGGTGCCGATCCAGCGCGCGATGGTTCCGGCTTCGTCGCGCATGGGCGATCCGCGCACCAGTACCCAGCGATAGCCAAGTTCGACATGGCGCAGGCGATATTCGATTTCGTAGATGCCTCCCGTTTCCACGGCATGCCGCCAGATCCGTGCGGTGCGTTCCGTATCGTCCGGATGAAGGAAACGCATCCAGGCGTCGCCATGGCAGCTCGCGGCCGTGTCGCCGACAAAGGCGCACCAACGGCCGTTGAAATAATCCGAATAGCCTGTCGGTAGCGAGGACCATACCATTTGCGGCATCGCGTCGGCCAACGCGACGAAGCGCTGTTCGAGGTCATGAATCGCTGTCTGGGCTTGCGAGGCGAACCGCCTGCTGTTGTTGTCGACGCGCCAGCGTTCCAGCAGCGCCATCGCTGCATCCGCGAGCGTTTCCAGGCTTTGTTTCTGTTCTTCGGTCAATGTGGAGCGAGGTTTTCCGTCGATCACGCAAATGGCGCCAAGCGGCGCTCCTTCCGCCGATTTCATCGGATAGGCTGCGTAGAAGCGGATTCCCGGTTCGCCCGTGACCAGCGGATTATTCAGGAAACGGTCGTCCTTGGTAGCATCGGGCACGATCATCGTGTCGCCCCCAAGCATGGCATGGGCGCAAAAGGATTGCTCGCGCGGGGTGCCGGTCAAGCCCGTGCCCGCCCTGCCGACGAAGCGTTGGCGCTTGGCTTCGACGAGACTGACCAGACCTATGGGCGCTTCGCAGACATGCGCGGCAAGGGCAGCCAGGCGATTCAGCCGGCCGCTGATCTCGTGATCATCGGACGGATAGGATGCGAGGATCGCCAGCCTTTCGGCTTCGGAGAAAGCCGACGTCTCTTCATTCACCTTGAGGCATCCGGCTTTTCCCTCCGACGCGCAAAGATCAGACCAAACCGACCTCATGCTTGCCCATCTCGTCCGAACGGATAGCATTGCCGGTAAGCAGTTTGAAAGTACCGACAAGGCCAGGGTCGGCGGTCCATACTTCGGCGCTCGCGATCTCGAAGCGCAGCATCAGCAGGTTGGGATCGTCGCGGCCCTTCGGAAACCATGCGGCGACCTGCTTGGACCAGTGCTTGTCGAAACGGGCCTGGTCGGTTTCTTCTGCCAGATTGCCGGAAAGGCAGGCGAATACGTCGTGACCCTTGCCGGAGAACTGTGCCATGGCCTTTCCGCCGCTTGCGATCCGATTGTCGCGCGAGGTGAAGAACCAGATAGTATGATGGGCCTCGCGATCAAGCTGCGCGGTCATCGGTTCGGCATGATCGCCAGAACTCTCGAGGCGGATCATGATGAACGGGCTTTTTTCGAATGCGTGCCAGAACTCTTCACGCAGTTTCTTTTCCATGACGGCTTTCCTTGGAAGTTGATGGTTATGCCTTTTGAACGAGCCGTGCGGACCCTCGTTCCAGAAAAGCGGAAATATCAGGCGCAGGCCGAACTTCCTGTGGTCGGCTTCGCGCCCCGGTCACTCGCGTGCGTCGCCGGGCAGTTCATCCGCCGCGCGCGCAATCTCTTGCGGTTTGCGCTTCTCGAAAATCGCGGCGATGCGTTTTTCCGCATCGCTTGAAAGCCCTTGCGCGGCAGCGGGGAACATCTCTTCTTCTTCCTCGTCGATGTGATGAAGATAGCGGTGGCGCATCGCCTTGAACTTCATCAGCCATCCGCCGGAGCCCATGTCGGTTTCCACCAGCTCGCCGAGCATGTCGTCGATCTCCTTGTGCTCGCTCACCGAATGACGCGCGTCCTCGCGCAGATCCGGACAACCGAGCATCGTCGCGTAAAGCGATTCCTCCTCGGCGGCGGCATGTGCCTGCAACTCCCGCCGCAAGGTCTCGAACAGGGAGCGGCGATCCCTGCTGTCGCCGCTGGTCTCTCCAAGCTTTTCAAGCAATTCGCGGTGGCGGTCATGATCCTGCTTCAGATCCTGAAAGATGCGGGCTTCGGCCATATGCATGTCTCCTTCGCGTTTCGCGCTGAAACTGCCCGGCATCGCGACTGGTTGCAGAGGAGCCGTGCCAAGGTGGTAAAAAAGTCGCCGCGTTTGCGTTTGCGGTGGCGATGGTGGGCATTTGTCCTCGACACCGATCGGCGCGCGGTGCGTTATGCCGGGATGGCAATGCGGCTGGTTTATATGGACGATTCCGCGCCGGGCATTTCGCGGCGACGGATACGGGGAAAGTGGGCCTATTTCGATTCCGATGGAAATCGCATAACCGATCGTGACGAAATCGACCGGCTCAATGGCGTGGGTTTGCCTCCAGCCTATCGCGATGCATGGTTCGCGCCGCGCGCCGATGCCCACTTGCTGGCGGTTGGGTTCGATGCGCGCGACCGCAAGCAATATCGTTACCACCCCGATTATCGGCAGGAGCGCGAGGCGCGCAAGTTCGAGCTGTGCCTGCCCTTCGGCCGCGCGCTGCCTCTTTTGCGGGCCAGGGTTTCCGAAGATCTGTCGGCTCGAAAGCTTACATTGGAACGTGCGACCGCCTCAGTATTGGCCCTGCTCGACACCGGCGAAATCCGCGTCGGCAACGAGTGTTATGTTCAGGCCAACAAGAGTTACGGCGCTACCACATTGCGCAATCGCCATGCCCGGATCGAGGGTGGGGTGCTTCAGCTTCGTTTCCGGGGAAAATCCGGAAAAATGCGCAAGATTGCGTGCACGGATCGCGCCCTGGTGCGTTGTGTGCGGCGCATGCAGGACCTGCCGGGACAGCATCTCTTTCAATATGTAGAAGATGATGGAACGGTTACCCCGGTCAGTTCGGACGATGTGAACCAGTACCTGCGCGAGACTATGGGCCAGGAGTTCACCGCGCGCAATTTTCGCACCTGGGCCGCTTCCGTGATGGGTTTCGGGCTCGTGGTAGAGGAAGGCATGGGGCTGAAGCCAATACTGGAAGCCGTGGCCGAACGCCTGGGCAACACGCCGGCGATCGCGCGCAAGTCCTACATTCATCCGGCGGTGATCGCTGTCGCCCGGCACGATGCAACCTTATCGGAAGCCTTGCCACGAATATTGCCGAGAAAATCCCGGTGGCTGGGCTGTATTGAACGGGGATTCCTGGCATTCCTGGATGATGAGCGAGTGGCGACGATGACCATCGCGAAACCGGCAGGTTGATCTACACCCTGCGGGATTGCCGATAACTCAATTCGCCCCCATGCGTACGATCGCGGCGCTGATATCGTCCCGGGAATATGGCTTGGCGACGATCGGTATCGTGCGGAAGCTGTCTCCGAATTCAGGATACTCGCCGTATCCGCTGGCGAATACGAACGGGATGCCGCGCGATTGCAAAGCGTCGGCGATTTCCTCGCTGGTTTCGGTGCCGAGATCGATGTCGAGCAGGGCGAAGGCGATCTCCTGATCGGCAAGGATTGCCAGTGCGTTCTTGACGGAGCCCGCGACGTGGCAATCGTCGCAGCCCATTTCGCGCAGGATGTCTTCCGCCTCCATGGCGATGATCATATTGTCCTCGACGACGAGGGCGTTGCCGCTGAGTGCTGCCATGGTCCGCTTCTCCGTCCCCCGCGATATCACATCGACTTCGCCCTGCGTCAGACGGATATCCTCGAAATAGGCAATGTACTGGCTCGGCACGACGAAATGTGCGCGTAGACCGGCGGGGTGAAATTCCACTCCGGCTTTGCCACCCAGTTCATGCGGTATCGTCCGTTCGATGATCGTCGAGCCGAAGCCTCGGCGTTGCGGAATGGCGACTGTCGGGCCGCCGGCTTCGAGCCAATGAATATCCAGTTCGCCACTGGCGCGGCGTTCGAGTCGGATCGAAACCGATCCCCCCGGAGCGCAAAGGGCGCCGTACTTGCAGCTGTTCGTCATCAGTTCATGGAATACGAGCGCTAGTGAAGTGAATGCCCGTGGCCGGATCAGCGCGTCGGAACCCGTCACCGAAATGCGGTTCTCGCTGTCGCTGGCATAAGCACGGCATTCCGTCAGGATGAGCTGGCGCAGCGAGGACGGTGTCCAGTTCGTCTGCGTCACCTGGTCGTGCGCGCGGGCAAGGGCGTGGATGCGATTGCCGACGATTTCGGCGAATTGATCGATGGAATCGCTGCCCGCGTGGCTTTGGCTGACGAGGCTGCGGATCAGGTTGAGGATGTTGCGGATGCGGTGGTTGAGTTCGGCGATCAGGGTATCTTGCCGCTGACCTGCGGCTTCGCGTTCGCGATGGGCGGCGTCGGCAAGGCGCAGGACGACCTCCAGAAGCGTGATGCGCAGCGCTTCCGCGCTGGCGATCTCGTCCGTTTCCCATGGCCGGGATCGTGCTCTTCGTTCTTCCTTCCAGATCGCAAAGCTCTTGCGCGGGGTAAGTCGATCGCCGTTGGGGCCAAGTTCCATCGGTTTTGAGGGATCGCCGGCCCAGTCGATGTCGTGAACGAACTCCTTGCGGCACAGGACGATGTAATCGCGCGGTGCTCGCGAGACGGGCAGCGCCAGCAGTCCGGAACAGCGCTCGACATAAGCCCTGGCAGGCTCATGGACCGATGCCAGATGGTCGGTGCACCAGATCGTGCTTGCGCCGGCGGTATTGAGGAAGCGCGCAAGACCGATGAATTCGTCCCGGGTGGGTGTGAGGCCCCGGCTCATGAATTCGCCATCGACCCAGCCGACTATGCCATCGAACGGGATAACGCCGGCAATGCTGTCGGCAAAATCCTCGAAGGCGGAAAGCAGGGAGCCGCCGCCGGCCAGCCGGGCCATGATCTCGTCGTGCACGAGGAGGGATTTCTCGCGGCGCCGGATCGCCTGATCGACTTCCGACTGGTCTAGCAGGAACGAGAAGAACTCGCCGAACAACTCGGCGGCGGTGCGGATCGAGTAGGAAAGACGAAGGGGGGTATAGTGGTGGCATGCCATAAGCCCCCAAAGCTTGCCCCGCCGCATGATGGAAACCGACATCGAGGCTTTCACGCCCATGTTGCCGAGATATTCGATGTGGATCGGAGACACCGCGCGCAGCCCGCTCATGCTGAGGTCCAGAGGCTCGCCCCTTGGATTGACCGTGGGCACGATCGGCACGGTTGGATCATCGACGTCCGCGATGATCCGCAGCATATTGCGCGCGTAGAGAGCGCGGGCCTGGGCGGGAATATCCGATGCGGGGAAATGCTGGCCCTTGAAGCTGTCGATCCGGCTGCCTCGATTCTCGGCGATGACCTCGCCTGCGCCATCCGGTGCGAAGCGATAGACCATGACGCGGTCGAAGCCCGTCAATCCGCGCAATTGCCGCGCCGCGATCTCGCACAGTTCGATGACCGAGTCCGACTTGCGCATCCGGTCGACCATCGGCCGCACATATCCGGCATAGTCGCGGCGGTGGCCGGTTTCGCTGGGTTCGAATTCCAGCACATAGGAGCGCCCGGAGCGATGTGCGGCGACATCGAACAGGCGACCGTCGCCGATCGCGTTGATTTCGAAGATGCGCTCCACCGATTCGCCGTTCATCAGCAATTGCAGCCGCGAGCGGATGTCGTGCAGCGCCTGCTCCGCAAGGCATTCGTAAGCGGGATATCCTATGATTTCGCGCACGTTGCGGCCGAACAGCTCGCTGCAGTTGACCGATGCGTGATTGACGATCCAGTCGCTGGAGAAGGAGACCAGATAGCCGAAGCTCTGGATGCGGCCGATGATATGGATTGGTTCCAGATCGCAGCTGGTGAGATCGACCCGGAGGGGATGATGGACATCACTCATGCCGGACGCGCCGTCGCGCCGCTTAGCGCGAATGCCTGGCGAAAGATATCGAAGCTGCGGATCGCCGAGGTGCCAAGCGCCGCTAGGGTTGGAGGATCGGCCGGACGATCCTTCATCCACCCGAGCAGCAAGCGCCACAAGTCGAGGCCGCCGGTATCTTCCATGTAGCCGCTTTCGCGTTCGTCCCGCCGCCAGTAGCCCTGTTTCTTCAGCATGGCGAGGCCCAGTCTCGATCCGCAGAGCACATAGGCCACTGCCGCCGGGGCGAGGCTTTCCTCGATCGCGAGGCGCGGCAGCTCATCGACATGGATCGATGCCTCGGACAAGTCGTCGCGCAGCATTCCGGGGAAATCGGGCGCCTCGACGCCGAGCTCGGTGTGGGCGAATTGCCTGAGGGCCGGATGCAGGGATCGCATGCCGATATAGTGAGCCGCGAGGAAGCGCGTGAAATCGTCCTTTTCTCCGAGGTTCAGCGAGCCGAACAGACCGTCCAGCGCTTCATGCGATTCATGCGTCGCTTTGCGCAATGCCTGCAACATGGTCATAATATCGGGAACTTTCGCCAATCCGCATTCTGATCGGAATTCAGCCTCTGCGGTAAAAGGCGCGCGCCATCGTGACCGCGCGCCGGGCGAACCCCACTCGAGGCAGCACACCCTTTGTGTCGAGGATAGCACACAGTAAAACTCTGTCTGTTCACTTTTGACCACTCTTCGGAACTTTTTCGCGCGCGCGTTGTTTTCATGAAACGCGGACCGGCCGGGTGAAAGGCGACGGAATGATCGAGGGAAGCAATCTGCTCGGCGCCCTGCGGGCAAAAGACCGTGCATTGCTGGAGCCTCATCTCGTCGAATGCGAGTTTGGAACGGGCTATACGCTCTACGATCCCGGCGAAATCGTCCGTTATGCCTATTTTCCGCGTCATGGGGCGCTGGCGATTTTCCTAGTTACGCTCGAGGATGGTCAGGCGGTGGAAACCGTGATGGTGGGGCGCGAGGGCGCGCTGGGCGGAATCGTCAGCCAGGGCAAGATACCTGCCTATGCGCGGTCATGTGTCATGCATGGGGGGCCGTTCTATCGGATCGCCAGTTCCGATCTTGAAGAGATCAAGGAGCGATCGCCGGAAATCCGTCATCTCTTCGCGCGGTATGCCGATTGCCTGATGGCACAGGTGTTTCAGTCAGTCGCGTGCAATGCGAGCCACACGATCGAGCAACGAGCCGCCAAGTGGCTGGGCGCCGCGGTGGAGCGCACGGGCGAAACCGATATCAGCATGACCCAGGAACAGCTGGCCTCGATGATGGGGATCGGCCGCAGCTATGCCAGCCGCGTCGTCCAGCGGTTCAAGGCCGAGAAGCTGGTGAAGACGCGACGCGGCGGCATCGAGGTGCTCGATTGCCAGCGTCTCCATGACCATGCGTGTTCGTGCAACGATCTTGTCCGGCGTCACTTCGACACGGTCCTGAAGGGCGTCTACCCCGATTGACGTCCGCCGCCGCGACAAAGGCGTTCAGTAAAAAGCATTCAGGAACAATCGGATGGATCGATAGGCGCGAACGTGTTTCGCTTTGTAATAGACAACATTGTTGATTATAAACTAGACGGGACGCACTACGAATCATCGGGAGTGCGCCATGACCTGCCAGCCGACCCAGATCTCGCCCGCCGACAGCATCGACATTGCGTCGCTGCGCGCGAAGTATCGTCAGGAGCGTGACAAGCGCCTGCAACGCGGAGCCACCGACCAGTATGTCCGGACAACGGGCGAAACGGCGGAAGCGGCGCATCTGGCGCAAGTCTACGAGGGCGATCCGCACATGCCGGTCATGCCCCGCGATCCGATTGCCGAGGATCTCGATGTCGCCGTGCTGGGCGCCGGCTGGACGGGGATACTTGCCGCCTGGCATCTCAGGCGGGCGGGCGTGACCAACTTGCGCAACATCGATCATTCCGGCGATTTCGGCGGCGTCTGGTACTGGAACCGCTATCCCGGCATCCAGTGCGACAACGATGCCTACTGCTATTTGCCGCTGCTCGAGGAAACCGGCTTTATGCCGTCGAAGAAGTTCGCCGACGGTTGGGAGATTCTGGAATATGCGCAAAGCATCGCGCGCGATGCGGGCCTCTATGGAGGTGCGCTTTTCCATACGCTGGTGACGGGCCTTGTCTGGGACGAGGCGATAGCCCGCTGGCGCATCTCGACCGATCGCGGCGACGAGATCCGCGCGCGTTTCGTCGTCATGGGCAATGGCATCCTCAACGTGCCCAAGTTGCCTGGCGTACCGGGCATCACTGGTTTCCGGGGCAAGATGTTCCATACGGCGCGCTGGGACTATGCCTATACCGGCGGTTCGGATCGCGAGCCGGTGCTCGACCGGCTGGCCGACAAGCGCGTGGCCATCGTCGGCACGGGAGCGACGGCGATCCAGGCGATCCCCCATCTCGGCAAGCATGCGAAGCATCTCTATGTCCTGCAGCGCACGCCTTCGACCGTGGACGAGCGCCCCAATCCGCCGACCGATCCCGAATGGGTCAAATCGCTTGCGCCGGGCTGGAAGCAGGAACGCCAGCGGAATTTCCAGCATGCTGCGATGGAGCGCCTCGCGCCCGGCGAGCCTGACCTCATCTGCGATATCTGGACGGAGATCAGCCGCAACCTCAATGCGGAACTGGCGGCGGAAGGCTGGCCCGACCTCTCGTCGGAGGCGTTCATGGCCCGTCGCGAGATTGTCGATTATCGCGTGATGGAACGTCTGCGCGCCCGCGTCGATGCGCTGGTGAGCGATCCCGCCACGGCCGAGGCGCTGAAGCCCTGGTATCGCTTCCTCTGCAAGCGGCCTTTGTCGAACGACGATTATTACCCGACGTTCAACCGCCCCAATGTTACCCTGATCGACGTTTCGGGCAGCCAGGGCGTGGAGGCGATGACGGAAAACGGGTTCATCGCCAATGGCGTGGAATATCCGGTGGATTGCATGATTTTCGCCAGCGGCTTCGAGGTGACGAGCGACCTCGACCGGCGCTGGGGCATCGATACGATCGCCGGCCGCGGCGGCGTCTCGCTCTACGCGCACTGGCGCGACGGCTATCGCACGCTCCACGGCATGACGACGCATGGTTTCCCTAACCTGTTCTTCACCGGCTTCATCCAGAGCGCGCTCAACGCGACGACGACGGAGCAGATGAGCCGGCACGGATACCATGTAGCGCACATGATCTCGCAAGCTCTCGGCCAGGGCGCGGAAGTGGTCGAGCCGACGGTGCAGGCGCAGGATGCATGGGTCGGGCATGTCCGTGAAACCGCTGTCGACATGACCGCTTTCACCAACGAATGCACGCCCAGCTATTTCAACGGCGAGGGCTCCGAAAAGCCCCGCTGGTACGCGGGCGAGCCATATGGTCCCGGCTGGGAGGCGTTCGAGGTGTTGCTGGCCGACTGGCGCGAGCAGGGCATGCCCGGTCTGCGCATGGATGCGAAAGTGTCGGCCTGAGCCCGACTTGCGGGGCGGGGCATAGTTCCCTTGGAACGGGCATCAAAAAACCCCGCGCCATCCACTTGACATGTAGGAATGTTCTTCATACGTTCCGTTCTGTCAGTTACCAGACTGGCGCTGTGACGGGTGCGGGGGCGCAAGCGCTTCGGCTCTGCTCCTTCGCAGTGCGGTCGGCGCCCGCGCGGTCCGGACAGGCCGCCACGGGATGCGGCGGATGGACAGGCCGGTGAATGCCACACCGGCATGGACGAAACCTCG